>JBKGZI010000106.1:0-14585 GCA_046545675.1 Persicimonas sp.
CATCGAGTGTCTCGAGCTTCTCGTTATCCACAAGACTTACGCGCTTGTACTTAGTGCGTGCGTCGGTTCCAGCCGCAATCGGAGCAGCGGTGTCTGGGGACCATCAAAAAGACCCCGAAAACCGCCGCGATGAAGCTCACCCCGAGGGTGGGAAAGAAGGCCAAGAAGCCCACCATGATCAACAACCAGCCGAAGATCACGCCAAATAACGAGCGCTTCTTGCGTACGTGCTCACCCCCGCAGTCGGGGCATTGGCTCGGTATATCGTTTCGGGCGGCGATGGCAGACTCCTGAAGACTCGGCCGGGCTGAGGCTCGGCGACGACACTTCGTATAACAGCCTTCCGAGCACCGCAATTTCGAAACGGTTTTTTGCGGTCCATTCAATGTCTACTCCCATCCAATTCCTACTCACTGAACCTGAAGGTCGAGCGTCCAGGGTGTGCCAGCCGCGACGTCGTCGTCGGTGTCGACGACCAGGTAGACGCTGGTATCCGACGGCGCCGTCCAGTCGAGCGTGGCAGGCGTGCCCTGCCCCTGGCTCTGCGCGCCGGCCTGACAATGGTCGTCGAGCTGAGGGTCGCCGATCATGCAGTCGTCGAGCAGGTAAACGATCGCCTCCCCGGTGGCATGCGGGGTGACTGTGGCGTCGAGGCGCTCGCCGGCCTGCAGGTCGACGCGATAAAACGCGTCGCCGCCTGGCGCCGTATATATCGACGAGCTGATCGCGCAGGGAACCTCGGTGGAGCCGAGGTTGCTGTCGAAGCCGGCGAGCTCGATGTCGAAGACGCCTCCGCCGGTGGCGTCGATGGCGTCGACGCAGCGCTCGCCGCGCGGCTGGTTGCACTTGGCGATCGATCCGGAGTCGTCGCAGCCGCCGTCGCAGGCGTAGTCCTTCCACTCTGTGCCGAGGCCGTCGCAATAACTGAGCAGCGGGGAATCCGAGCTGCAGCTCCGGGTGCCCGGCACACAAATTTGTGGCGCGAGCCTCAGATCGAGCTCGAAGGGCTTGGACGGCGGCGAGGTCAAGCTGTTGTCCAGGATGAACCAATAGGTGCCGCTGGTCTCGAAGACATGCTCGAAGGCGCCGCTATTGTCGGCGGTGGCGACGCAATGATCGTGGGGCTGCGGGCAATCGGAGGCCAGCCAGCCGGTGACGCCGGCCCACGCGGGCCAGCTTACGCTGAACAGGTCGCCGGCCTGGACCTCGAGCTCGAAGACCGCGTCGGTGCCTCCCATGTCGCGCCTGACGCACTCGCCACCGGAGCCCAGGATCGGATTATAGTCGTCGGTATAGTCGTCCATGGCGATCGTGTGGGTATGCACCGAGTCGTCACGCGGGACCACCGTGGCGCCCGAGCAGGTGTCGTCGGCCGGCGGATTGCAGCTTCCGGCGCTGCAGCCGAATCGGCACGACTCGGTCTCGTAGAGCCCCCAGGCGGTGCAGGACCGGGCGGTCGAGGCGTCCGGGCAGCTCGATTGGCCCGGTGTGCACTCGGAGGCGCGTACGTCGATGTCGAGTTCGTAGTCGAACCGGCTGTACGAAGCGTTGTAATCGGCCACGATGTAGACGGTTTCATCGCTGCTGGCCAGATAACCTGTGCGGGCAACTCCGTCGCTGGGCGCTGCACCCGCCACACACGAGTTCGCCACGTCGCCGCAGTCGGTGGCGATGAATAGTCGAGGCAACGCCGAATAGTTGGCCAGAGTCGTCAGGGTTGCCTCGACGGCCTCGCCGGCCTGGAGGTCGACCGCGTAGACGGCATCCGAGCCGTCCGCGTCGCTGACGCCGCACGACCCGGCAGGGTCAAAATCGGCGCTAAACCGCGAGAGATCGTCGCGAATTACGACACCGTCGTCGACGTCGAGCGCGTCCGCACATTGAGAATTTGGCGTCGATGGTGCCGCGCATTGATCGCCGTCGCAGCCCAGCGGGCAGGTCTCGGTTCGGGTCACACCCGAGCCGTCGTCGGCGCAGAACTCCAGCGTGGAGGTCGCCGCATCGCAAGTGTGGCTGCCGGGCGGACAAGCCGCGGCTGAGGTGATGTCGAACTCGACGCCGATCCGGTCGTTGCTGTTTTCATAACTGCGCTCGGCGACGACATAGTAGGTCTGCGATTGGTCGGCCATGACCTGCACCGTCTGGTCGTCGCCGGCCTTCTCGACACACGAGCGGCCGGGGTGCTGGCCGCAATCGTCGAGCACATACAGATTTTTGTGCTGGCCGATGAGCCGGGCGCGCAACACCTGACCGGCGGCCAGCGGCACTGCGTACACAATGTCGCGGCCGGACCGGAAGGTGGTGCCGCACGCCTCTTTGGAGACTCTGATATCATCGCTAAACTCGCCCAGATCGGCGAAGACCGTCTGGGAGTTGTGGATCTCGATGGCGTCTTCGCAATATTCGCCACTTTTGTAAGTACAAGAACCCTGGGCACAGCCCGTCAGACAGGGAGCCGTGCGCCAGCGCCGGTACTCGGTGCAGATCTCGATGCCGCTGCCGTCGGCGCTACATTGGCGAGCGCCGGGGCTGCACTGGGTGGGCAGCGTCTCCATGGAGATCGAGGCCGGGCTGCCACCGTCGACGACGACGGTGAGCGTGGTGGAGGCCGAGGGCGCGTAGAAGACGTCGCGTCCGTCGATAAACTGATCGTCGTAGCTGCCCGCGACGCAGCTCGCCTCGGGCGACGAGCAGTCCTCGATGACGGCGATGGCCGGGTCAGCGCCCAGCCCGGTTGCGCGCACGTGCAGCACCTCGCCGTCGTCGACGTCGATCCTATAGAAGGCGTCATTGCCGTCGAACTCGTCGGTGGTGCAGGCCGCATCCGACACCGTGAAGTCGTCGGTGAAATCGTCGAAGTCGAGGTAGGTCGAGAAGCCGTCGTCGACAAGCGGGGCGGTGGCGCAACTATCGGACTGGCTCGGGTCGGCAATACAGCCGCCGCGGGCGCATTGGCCCGGGCAGCTCGTGCTGGAGGTGACGGCGGTGCCGTCTTCGTTGCACATCGCCACGGTGGTCGCGTCTTGGCACCAGGGCTTCGAGGGCCGGCACGCCGCCCCCGAGGTGACGTCGAATTCGACCTCGAATCCGATATGCAGGTTGCCGCTGGCTTGTCCGTCGACGACCGCGTAGATGGGCCCGCCGTCTTCAGAATAATAGTGTGCAGTGCCGCTTCCCGCGAATGTGCCGCCGACCAGGCCGGGCGTGCAGCTATCGCCGACGTTGCAATCCTCGACGAAATACAGATCCGTGCGCGTCCCGGCGTTGTGAAGGGTGACCTCGAGCAGATCGCCGGGCTGCAGGTCGACTCGGTAAAACGTGTCATTGCCCCAGCCGCTGGTGCCGGACGAGAGGCATTCGCCGGCCTGGGTCGGCGCAATCGCCAGGTTGTCGGTGCCGTCGAAGGTGCCGGTGAATCGGTCGCCGTCGGCGGCCTCGATGGCGTCGTAGCAGATATCGCCGGTGGGCGTGACGCATTTGTCGTCGGCGCAGCCGCCGGGACCACACGGATAGACGTCGAAGAGCCCCTGGTTGCATTGTAGAAGCTCGCTCGAGCCGTCGCAGACAAAGTCGCCGCTCGAGCAATTCGACGCCTGGACGCGGGCGTCGAGCAAGAATTCTCGATCTCGCGGGTACGAGGAACTCTGCGAGTCGACGATCAGGTAGACGGTCTCGGCGCTGTCGGCGTGGTAGCGAAAATGCGGCTCATCCCAGGACGCATAGGATCTGTCGCTCCAGATGAAATCATCGGGCAGGTCACCGCACTCGCTGACCAGGTACATCGTAGCGTTAAAGGCAGACTTCTCGAGCGAGATGTCGAGCACGTCGTCGGCGGCCAGGTCGAAGCGGTAGACCGCGTCGGGCCCATCCTCCAGATGGGCATTCTGAAAATCATTGGTGTAATTATTCAGATCGTCGATCAGGCGGGCCCCGCCGCTCAGGTCGAGCGCGTCCTGGCATGTATTGTGGGATTGGGAGGGCAAGGAGCAGAGGCCGTCGCTGCAGCCGGCCTGGCAGGCGTAGCGATACCGCTCGCTGCTGCCGTCGGAGTTGCATTGGACCAACTCGCCGGTCGAGGCGTCACAATGCGCGCCGCCGGGCTGACAGACGGCCGCGTCCGGGTCGATGTCGACGGCGATCTCGAAGGTGCCGGTGGCGGAGGCCTCGGCGGTGTCGACGACCAGCAAGTACCGGCCGGTGCGCGGCGCCCAGAATTCGAGCGTGTCGGTGTCGTCTGCTCCCCACAGGCACTCGTCGTAGAGAGCGTCGGAGCAGTCCTCGACCACATAGAGGCTGGCGTGTTCGGCGTCGGTGGTCAGCGTCGCCTCGAGCATGTCGCCCTCGTCGAGTTGAACCGAGAAGAACGCATCCGGCCCCTCGTGCAGCGAGTCTTCGCCGGGCAGGCCGTTCGAGCAGGCGCCCAGGTTGCTGTCATATCGGGACGAGTAGGTGTCGAAGTCGCCGGTGTGGCTGTCGCCGTCGCCCAGCGGATGCGGGCGGTCGCACCGGTCGCCCGGCGGCGGGCTGCAAGCGGTATCGGCGCAGCCAAATTCGCAGGTCGCGATGGTCTCGAAGTCGGTCCGGAGCGCGTTGCACTTCTGCAGATCGTCGCCGTCGCATCGAGCTTCCCAAGAGTCGCAGATGACCGGTTCGATGGTGATGTCCAATTCGGCCTGGCCGCGCGTACCGGCGATGGAGTCGGCGATGAGGTACAACGTCTCCGAGGCGTCCTCGCCGCTCCAATAGGTGAGCTCCTCGGGGCCCTCGGCGTCCTCATTAGCGCCGTCGATGCAGCGCCGATCGGGATCGATGCAGTCCGATAACAGGTACAGCGCGACATCTCGGGCGTCCTCAGCGTGAAGCTCGGCGTGCATCGCGTGATCCGGTGGCAGCGCGACGCGATACGCCGCGTCGGCGCCGTCGGTCTGCGTCGAGCCGCCGAAGACTGGAACGCACTGCTCGTCGCGAATCTCATAGTCGCCGTCGAGCGCCGACCAATCGATGTCGAAGGTCGAGGTCTCGGTGACTCGTGGTGCGCTCTCGCAGGTCTCGGCGGCGCGCGGCGCACAACGGCCGGTGTGCGGCTGACATCCATCGTCACACACTCGCGTCTCGAGGTTGCTGCCGTCGCTATTGCAGATTTGCGAGGTGCCGGCGTCGGTGCAGCTATCGTCGGCCGCCGTGCATCGCGCCGACGACGAGGACAGGCTCAACGTATAGCTGCCCTGGTCGTCTCGCGTCGGGCTCTGCACGATCAGAAAGTAGCGGCCCGGCTCGACCACTTGACTCTCGAGGGTGTGCTGGAACGGCGCTTCGATCACAGCGCAGGCCGACTCGGTGTCGGCGCGTCTGCACTCCGAGCGAAAGGCCAGGGCGAAGCGGCCACCTTCGGAGGCGGTGAGCTTGGCCGTCAGATGCGTCTTCTCGGCGACATCGACGGCATAGACGTCGACGCCGCCCGAAGACTCTACCGTACAGCGGCTGTGGGGCGGCCCGGGGCTGGACTGGGAGGTGTCTCCGGTGACGGTTTGGCCGACACCGAGCGCGGTGGCCTCCTCGCAGCGTTGGCCGGTCGAGCGCGGCTGGACGCTCGCAAAAAGCGTGTAGTGAAGCCCGGTCTCGGCGATCGGCTCGGCGGCGTCGACGACGATCTGGAAGCTGCCCTCGTCTGGCAGCCCGAGTTGGTGGGTAAAGTTGAGGTGCCCGTCGGCGGTGCGTGCTTCGGCGAGGCGCTGCCCATCGGGGTCGATGAGCTCGACTTCGATTTCGCCCAGGCCGACCTCGCGGAGCGGAAAGTCGAGCGCGACGTGGATCTCTCGCCGCTGCACCGCATCCGTGATGCGTGGCATCTCGAGGGTGTAGATGTCGCGGTCCTCGGCGCACAACGTCGCCGAGAGTGCTCCAACGTGGGCCAAGTTCTCGAAGGCAGTAGCCTCGGCGGCCGTATCGTTCGGCTCGAGGGCGTCGGGCTCGCAGGCCGGGGCGCTGAGGCAATGTCGCCCGGCGCACACGCGGTCGTCGAGACAGTCGACGGAGGTCGAGCAGGGGGTCGGCTCGATGCATTCGGCCGCCAGCGCCTGCTCGTCGAAGTCGCAAATCTGGCCGCCCGGGCAACCACCGGCGCCGCACAGCTCTTCGTCCGGGGTGCAAGCCCCATCGAGGCAGCGCTTCCCGCTCAGACATTGGGCGGACTCGGTGCATGAATCGGCGTCGACGCAATCGCCGCTTAGAGGCGCGCATACGCCGCGCTCGCACTCGACCTGGCCGGCGGCGCACAGGTCGCGCTCGCAGGTGCCTTCATTGCATAAGAAGCCCTCCAGGCAGCGCGCCTCTGGGGTGGCGCAGTCGTCAGGATTGACGCACTCGCCGCCGGCGCCGCACACGCCTCTGACACATGGAGGCGTGCATTCATGCGAGGCGACGCATTCGCCATCGTCATCGCGAATTTGATCGTCGCCGCAATGGGTCGGATTCGGATCGCCGTCGGAGCACGAGAGCGCAAACGCCGCCGCGAATAGAATGATCGACCGCCAAAATATAGAGCGAGATACGATCTGTGACATCCCCATCAAAGCCCCAAATAGCGCCGTGTGATGCCGGGGGGCATCTCATCGAGAAACGCATTACCTCCTGAACTCGTTCGGGTTGATTGTATCGCTTGTGCGTGGTGATGTCGAAGCGGCTCGATGAACTGAATCGAACGATGCGACCATCGCGCCGACTGAGCTGGCGACGGCCGACTGGCTCGAGTGCAGCCTGAGATCAGCATGAGGTTGGGATTCGGCCGCCGCTTCAGATACACTTGGGCCACGCTGATTAAGCACCTCGGGCTTGTTGAACATGACTATGCACGCCTTCGCCGCCACAACGCTGCTCTTCGCCGCACTCTCGCTCGTGCCACTGGCCGGTTGCGCCGAGGCAGAATTGCCCGGCGCGGACGCGGGGCTGAGTGGCGAGGCAGGTACGCCGGACACCGGTCACCTCGATGGGCCGCCGAGCGAAGATGCCGACGCCAGTGACGTAGACAGTCAGCAGGACGCGGGAGCGGACGCGCAAGACACCGACGTATGTGTCCGATATACCTGCGAGGAATTGTCGGCCTGCGGGAGCGTCGACGATGGCTGCGGCTCGACGCTCGAATGCGACGCGTGTGTCGATCCTGGCGACATCGCCGAGGTCGTGGTGACCCCGGCGGGCAACCAGGTGCTCGGCGTCGGCGACTCCCTCGATTTGGAGGCGACCGCGCGCCGATCCGACGGCACCGAGGTGCTCTGCAATATCGAATGGTCCAGCCAGAACCCGACGGTCGCGCGCGTCGACGCCACCGGCGCGGTCCGCGGCGTCGCGGCCGGCATCAGCAATGTCTCGGCCGGATGCCACGGCCACACCGACGAGGTGCGCGTGTACGTCAATGACAGCGGACTGGCCGACGACCTGCTCGATCCCGGCGTCTTGCGTATCTGGCTTCGCGCCGACGCGGGCATCAGCCGCAGCGGTACCAGTGTCACAGCCTGGGAAGATCTGAGCGGAAACGGCTTTACGGTGGCCGCTGGAAGCTCGTTTTCGAACCAGCCAGGGTTCATCACCGGGGCGCTCAACGACCACCCGGTGCTGCGTTTTACGGGCCACCAAGACATGAGGACATCGGGCGAGCCGGAGTCGGTCGCCCAGGCGACGATCTTTGTCGTCGCCAAGAATACCGCCGCCGACCACCGCGGCCAGCTCTTGTCGAATTGCGGCGACGGCGGCAATAATCAGCTTCGCTACGACGGCACGTCCACCGATCTGTATTTTTATGGTGAAGAGAGCGGGTTGGACACCTCGGTGAGCTTGTCGAGCCCGACCACCGAGTTTCGACTCTTGTCGGTGGTCCTGTCGGGCTCGCAGCTCCAGGTCTTCGTCGACGGCCAGCAGGGAGCCTCCGAGGCCGTGTCGACCGGCGGCGACTGGCACTTCGGACAAGTAGGCGCGCGCTGCAGCTCGGAGCAGCTCGAGGCGGAGCTCGCCGAGATCATGGTCTACGACGGCGCGCTCTCCGACGCCCAGCGCGACCAGGTCGAGCAATATCTGATAGGGCGCTACCGGCTGTAATCAGTCCGGCTTGGACACACTGCTTCGCTCTTCTTGGCGCATCAGGTGCACGGTGAGCAGCATGCGCGACTCTTCCTGAGCGCGCACGTCGTGCTCGATGCCGGGCGCGAGCATCAGAAGCTGGCCCTCTCCGAGCCGGTGGACCTCCTCATCGGTTTCGACTTCGAGCTCACCATCGAGCACGTGAATGGTCACCGCCCCGTCGACCTTATGCTCGGGCAGCCGGCTGCCCTCGGTGAAGTGAAAGAGGGTCAGCGTCTGCGAGCCGTGGCGGGCGATGGTGATCTGGCGGTGGCCCTCGGTCGCATCGTGGGGCTCGTCGAGCAGATCTTCGAAGCAATCGGCGAGGTCGAGCTTTCGTTCGGGCTCGGCGAATCGCAGGGCGGGATGGGGCCGAAGCCGCTCTTGGCGGTTCTGGTCGGTGCTCATGGGTTACCCTTCGTTGGTAAATCCTTGTGCAGTGCTCCGTTGTCGTGGGGCTGCACACTCGGACAATTCATCTCTGGGGCGAAGCTAAGCACGCATTGCAGCGGCCACAACCGAGCGCGTCGAGCAGGCGCACGTGGTGCTCCGGGTCGTGGGAAACCAAAAAAGCCGAGCGAGGTCGTCCCTCGCCCGGCCGGTGGCGACCCGTGGTGTCGCTCAAATCAGGGGTCGCTCAAATCGGATCAAGATGCTCAGGGGGCAGGCGTGTCGACCTCATAGGCCAACTTGCAGCCATAAAAGCGCAGGCTCTTCGTCGCCGGCGCGTCGTACCAGATCGAGATCTGGTAGGCGTTGCGGTCGTTGTCGACCCTCTGGTCGATCGAGCTCTTGGTGATATATCGCAGATCGGTGCTCGCTCCCGACGTGTCGAGGTCTTCGGTGAAGAGGATCGTGTAGCTGCCCGAGCTATTAGCCCAGAGGTTCGACTCGGTCACGCGCACGCGAAGGTGTTGGTTCTCGGCGCTATCGTCGTCATAGCCGTAGCAACTGAGGCGATCGATGGTCGCGCCGTCCGGGATCTGGATCGGAGCGCTGAGATAGAGAGAACCGCTGTCCGTACGGTACCCGTATTGTCCGCCGATGTCGGACAGCTTCCAGATTTCGGAGCTGGTCGGCTGGAAGCTGCTCGCCGGGATGGCGGCAATTCGGGTTTGAGTGTTGTTGTACTCGAAGCTGTTGGCAGACACCGTTCCGGTGACGCTTCCGCCGCTGGTGCTCAGGTAGTTGCTGTCGAAGTAGCCGTCGTCGGCCGAGAAGGTCGTGCCGTTCTGGGTGATGCCGTCTCCGGCGTCGTAGGTGGTGTCGGTGTCCTGGTCGGTACCGCAGACGACGGTGCCGTCGGCGTTGATCTCCTGAACGTATTCACCTGCCCCGCAGGCGTCGCTCACGCGCGATTGGATGGTGCTGGTGTCGACCGAGAATTCCTCGTTGCTCAGGTCCAGGCCGCTGCCGGCGCTATAGGTGGTGTCGGTGTCCTGGTCGGTGCCGCAGACGACGGTGCCGTCCTGGTTAATGCCCATGACGTACTCGCCGCTCGAGCAGCTATCCGAGACGCGCTGCTGGACCGAGGAGAAGTCGACCGCGAGCTCGTCGCTATTGCGGCTGAGGCCGTCGCCGGCGGTCACAGTGCTGTCTTCGTCATCCTGGCACGTCCAATCCGAGCCGTCCCATTTGAGGAGTTGGTCGGTCGCACAGCTCGAGTTCAGGCTGATCGTATCGTTGCTGTCGATCTCGACGCCCGAGCCGGCGCTATAGGTGGTTTCGACATCGTCGGGCACGTCGGTGATATCGTCCCAATTCGGCTGGTAGTCGGAGGGGGCGAAGTCGTCGGCGGTCTGACCCTGCAGGGTCGAGGCGTTGCCGGCGATCGCTGCGTAGGGGACGGTGGCCAGTTTGAGCCGCGGGGACATCTCGGCGCCACCGTCGACTGCAAGGGCCAGATAGAGGTCCTCTTGGGTGTCGAAGATCTCCAGGTCCGGCTGCAGGTATGCGGTGAGGGCGCCGGCGTCGGCGTCCAGGGTTTGCTCTTCGGTGTGCAGGGCAGAGCCACCCGAGGCCGAATCGTAAATGGAGAAGGTGACGGTGACCGTGCCGTCGACGGGGACGCCGTCGTCGTCGGTCAAAAATGCTTGAACGGGAACGTCTCCGGGCACCTGGGCGCTAGCCGTGGCCGGAAAGATCAGGGCGACGAGCGCCGCTACAAAAATCATCTTGGTCAATTTCATCTCGATCCTCATCTATCTCAAAATCAATTAGTTAGTGGTGTTCCTGGCCGGTTGGCGATGCGAAGCGCATCGTCTACGGGCTGACCGGTCCCAGGCGGATGCGATAGCCGCTGCCGGATGTCTCTCCGCGAGGCACGGGAGCGCCCACGCCGATGACCATTCGGTAGCCGCCACCTTCGACCGATCCGCCGGCGGAGGCCGACTGGTAGAATGTGGGCGCCGGCTCCGGGGGAGGGTCCGCGTCGGGACCGGTGTCTGGGCCAGTGTCTGGGCCAGTGTCCGGGCCGGTGTCGGGACCACCATCAGGATCACCAATGGGACCGCCATCGGTGCCGCCGTCGGGATCGGTGACGTCCGGACCTGCGTCGGCCTGTTGGTTATTCTCATCGAGCGAGTTGTTCCCGCCGCCGGTCTCGTCGCCGCCACAGGCAGCTAAAGAGACTGACAATGCGGACAACACCGCGAGCAATAATTTTCGATTCACCATACACAGTCCCCCTTAAGGGTAAAAAAACAGGGATTTGCGGTTGTGTCCCTTTTATATCGAATCTTGATTAGGTCGTCTAGGGTGTGTCGGGCCCATTAGAACAAAGGCATGCGGGGGGCATGCGGCGGGCGGGCGGGGGCGAGGAAAGAGGAGGAGGGAAGAATCAACGAGCTCGCCGGCCGACCGGCGAGCCCGGGATGACGGCTCAACGCCCCCGGTTGGGGGCGAAGCTCGGGCCGACGATGTGCGAACAGCTCATTCCTCGGTGGAAGCCGACTTGCGCATGGGCACGGCGAGCACCGAGGAGGGCATCCGGCGGAGCACGCGGGTGGCGACGCTGCCGAGCACGACTCGCTGGAAGCCCGAGCGCCCATGGGTGCCCATGCAGATGAGATCGACGCCTTTCTCGTCGACGACGGACTCGATGGCGTCGGCGGCCGGGCCGATGCGCATCAGCTCATCGTGGTCGACGCCTTCGAGGTCGACGGCGTCGACGAATTCGTCGAGCTGGCTCCATTTTTGGCTCTCCAGGGTGTTGACGGTCTCGGCCGGCGGTTGCAGGTCGAGCAGCGCCAGGCTGGCGGTCGGGAGGACGAAGGAGTGCATGATCAGAAGACGCGCGTTCTCTTCGCGAGCCATCTCGACGGCGGTCTCGAGGCTGCGTCGGCTGCTCTCCGATAGATCCACCGGCGCCAAGATCGTCTCGAATCCTTCGGTGGGTGCATCCGGGGCGACCGCGAGGATGGGCACCGGGCTGGTCCGAATGACCCGCTCGGCGGTGCCGCCGAGCATGGCTTTTTTGATCCGGCCGCCGCCGATGGCCCCCACGATCACAATATCGGCGTCGCTGCGCTCGGCGGCGGCGATGATGCCGTCGGCGGCGCTGTCGAGCTCGACCAGATATTCGACCTGATCGGGCCGCTGGTCGGCGTCGAGCGTCTCGTCGACGGTCTTGACCAGGCGCGCCTTTGCGACCCGACGGATCTGGTCGGGGACCTCCCACGGAGTCTGGACCAGATGGCGCCAGAAGGCGTCCTCGTCGGCCGACGCCACGCAGTGGACCGCGACCAGGGGCACCTGTCGCTCGCGCGCCAGATGGGCGGCCAGACGAAGGGCGTTATGCGAATGCTTCGAAAAATCCACTGCGACGAGTACACTCATTTCTTGCAACCTCACCAGAGCATGATGACAAATTTTTCGCCCCATATTTCGAATGGGACGTGCACGTGATCGATCCAGGCGTTGGCGGCCATCGAGACCATCAACAACCAGAGACCCGACACCAGGATGGCAAAGGGCACCATCCGTTGGCCGAATCTTCGCACCGCCGGTGTACATACTAGGGGAGCGGTGCCCGTCAAGAGAAGAACCGGCGTGGTCAACGCGACCAGCCCCACCATGATCAGGCCACCGTGCAGGGGACTGGCCGTCGAGGCGGACAGCCCGAGCACCCAGAACATGAGCATGCACGGCAGCAGGCCGAGCACCGCGCCGAAGCCCATCATCTGCAGCGCGCCGCGGCGCGGCACAAATTTGCGCACACGTCGCAGCGCGCCGGCCACAAAGCGGCCGATCGCCGAATCGGTCGACCCCGGCGTCGAGCGCCGAAGCAGCCTGGCCACCGGGCCGAGCTTTGCGATGCCCGCCAGGATCAGCGCCACGGCGACGATCAGCCCGGCGACACGGGTTAGTTGACCGATGGATGCCTCGACCGCAGCGCCCGCGGCGCCGGCGGAGGCGCCCAGGATCAAGTAGGTCGCCGCGCGCCCCGTCTGATAGGCGAGCACGTGGCCGGTGCGCTGGCGCAGCCGGTCCCACAACCCGCCGTGAGTCTCCTGGGTGGCCACCAGGCTCCCCACGATTGGGCCGCACATGCCCGAGCAGTGGACGGTGACCCATAAAAGACCGAGTCCGAGGAGTTGAGTGTACTGGGGGAGGTACTCTTCCATTGTACGTGCCTGCGTGGTGAATCATTGATCGGAACCGGCTACTGGACGTCCGGCCCGTCGAACTCCCTGTAGACTTAGCATGACTCATGCCACCTTATGCCCGCGCAAAAGGCAAATCTTGCGCGGTTTGGGAAGGTTTGGAAGGTGCGGGGTGCGCAATATCTGCGTTTGGGCGGAAAAGCGGGCAAAGTTTGCGCGGCCCCTGTGCGTCGACGCTTGGAGATTTGGGGGTCTTGCGCCCGTCCATCGCACGGATTCCAAAGTTTGGTTCACGTTGGCATAGAACGTGAACTGCCGCCGCACTGCCCGCTCGATGCGCCCCCACTTACGGGCCAGGCGCGATGGAACGGATCGAAGAGTGATAGTGATCACATTGACGCGACGAAACTGAGACAGGAGGGCGCTCCCCATGAGTTCAGGGACGAGTGCAGGCACAGGCGCAAACAAAACGCGCCTCGAAAAAATACGTTACGATGACAAGATCGTCCGGATGTTTATCTGGGCGACGATGGTCTGGGGCATCGTCGGGATGTCCGTGGGAGTGATCATCGCGCTGCAACTTGCGTGGTGGCCGGCCAATGTGGGGGAGTTCTTCACCTTCGGAAGGTTGCGGCCGCTGCACACCAACGCGGTCATCTTCGCCTTCGCCGGCAATGCCATTTTTGCCGCGGTCTATCACTCCTCCCAGCGGCTCTTAAAAGCGCGCATGTTCAGCGACGCGATGAGCAAGTTCCACTTCTGGGGCTGGCAGTCCATTATCACGGCGGCGGCCATCACCCTGCCTCTGGGGTTCACTCAGACCCACGAGTACGCCGAGCTGGAGTGGCCCATCGACATCGCCATCACGGTGGTGTGGGTGGTATTTGCGGCGAACTTCTTTTTCACGATCAAGAATCGCCGCGAAAAGCATATGTACGTGGCGATCTGGTTTTATATCGCCAGCATCGTGACCATCGCGATCTTGCACATCTTCAACAACCTGGTGGTGCCGGTCGACGCGTTCAAAAGCTACGCGGTATTCGCCGGCGTCCAGGACGCGCTCATCCAGTGGTGGTACGGTCACAACGCGGTCGCCTTCGTGCTGACCACGCCGTTTTTGGGGCTGATGTACTACTATCTGCCCAAGGCCGCCGACCGGCCGATCTTCTCGTATAAGCTGAGCATCGTTCACTTCTGGTCGCTGATCTTCATCTATATCTGGGCCGGCCCGCACCACCTGCATTATACGGCGTTGCCCGAGTGGGCGTCGACGCTGGGGATGATCTTCTCGATCATGCTGTGGATGCCGTCTTGGGGCGGTATGATCAACGGATTGTTCACGCTGCGCGGGGCCTGGCACAAGCTCAGGGACGACCCCGTCCTCAAATTCTTCGTGGTGGGGATCACCTTCTACGGCATGTCCACCTTCGAGGGGCCGATGCTGTCGGTCAAAGCGGTCAACTCGCTGAGCCACTACACCGACTGGACCATTGGCCACGTCCACGCAGGCGCGTTGGGCTGGAACGGGTTTATGACCTTCGGCATGATCTACTGGCTGATTCCGCGCATGTGGAAGACCAAGCTATATAGCAAGGCCCTGGCCAACGCCCACTTCTGGATCGGTACCATCGGTATCCTCGTGTATATCGTGGCCATGTATAGCTCGGGCATCACCCAGGGGCTGATGTGGCGCGCCTTCGACGAGACCGGCCGCTTGATGTACCCGGACTTCATGGAGACGGTCGTGGCGGTCGTGCCCATGTATTGGGTGCGCGTGGTCGGCGGGAGCCTGTATCTGATCGGCGTGCTGATCGGCGCGTTCAATATGTTCATGTCGATTCGCAACGCCCCCAAAGACCTGCCCGACCC
>JBKGZI010000107.1:0-14503 GCA_046545675.1 Persicimonas sp.
CAAATAGTAGCGCCCCGAGCCAATCACATGGCTCGGGGCGCTAAATACGTACCACTGCTCATCCGGGCCTTTTGGTTTGTGCGCTTCGAATGAGTCAGCGCTTGTCTTCGACGACCTCGAGGATGCGCTCGACGACCTCGTCGATCTCCATGCCGGTGGTGTCGACCTCGACGGCGTCGTCGGCCTTCTTCAGAGGAGCGACATCACGCTCGGTGTCGCGTTTGTCGCGGGCGACGATCTCGTCGTAGACCTCGTCGAGATCGGCGTCGATGCCCTGCTCTTGCATCTGCTCGAGGCGGCGGTGGGCGCGCACCTCTTTGGAGGCGGTCAGGAAGATCTTGACCTCGGCGTCGGGGAAGACCACCGTGCCGATATCTCGGCCCTCGAGCACGCTTGGCTCGCTGCGGCCGAGCTCGCGTTGGACGTCCAGAAGCGCCTTTCTGAGCGCCGAGAAGCCCGAGATCTGGCTCGACGCGCGGGTGACGTGCGGAGTGCGAATTTGCTCGCGCATCGGCTCGCCGTCGACATATAGAATATTGTCGCCGCCCTCTCGGCGGAAATCGAAGTCGAGCGAAGCAGCGAGCATCGAGACGTCCTCGGGGTCTTCGAGATCCTCGCCGTCCTCGAGCGCCCGGTAGGCGACCGCACGATAGATAGCGCCGGTGTCGATGAGCTGGTAGCCCAACTCCTGGGCCACGCGACGAGCGATAGTCGACTTTCCGGCTCCGGCTGGTCCATCAATTGCGACAATCATGCGAGCGCCTCCTCGGCGTGCAGTATTTCGAGTATATCGGCCAACTCCTCCAGGCAGCGCGCGTTCTGCGCCTGGGTGCCGATGGAGATGCGCAGGTGGTTCGGCAGGCCGTAGCCGGCCATCGGGCGAAGGATCACCCCGCGGCGAAGCATCGCCTCGTAGATCTTCTGGCCGACCACCGGCATCGATACCAACAAAAAGTTCGTCTGGCTGGGCGTCCAGTCAACTCCGAACCGGGCCAACTCGCGCAGGCCTGCCTCGAGCTGGGCCCGGCCATTCTCGTTGACCTCGACCGAGCGCGCGACAAAGTCGCGGTCGGCGAGCGCGGCGCGCGCAGCCTCCTGGGCGACCAGGTTGACGTTGAACGGCTTTCGAATGCGGTTGATGCAGTCGATGATCTCGGGGGTGCTGATCGCGTAGCCGACCCGCAGACCCGCTAACCCATAGCATTTGCTGAACGTGCGCGTCACGATCAGCCGCTCGCGAAGGTCGCGCAGCTCGAGCGCAGTCTTGTAGTCATCGGCCTGGATATAATCGTGGTAGGCCTCGTCGATGACCACCACCACATGCTCGGGCACCTCGCTCAACAGGTGGCGAAGCCCCTGCTCGCCCACGTAGGTGCCGGTGGGGTTATTGGGGTTGGCCAAAAACAACATCTTCGTGTCGTCGTCACATGCCTCGGCGAGCTTCTCGGCGTCGGGCAAGAATCCGTCGCGCACCGGTACGGTCACCACATCGGCGCCGTGGCCCACGAGTGAGATCGGATAGGAGCCGAACGAATACTCGGTGACCACACCCTTGTCGCCGGGGCTGATGAAGGTGTCGATGGCCAGCATCAACAGCTCGTCGGAGCCCGCGCCGGTGGCGATCTCGGCGATCTCGACGCCGTGAAATTCGGCGATGGCCTGCTTGAGTTTGAAGGCCGCCCCGTCCGGGTAGATATGCAGCCGCTCGGCCGCCTCACGTACCACCTCGCGCACCTTCTCGCTGGTGCCCAGCGGGTTCTCGTTGCTGGCCAGCTTGATGATGTCGTCGATGCCGAGCTCGCGGCGCAGCTCCTCGATGGGCTTGCCGGGCACGTAGGTTTTGACTGCTTTTTTGTAGTCTGGGACGAGTGGTTTCATTTTTATCGTGCCTACTTAGTGTTTGTGAAGCCCGCTATTTTAGGCGCCTGAACGGCGGCGCAAACGACAATTTGAGTCAGGCTTCGAGAAGCGTTGTGGGTTATTGAGGCTCGTTCTACACCTCAAGCAGCATAGAAGCATGGAAGGCCTGCCCCAAATCGTAGTTTGCGAAGTCGCCGTTTGACGTCGCCGCAAATAGAGGATGCCACGATTTCCGCAGGACCTTCACTCCCGCGACACATCGTACGGCTCCAACTGCGCCCACTCCAAATCCGGCTCGCCGCCTCCAAAAAAGGCCTCGATATCGCCCAAGACCTGCGCGGGCAACTCGCCGTCTATTTCCAGCGGCGCCAAAGCCCAGTGGATATTGGGCTCGTTGCGAAACCAGCCGATCTGTTGCTTTGCGTAGCGGCGCGTCTGGGACTTCATTTCGGCCACGGCTTCCTCGAGCGGCATGTCGTCGAGCACGTGCTGGCCCATCTGGCGATACCCCAGAGACTGCAACGGTTTCAACTCCCGATCATAGCCGTCGGCGATAAGCCCGCGGTACTCGTCGACGAGACCCTGCTCGAGCATGATGTGCACGCGGCGGTTGATCCGCTCGTAGAGCTCGTGGCGGGGGCGTAGCAGCGCGACCTTGAGCGCGTCGTAATTGGGCTTCTGGAAGCGATGCTCGCGTTGGTGGACGCTCAGCGGCTTGCCGGTCTGCTCGTAGATCTCCAGGCCGCGAATCGTGCGCACCATATCGTTGGGGTGGACGCGCTCGGCCAGCTCCGGGTCGACCTCGGCGAGCATGTCGTGCAGATGCGCCCTGCCCTCGCGCTCGGCCAGCGCGCGAAACTCCTCGCGCAGCTCCTCGTCGGGCGGCGGCGCCTCGAAGATGCCGTGGACCAGCAGCCGCACATACATCCCCGTGCCGCCGACCAGCACCGGGATCTTGCCACGCTCATGGACCTCGGCGATCGCCGCGTGGGCCATCTCGAGATAGTCGGCGACGTTGCTCTCCTGGTCCGGGTCGAGTACGTCGAAGAGGTGGTGCGGCACGCGGGTGCGCTCGGCGGGCGTGGGCTTGGCCGTGCCGATATCCAGCCGGCGATAAAGCTGCACGCTGTCGGCGTTGATGATCTCGCCGCCGAGCTCCTCGGCCACGCCCAGCGCGAGGCTGGTCTTGCCGACCGCGGTCGGCCCGCAGACCACCAGCAGCTTTGGGAGGCCTTTTGTGGGGGGTTGGGCGATGTCCATAAGGATTTGCTACCGCCTATCAAAACACTCTTCGAGTTCCATCAACGGAATCCGATAATAGACCGGCCTTCCGTGCGGGCAATTGGCCTTGAAGTCGATCTCGTCCATCTGCTCGAGCAGCGAGTCGCACTCCTCGCGGCTGAGCGGGGTCGGGCCGCGCACCACCGAGTGGCAGGCCATGCGGCTTAAGATGGCGTCCATCTCCTCTTCGACGCGCTCGGAGCGGCCCAGGTTGGATAGGTCGTCGATGGCGTCTTTGACAAGCTGCTCGTGGTTGGCCTTCTGCAAAATCGCCGGCACGGATTTGAGCGCGTAGGACTGTCCGCCGAAATGCTCCATCTCGAAGCCCGCCTGCTCGAAGAAGTCGAGGTTCTCCTCGAGGGTGTCGGCGCGCAGCGCGTCGAGCTCCATGCGCAGCGGGAAGAGCAGCGGCTGCGACTCTTTATGCTCGGTCTGGTACAGCTTGCGAAGCCGCTCGTAGCCGATGCGCTCGTGGGCGGCGTGCTGGTCGATGACGACCAGGCCGGAGGCGTCCTCGCAGATGATATAGGCGCGCCGGAATTGGCCGATGACCTTGAGCGTCGAAAAATACGCGCCCTCGTCGAAGTTGCCGGCCTCGCCACCTTCTGGCGGCGCGACGCCGGTGTCGCCCAGGTTGGCGCGCGGCGGCTCGCGAAGCGGAGAGGCGCCGCGGGCCGAAAAGCCGCGCTGCGGCGAGTCCCCGTCGCCCGAGAAGAACGGCGATGGAATCTCGCCTCGCCCGGTCGGCTCGAAGCCTCGGCCCTGCAGCTTGGACATGCGTCGGTGGCGGGCGTTGAGCGGCTCGAAGCTGGCCATTCCCGGCTTGACCATCTTCTCGCCATTTCCTCCTCCATCGCCCCTTCCTTGGCCACCTTTCCGCTGCCAGCCTTGGCCACCTTTCCCCTGCCAGGTGCGATCGCCGGTGCCGTCGATCTGATAGACCTTCTTGCCCTCCCGGTCCAGCCACGGCGCCTCGGCCAGCGCGTCGGCGATGCTGTGGTAGACCGCGCGGTAGATCGGCTGGGTGTCGTGGAAGCGCACCTCGGTCTTGGCCGGGTGGACGTTGACGTCGACCAGCTCGAAGGGCACGTCCACGAAGAGCACAGCCGACGGATAGCGGCCGCGCTCGAGTAGCTTGCCATAGGAGTTTTTGATCGCCGCGCGGATCGTAGAGTCACTGACGTAGCGGCCGTTGACGAAGGCGTAGACGTTCTTGGAGGTGCGCTGGGAGTGGCCGGGCTTGGTGAAGTAGCCGCGGGCGACCACGCCGTTGATGGCCGGGTATTCGTAGGTCGGGTATAGGTCGTCGTAGACCTCGCGGCCCATGATCTCGAGGATGCGGTCTTTGAGGTCGTCGGCCTGGGGCAGATCGAGGCGGACTTTGCCGTCCTTCTCGAGCAAAAAACGCACATCCGGCCGGCTCAGGCCCATGCGCACGAGCATCTCGGTGATATGGCGGCTCTCGGTAGCCGGGGTCTTCAAGAATTTCAGACGCGCGGGGGTGTTGAAGAAGAGGTCTTCGACGCTGATGAGTGTGCCCGCGGCCATGCCGCAGGCCTCGACCTCTTTGGTCTCCCCGCCCTCGATGAGCACGCGGGTCCCCTCGACCTCGCCGTGAGGCTTGGTGCGAATCTCGGTGCGCGAGACCGAGCCGATCGATGGCAGCGCCTCGCCGCGAAACCCCAGCGTGCCGATGGCGTGCAGGTCGTCGATATTCGAGATCTTGCTGGTCGCGTGACGCTCGACGGCGCGCAGCACGTCGTCTCGGTGCATGCCGCAGCCGTCGTCCTCGACGCGGATCAGCTCGCGGCCGCCGTCGCGAATGGTCACCTCGATGCGGCGCGCGCCGGCATCCAGACTATTCTCCACCAACTCTTTGACCACCGACGCCGGCCGCTCGACGACCTCGCCGGCGGCGATTTGATTGGCGAGCTCGGGCGGCAAGACGGCGACCTTTCGCGGATCGGTAGCCGCGTGTTCTTGGGCCGGGTTTCGGTAGGTTTCACTCATATTTTCGTTCGCATGGCGAGCAATATGTGAGAGGGCTCGGGCGAGCCCATCGAAAACACCACATCCCGTCTCGATGTTCCGAACTGCATTCTTATAGATGAACCACACGAGCCGAGTGATGACAAGCTAGAGTCAAGCCGCCCTCTTCCATCGATTCGGGATGCCCGGGTTTACAAATCGGCCGCGCTGGTCGATCGTGTGCCGGCTTCCGGCGAGTTTGGGCTCGCCTCCCACCGGATCAGCTTGGACTCACACACGTATGCGCGACCTCCTAAGAAAGTGGAAAACCGATTTCCTCGACACCTTCGAGGACGTCGAGCGCGACAGCGAGCGCTGGCTCGCCGCCAACGCACGGCGCATCGACTGGGAGTTGATCGGCCTGGTCATCCTGGCCTGCTGCGTGGTCACCTTCTTGGAGTATTTCGGCGGCTCGACGAACTTCGGCTGGCTGGAGACGCCGCTGAGCTTGTTTCACGACGACGCCGCCGACCGCATCCGGTACACATTTCGCGACCACGATTATGCCCGGCTCTTCCGGCTGATGTATTGGTCGGGCTGCACGTTTGTCGGCTATATGCTCTTGCCGATGCTCTACGCGATCTTCGTGATGGGCCGGCCGCTTCGCGACTTCGGCCTCAAGCTGGGCGGCGCGCTCAAATATAGCTGGATCTATGTCGGCCTCTTCGCGGTGGTCTCGCCATTTGTCTTCGCAATGGCGCTGACCGACAGTTTCCAGCGCACCTACCCCTTCTATAAGCAAGCGGCGGATAGCTGGCAGGAGTTCCTGCTGTGGGAGCTCACCTACGCCCTGCAGTTTCTGAGCCTGGAGTTCTTCTTCCGCGGCTTCCTCGTCCACGGCCTCAAGCACCGCTTTGGCGTCTACGCGGTGCTCCTCTCGACAATCCCCTACACGATGATCCACTTCGGCAAGCCGATGCCCGAGACCCTCGGGGCCATCTTCGCCGGCATCGCGCTGGGGCTCCTGGCGCTGTTCACCCGCAGCATCTGGCTGGGCGTGGCCATTCACGTCAGCGTGGCGGTGTCGATGGACGTGTTTTCGTTGATCGCGCAGGGCAAGATTGTGCTGCCGTTTTAGATGGAGCGGAGTCCAGGGATCGCACGGTTAACCCCAAGGCAAGCTGGGGCTATTTTGAGTGCGCTCACTTCGGTCCATAAGTGGCGAGGAGTTGGTCGACCCACGTCGAGCAGGCCTCCTCATCGCCGTTGTCTCGGCAGGCGTCGCGCAACTCGAGGCGGTGGAGCGCCGTCTGACGATAGCGCGCTTGGGCGCTGGCGGCCTTGACGGTTGCGCAGGCATCGGTGTCGCCGTCGCTGCAGGCGCGCTTTCGCATCTGGCGGCTGCGTTCGGCGTATAGCTTCGCCCGCTTCGGCTCTTTCGGTCCAGCGCGCCCCTCTCGGTAGACCACTGCCAGCGTCTGACAGGCCCCGACCGCGCCCTGGTCGCAGGCACGTCGAAAGTGGGAAATCGCGCGGTTGTAGCCGGTCTCCGATCGGTTCGACATCAGAATGCTCTCGCCCATGAATTGACATCCGGCCGAACCTCCCATCTCACACTCGAGCCGAGCCAGTTCGACGAGCCTCTCGATGACGGAGGCGTCGAGGTCTCCGCCCTTGCCGACCTGGGCGAACATCGCTTGGCGCATCTCTCGGCAGGCGGGAAGAAAACCGATCGCACATGATTTTGCCATCAGGCGCCCAGGGTTCTTGGCTTCTGGCGAACGCGCCGCATAGATGCACCCCAATGAATCGCCCGCCTCGCACGCCTTCTTGCGCATCTCATAGCGGGGAGCCGGCAGCATCTGGGCGATCTTCTGGTCGAGTTCGGTCTCGCTGCCGACAGGAAGAGACACGATCGCGCAAGCCATCGCGATGTGGTGGTTGCAGGCCTGCACGTAATACTTGCTCACTCGCAGGACGGTGTCGGAATCGCTGCCGGAACTTTCGTAACGTTCACCGAGCAGGAAACACCCTAACCCGAACCCATCTTCGCAAGCTTGCTCGAGCCACGTCTCGCTGGTGAAGTCGACCTGGTCGTCGGTTCCGCCGGCGCGTGTGCAGCTCGACTTCGAGCCCAACGTGCAGGCCCGGGCGTACAGCTTGGCGGCCACGGCCGGAACGGGGTCGACCAATACGCCGTTTTCATATATCCACGCCAGACCTTCGCAGCCCTCGGCGTCGTCGCTCCGACAGGCACTCATATAGAACCCGAGGGCCATGGGTTTGGAGGGGGCAAAGGCATCGGGACTCAACACGGCGCGGGCGGCGCGAACGCACGAGCGATCGTCGCCATTACGGCACCCTCGCGAATAGACAAAGGCGACGAGTCTGCGCTCGTCAGCGCTCCCGTGGCCCTGCTCGTACATCTGTCCGAGGCGAAGACACGGCAAGCCTGGCTCCGCGTCGCAGGCCCGCCGATAGTACCGCACGGCCTGCTCGGCCCGTTCGGCCTTCTGATGGCCAACTGCCACGTTGAAGCACGCCTTGGCGTCGCCGCCAACGCACGCATCCTCGAGCCCGGCGGTCGTCCCCGACACCCCCGCGACCGGAGTCGGCTCCGACAGCTTCGCCAGTGCCGGCGGATTGAGTGTGTCTAGATCCTTGGCTGGATCGGAGGGCTGCGCCGTTTGCTCGGTCGCGTCGTCTCTTTGGGTGGACTCTGATGTGCTGCAGGCCGCACACGCGAGCGCCAAGAGCAATACCGAACCAGCCACCATTTTCTCAATCATGTCGACTTCCAGAGCTTCAGATACGTGGCGTTATGGGCCCATCGTACATAACCGCCCCGGCCACGAACAACCCCGTGGATGCGCCGAAGCCTCCCGTAGTTCTTGACGCCCCTACGGATGTTCAGTAACGTAACGGATGTTCAGACCGAATATCCCACGTAACTGGAACCACTTATGTCCGACAAACTCGACAAATTGACCAAGCGACAGACCGCGGTCCTCCAATTCATCATCGATTGTATCGATGAGGAGGGTTATCCACCCACGATCCGCGAGATCGGCGACCACCTGGGGATCAAGTCGACCAACGGGGTCAATGACCACCTCAAGGCCGTCGAACGAAAGGGATATTTGGAGCGGGAGGACGCCAAGTCGCGCGCGCTCAAACCCTTATTTAACCCCGACGGGTCCCCGTACGGACGCGAGGCGATCTCGAGCATCGACGACACCCGGGCCTATGACGAGCAAATACGCAGCGTGCCGGTCGTCGGCCGCATCGCGGCGGGGCTTCCGGCACAGGCCATCGAGAATACCGAAGAGTTTCTGAATGTCGGCGAGAGCCTGCTCGGCCGCGGCAGCGGCGACGTCTTCGGGCTGCGGGTCACCGGCGAGTCGATGATCGAAGACGGCATCCACGACGGCGATTATATCTTCGTCAAACGCCAGCAGCAGGCGCGCAACGGCCAGATCGTCGCCGCCATGGTCGACGGGGAGGCCACCGTCAAGCGCTTCTACAACGAGGGCGACCGCATCCGGCTGCAGCCGGCGAACTCCTCGATGGAGCCGATCTACGTGCGCGCCACCGATGGCCGCGAGGCGGGCATCCTGGGCAAGGTCGTCGCCGTCTTTCGCAAGTACTAAAAGAGCCGCTCGATCACCCCGCTTGTTTACGAGCGCCCCGGGAATCTCCCGGGGCGCTCGTCGCTTTTTAATGCGACGCGGACTTTGAGTTCACCCACGTCGATCCTGGCAGTATAAGGGCGGTCCTCTCCCAACAATGGCGGGCTGAGTTTGACACCCGTCGAAGCACCGTGATAGGTCAATTCGCGCCTCCGTAGGAGGGTACTACACGACGCAGGAAGAGACGTCATGGAAGTCGCAGAATATACCGCTCTATTATTATTGTTGCTGCTGGCGGGCGGCGCCGCCGCGGGTGTGACGTTCGCGGGCCATTTTCTCGGCCCCAAGAATCCCACCCGTGAAAAGCGCATGCCGTACGAGTCGGGCTCCAATCCGATCGGGAGCCCTCGTAAAACGCGCTTCAGCGTCAAATTCTACATGATCGCCATTAGCTTTATCTTATTCGACCTGGAGACGGTCTTCGTCGTCCCCTGGGCGATTTCGTGGCGCCAGAGTGAAGCACTCGGCCACGGGCTGTTCTCGTTCGGCGTCATGTTCATCTTCGTGGCCATTCTGGCCATCGGCCTCGTCTACGAGTGGAAACAAGGAGGTCTCGAATGGGACTAGAACATCAACTTCCCGAAGTCCTGACCACCCGGCTGGAAAGCGCGGTCGGTTGGGCTCGCAAATATTCGCTCTTCCAGTACCCGTTCGTCACCGCCTGCTGCGGCATGGAGTATATGGCCACGGCCACCGCGCGCTATGATATCGCGCGTTTCGGTGCCGAAATCCCGCGGTTCTCCCCGCGCCAGGCCGACCTTTTGTGGGTCGTGGGTACCGTCAATCACAAACTCGCCCCCTATCTTCGGCGCATCTACGAGCAGATGGCCGAGCCCAAGTGGGTCATGGCGTTTGGCGTCTGTGCCTCGACCGGTGGCTTCTACGACAACTACGCCACCGTGCAGGGCATCGACAAGATCATCCCGGTCGACGTCTACATCCCCGGCTGCCCGCCCCGGCCCGAGCAGGTCATCGACGGGTTGATGAAGCTCCAGGAGAATATCCAGAACGAGCCGTGGAAGAAATACGCCTACGAAGAGAAGGTACGCGCGCGTCAAGAACAGGGCATCGAGGCGCGGCGGCCGGCTTTCGAGCCCGGCGAGTGACAGGTCCGCCGAGGATCTGTCGGCCTGATTTAGTCTCTGGGACACCTCGACATCGTGCCGATTTCATCAACCGAGTAGCGAACCCATGGCAAAAGAGCTCATCGACATCGTCGAGCGGGAGTTTAGCGACGAAGTGCTCGACTCCCACTCGCGTCACGGCCAAGATACGGTGACCGTCAAGCGCGACCGCTTGGCCGACATCATCGAGTATTTGCGCGACGACGAGGCCACGCAGATGAATTACCTGCGCTACCTCAACGCCGTCGACTATCTCAAGCGCGAGCCTCGCTTCGAGGTCATCTACGTGCTGTATAGCGTGCCCCAAAAGCATATGCTCACCGTGCGCGTGCCGCTGGCCGAGGACGACCCGGTCGTGCCGACCATCGAGCACCTATATGGAAGCGCTCATTGGATGGAGCGTGACACCTGGGACATGTACGGCGTGGAGTTCGACGGCCACCCCGACCTGCGCCGGGTGCTCAACTACGAAGAGTTCGAGGGCCATCCGCTGCGCAAGGACTATCCGAAACAACAGGCTCAGCCGCGTATGGAGTTGCTCGAGCGCGAGCGCGACTCGGTCGAGGAATTCGAGACCTATATCAAGAAGAATCCGGCGGCAGGTTCGCGGGATCTGTAAGGATACACCATGGCTGAAGACATCTATCACAAGCCGACCGAACGGCTCGAGACCATCGATCAGGACATCCAGACTGAACCGATGATCCTTCAGATGGGCCCCAGCCACCCGGCCACCCACGGCACGGTGCGCTTTACCCTGACGCTCGACGGGGAGACCGTCGTCAAGTCGGATACCGAGGTGGGCTATCTGCACCGCGGCTTCGAGAAGGAGAGCGAGCACTCGACGTGGACGCAGGTCTTTCCGTATACCGACCGGCTCAACTACGTCAGCCCGCTGCTCAATAACTTCGGTTACGCGATGGCCGTCGAGAAGCTGCTCGACATCGAAGTGCCCGAGCGCGCCCAGTGGATTCGCACGCTGATGGGGGAAGTCAGCCGCATCAGCGACCACCTCACGGCCACCGGCGCAGGTGCGCTGGAGCTGGGGGCGATGAGCGCGTTTCTCTATGCCATCGAGGCGCGCGAGCTGGTGTGGGACCTCATCGAAGAGGTCACCGGCGCACGCCTGACGGTCAGCTACGGACGCATCGGCGGGCTCAAAGAGGATCTGACCGCCGACTTCAAGGAGCGCTGGGAGCAAGTTCGCCCGCGCCTGCTCGAGATCCACGAGCAGACCCACACGCTGTTGACCCGAAACCGCATCTTCTTGGACCGCATGCAGGGCACCGGCGTGCTCACCCTCGAGGACGCGATCAGCTACGGCTACAGCGGACCGGTGGGCCGCTCGGCGGGCTTCGACTACGACATCCGCAAGGACCACCCGTATTTTAAATACGACGAGGTCGACTTCGACGTGCCTCTGGGCGAGCACGGCGACAATTACGACCGCTACCTGGTCCGGATGGAGGAGATCCTGCAGTCGATTCGCATCATCGACCAATGCCTCGACAAGATGGAGCCGGGCCCGGTCAACGCCGACGACCCGCGAGTCGTGCTCCCCGAAAAGGAGCAGGTCTACAACACCATCGAAGGCATGATTAACCACTTCAAGCTCATCTTCGAGGGCATCCAGGTGCCCCCGGGCGAGGTCTACTCGTATTCGGAAGCCGGCAACGGTGAGCTTGGCTTTTATATCGTGTCCGACGGCACCGGAAAGCCCTACAAACTCGGGGTCCGCTCGCCCAGCTTCATCATGATGGGCGGCATCCACCGACTCTTTGAGGGCGGACTGCTCGCCGACATTATCCCGACCTTCGATACCATTAATATGATCGGCGGCGAGTGCGACAAATAACACCTGCCCGGCCAGCCACGCTGGCCGTCGGGCTGATTCGAAGCCACGCGCCACTTGGAGTAGTGCGACCATGCCAAAAGTCACTGTCAACGGAACTGAAATCGAGGTCGACAAGGGGACGACCATCTTGCAGGCGGCCGCCCAGGCCGGCTACGAGGTGCCGCACTTTTGCTACCACCCGGCTCTGTCCATCCCGGCCAACTGCCGGATGTGCCTGGTGGAAGTCGAGGACAACCCCAAATTGCAGCCCGGCTGCTACACTCAGGCCACCGACGGGATGGTCGTGCACACCGAGAGCGACCGGGTCATCCGCGCGCGAAAGGCCGTGCTCGAGTTTATCCTGGTCAACCACCCGGTCGACTGCCCGATCTGCGACCAGGCCGGCGAGTGTAAGCTCCAAGACTATTATATGGACTACGACGCGCAGGAATCTCGCCTGCGCACCGAGAAGGTCCAGAAGGTCAAGGTCTACCCGATCGGCCCCGAAGTGGTCTACGACGGGGAGCGCTGCATTCTGTGCACGCGCTGCATCCGGTTCTGCGAAGAGATCACCGGCACCAGTGAGCTGACGCTGACCTCGCGGGGAGACACCTCCGAGATCCGCACCTTCCCGGGCCAAGAACTCGACAACGACTACTCGATGTGCACCGTGGACATCTGTCCGGTGGGCGCGTTGACCAGCCGCGACTTCCGCTTCAAATGCCGAGTCTGGCTGCTCACCTCCACCGACAGCGTCTGCACCGGGTGCGCCAACGGGTGCAATATCCACCTCGAGCACTTCAGAAACGAGATCCAGCGCTACCGTCCTCGCTACAACCCGGAAGTCAACGACTACTGGATGTGCGACGCCGGGCGCCTCTCGTATAAAGAGGTCCACGATGACCGGCTTGTCCAGCCGATGACCAACGGCGCCGAGTTGTCCTGGCATGCGGTCGCCCAGGCCTTCGCCGACAAGGTCGAGGGCGTCGAGAAGATGGGCTTTATCGTCTCCCCGCAGGCCTCCTGCGAGGATCTGCTGCTGGCCAAACGATTCGCCGACGAGCACCTGGGCGCCGACCGGCTGTATCTGGGCGGCAAGCTCGACGGCAAAGAGGACGACTTGCTCATCAAAGCCGACAAAAACCCCAACACCCGCGGGGTCGAGGCGGTGTGGGGCGGCATGGACGACATCGCCGACTTCGAACAACTCGTCGACGACATCGAAGCCGGTGAGGTCACCTCGCTGTATATGATGGGCACCCACATCCCGGCCGACGAAAAGCTCGAGCGCCGCTTTTTGGACAGCCTCGACGACCTCGAATTATTCGTGCTCCAGGCGATGCACCGCGGTAAGCTCTACGAAAAAGCCCATATCGCCCTGCCGGCATGCAGCCACGCCGAAAAAGACGGCACGTTCGTCAACTTCGAGGGCATCGCACAGCCCTTCTACCGGGCCTTCGAGCCCCACGGCGAGTCGCTGCCCGACTGGAAGATCTTCATGCGCCTGGCCGGCGCGCTGGGCGAGCCGTTCGGCTACACCTTCCTGAAGCAAATCCAGGATGAGATGTTCTCGGCGGTCGAGCAGACCGACGAGGCCGAGCCCGAGCAGACCGAAGACGACCAGCCCCACCAGCCCGGCGATGCCGGCGCCCAGGACGAGCCTGATGCCGCCGCGGGAGACGTCGAGCAGGATGGGGGTCAAGAACAAGCCGAACAGGCGCAGCCAGAGCCTTCGGACGCCGATGAGGCCGACGAGGCCGAGCCGGCTCCCAGCGCTGATTGACCAGTCGATGTCGAGCAGGACAGACTGACCCGTGCAGACTGAATGAAACTTTTGAGAGTCTAATCGGCCGCGCATCCGCTGCCGAACGATGAGGATCACTCATGCCGGAAGTATTGATACAGCTCATCAAGATCGTGGTCATCGCCTTTGGCTTTGTCATGGCGGTCGCCAGCCTGATGACGGTGCTCGGTGACCGCAAGCAATCGGCAAAGATTCAAAACCGCATCGGGCCCAATCAGGCCCGGTTCTTCGGGATGAGCCTGGCCGGGATTCCACACTTTCTGGCCGACGGCCTCAAGATGGTTCTCAAGGAGAATACCATTCCCGACGGGGCCAATAAGGTGCTGCACACCGTGGCACCGGCGCTGGTATTCATCCCCGCCCTGCTGGGCTGGGCGGCAGTGCCGTTTATGGACCACTATTGCGCCGGTGAGATCACCGTCATGTCCAACTACCAGGAGGTCTGCTCCGGGGAATGGAAGAATTACTTCCAGATCATGGACCTCAACTCCGGGATCCTCTACGCCTTTGCCGTCGCCGCCATTTCGGTGTACGGCGCGGCGATCGCCGGGTGGGCGTCCAACAATAAATTTAGCCTGCTCGGCGGGCTTCGCTCCTCGGCTCAAATGATCTCCTACGAGGTCTCGATGGGCCTGAGCATCGCCGGGGTGCTGATGATCTACGGCACCCTCGACCTCAACAAAATGGTCATCGAGCAGGGCACCATGCTGTGGGGATGGATTCCGCTGTGGGGCATCGTCGTCCAGCCGGTGGCCTTCTTCCTATTCTTTTTGGCGGGGCTGGCCGAGACCAAGCGCGCCCCCTTCGACCTTCCGGAGGGTGAATCCGAGATCGTCGCCGGCTATATCACCGAGTATAGCTCGATGAAGTTCGCCGCGATGCAGCTGGCTGAATATGCCGCCACGGTGTTTATCGCGGCGCTGATCGCGCTGCTATTTTTGGG
>JBKGZI010000108.1:0-14395 GCA_046545675.1 Persicimonas sp.
ATTCCCACCCCCGCGGCCAGCGGGGGTGGCGGCGCGAAGGCGCCGGGGGGCTCGCCGCGCACCCAGGATGCCTAATTAGGCAATCCCTACTTAATAATAATCTCCACCCTCGGTCCCGTCTCCAACGTAATCTCGCCGCTCTGCGAGGTGTGCATATCGCCGTCGATCGTATAAGTGATCGGCTCGTCAGAGATAAAATGTGCGCGCGCCGAGACCGCCGAGGCGATGACGTCCTCGGAGACGGGCAGCCCGAGGCGGATGCGCGGCAGGGCCAGGGCGGTGGGGATCGGTCCTTCGACGAGGCCGAGCAGGTGAAAGGCGCCGGAAGACTCTTCGCTGCGGATGAACGGGCGAAATCCCAGCCCGATCTGGTCGACCGTCGAGGCGAGCACCGAGGTATAGTCGCGCTCGGCCCAGACCTCGTCGTCGAGCTCGATGCGCGCGCGAAACGGCCGAAACAGCCGGCGGTTAAAATCGCTGTCGAAGGGCAGGGTGGCGACCGCCTTGGCCAGAAGCCGCGCGGCCATCACCGGGCTGGGCTTGCCGGTGTCGTAATACGCCTCGAGAAAATTGGCCACGATGCCGTTTCCGAAGATGAATCCGTAGCGGCTGCCGGTGTCGTCGGTGATCTGGAGCAGGTCGCGTCGGGTCGTCTCGAAGGGTTGCTTGGTGTAGTATTTCTCGACCAAGTTCGCCAAGAGCCGGGGCGGCGTCCCCTTGACTCCGACGGCGTTGGACACAGTGTTCATGGTACCCCCACGGAGCAGAGCCACCTTCGGCAGAGGTGCGTCTCCCCAGACTTCAATAAACTTGGTCAGGGTGACGTGATTGGTGCCGTCGCCGCCGTTGAGCGCCAGGATGTCGATGTCGTTTTCGCGGAATTGACGGGCGGCGTCGCCGACGTCCTCGATGCGGTTGGTCAACTCGTAGGTGTCGTCCTGGCCGAGGACGTAGGCCAGCCGACGCATCTGCTCGGGGTGGCGTCGGTTGCGGCGACTATGAGGGTTACTGATGATGCCGATGCCGGGCATAGATGGTTCCTCCTTGCGAAACCTCGGTGCGTCGAGGCATAACCAACGGTCGATCCAGCACGTCGTCCGTCGTCGAGCCAGAAGTGACTGGCCGCTGCGTAGAGATACCAAACCGAGCTTTGGCCCGGCAAGCTCTCCGCGGGGTTTAAAAGTCGCGGGCGCGAAGGCTGGGTCTCGAAATCGTTCGAGAACGGAATGGATTGGTAGTTATAGGCAATAAGCTTTTGACGAGGTTGTGTTTTCTTTCAGAACCTCTGAGCGCGAGGCTGGTGCGATGGCAGAGAAACATTCGTTGGCGAAGAAGCTCGAAGAGATTGCTCAAAATCTGTGGTGGTGCTGGCAGCCTGACGGCTGGCTGGTCTTCCGCGACCTCGATCCGCAGTTGTGGCAGGAGACCAACCACAACCCGATCGCGTTTTTGCGCGAGCTGAGCGCCGCCGAGATCGAGGAGCGCGCCCAGCGTACCGCCGTGGCCAGCCGCATCCAGAACGCCCACCGAAAGCTGAAGAGCTACCTGGAGGCGGCCGGACCGACCTCGTGCATGGACGCCGGGCCGCTGCATACCCAGCCGGTCGCCTATTTCTGCGCCGAGTTCGGCATCCACGAGTCGCTGCCGATCTACTCCGGCGGCCTGGGGATCTTGGCCGGCGACCACATGAAGGCCTCCAGCGACCTGGGGATCCCGATTGTCGGAGTGGGGCTGTTTTACCCGCTGGGTTACTTCCAGCAATCGGTCGACAGCAACGGCTGGCAGCAAGAGGAATACGGCCGCACCGACATCGAGACGCTGCCGCTGACCAAGGTCTGCGACGACTCCGGCGAGCCGGTCACCGTCGAGGTCGAGGTCGGCCAGGGCAGCATCAAGGCGCATATCTGGCGGGCGCCGGTGGGCAGAAACCAGCTTTTGATGCTCGACTCGGACGTGCCCGGAAACAACCCCGAGGACCGCCAGCTGACCAGCCAGCTATACGGCGGCGACCAGCGCATGCGCATCCGCCAGGAGATCTTGCTGGGGATCGGCGGGGTGCGCGCGCTCGACGCGCTGGATATCACCCCCAGCGTCTACCACCTCAACGAGGGCCACAGCGCCTTTGCGACCTTCGAGTTGGCCGCGCGTCATATGGAGCGCGAGGACCTGTTCTTCGAGGAGGCCCGCGACAAGGTCATGCGCAAGACCGTCTTTACCACCCACACGCCGGTGCCCGCCGGCCACGACCGCTTCCCGATCGAGCTGTTCGAGGACATGCTCGGCTGGATGCGACCCAAGCTCGGGCTCAACCACCACGAGTTTCACGGCTTCGGCCGCGTCAACCGCGACAATCCCAACGAGCGCTTCTGCATGACCGTGCTCGCCTTGAAGATGAGCCGTTATCGCAACGGCGTCAGCAATCTGCACGGCGAGGTCAGCAGACGGATGTGGAAGGATATCTGGCCCGACCGAGAGGTAAAGGATGTGCCCATCGGCCACATCACCAACGGCGTGCACGTCAACACCTTCCTCGCCCCGGAGATGCGCAGCCTTTACGACAAGCATCTCGAGCCGGGCTGGGAGAAGCGACTCGACGAGCGCCAGGCATGGGCCGGGATGGGCGAGGTCGACTCGGGCGAGCTGTGGGAGACCCATCAGCTGCTCAAGGCCAAGCTCATCGACTTCATCAAGCTGCGCGCGACCGCCAAAAACGAGGTCGACGGTGCGGGCGAGGGCAAAGTCGCTCCGGGCAGCGGCTTCGAGCCCGAGACGCTGACCATCGGGTTCGCGCGCCGCTTCGCCACCTACAAGCGCGCCACGCTGCTGATGCGGGATCTCGAGCGATTCAAAGAGATGGTCACCGACGCCGAGCGACCCATCCAATTGGTCTTTGCGGGCAAGGCCCACCCGGCCGACGAATTCGGCAAGGCGTTCATCCAGGAGATCGTCGAGATGACCGTCGACCCGGCCTTCGAGGGACGGATCGTCTTCTTGGCCGATTACGATATCAACGTCGCCCGCCATATGCTCCACGGCGTCGACATCTGGCTGAACAATCCGCGCCGGCCTCAGGAGGCCTGCGGTACCAGCGGCCAAAAGGTCGTGCTCAACGGCGGGCTGAACTGCTCGATCCTCGACGGTTGGTGGGCCGAGGCCTACGACGGCCGCAACGGCTTCGCCATTGGAAACGGCACCGAATTCGCCGATCCGGGCCGCCAGGACGCCCACGACGCGCGCATGCTCTACAAAGTCCTCGAAGACGAGGTCATCCCGCTGTATTACGACAAGAACGACACCGGCATGCCCCGCGAGTGGATCGACCGGGTCAAGTGGAGCATCATCAGCCTGGGCTGGCGCTTCAACGCCAGTCGCATGCTCCTCGACTATCTGCACAATGCTTATCTGCCCGCCGCGGGCGCCACGAGCGTCGAAATGTAGATACTGCAGAGAGTGAGAAAGTGAGAAAGTAAGAGAGTTAGATACTGCAACTACAAAGGCCCGACCGGATGCGTCCGGTCGGGCCTTTGCTTTTCTTACTCTCTCACTCTCTCACTCTCTCACTCTCTTACTCTCTCACTCTCTTACTTTCTGCTCTTACACAGTGTTCTGGCGCTTCATGGCGCGCTGCAGCTCTTCGTCGGACAGCCCCGAGTGTCCCTCGACGGTGATCGACTGACTCTTGTCGCTGTTGAGGTCCTTGGCCGACACGTTGACGATGCCGTCGGTGTCGATCTCGAAGATGACCTGAATGCGCGGTTTGCCCTTGGGCTGGGGCGGGATGCCGGTCAGGTTGAACATCCCCAATAGGGTATTGTCGCTGGCCGTCTTCGACTCGCCCTGCAGGACCGTGATCGTCACCATATCTTGATTATCCTCGGTGGTGGTGAAGATCTTGGTCTCGCGGGTGGGGATCGAAGTATTTTTGTTGATCAGCTTGCTGAAGCGATCCCCGGCGACGCGGATGCCCAGGCTGAGCGGGGTGACGTCGAGGAGGATGACCTCTTTGACCTCGCCGCCCAGGATACCCGACTGGATGGCGGCGCCGACGGCGACCACCTCGTCGGGGTTGACACCCTTGCTGGGCTTGAGTCCGAAGATCTCCTCGACCTTCTCCTGGACCAGCGGCATGCGCGTCATGCCGCCGACCAGGAGCACATCGTTGATGTCCGAAGCTCTGACGCGCGCATCATCGAGGGCGGTCTTGCAGGGCCTGTCGAGGCGCTCGACCAGGTCGTAACATAGGTCGTTGAGCTGGGAGCGTGACAGCGTCAGCGACAGGTGGCGCGGGCCGGCGTCGTCGACGGCCAAAAAGGGCAAGTTGATATTGGTCTCGGTCAGCGTCGAAAGCTCGCACTTGGCGTTCTCGGCGGCTTCCTTGAGGCGCTGAAGGGCCATCTTGTCGCCGGAGACGTCGATGCCGGTATTGTCTTTGAAGCGCTCGAGCAAGAAGTCCAGAATCGCGCGGTCGAAGTCCTCGCCGCCCAATTCATTGTCGCCACAGGTCGCCGCGACCTCGAAGACGCCGCCTCGAAGCTGGACGACCGATACGTCGAAGGTGCCGCCGCCCAGATCGAAGACGATGATATTGGCGTCGTCGGTCTTCGAATACCCGTAGGCCAGCGCGGCCGCGGTCGGCTCGTTGATGATCCGACGCACGGTCAGCCCGGCGATCTTGCCGGCATCTTTGGTGGCGCTTCGCTGTGCGTCGTTGAAGTAGGCCGGTACGGTGATGACCGCCTCGTCGAGCTCCTCGCCGAAGTAGTCCTCGGCGGTCTGCTTCATCTTGCGCAGAACCATCGCCGCGATTTCCTGCGGGCTATATTGTTGCCCGCTGACCTCGACCCAAGCATCGCCGTTGGTATTCTCGACGATCTTGTAGGGCAGGGTCTTCTGATAGCGCTCGACCAGCGCTGAGTTGTACTTCTGGCCGATGAGCCGCTTGATGTCGTAGATGGTGCGCTCGGGGTTGATGATCGCCTGGCGTTTGGCCTGTTGGCCCACGAAGCGCTCGTCGTCCTCGGTAAAGCCGACCATCGAAGGCGTCGTACGCGAGCCCTCACTATTGGGCAGCACCAGAGGGTCTCCCCCTTCGATGACTGCTACACAGGAGTTGGTCGTCCCCAGATCGATTCCAATGATTTTACCCATGCGCCTTTTCTTGTCGTCAGGAGTCAACGCCATAGCCAATGCCAGCGATCCGCCAACGATGCTAGCACAGGTGGCTAGCACCCCTCCAGATCGTCGTAAATCTTACCGGCTCGATCGAGCGTAGGCTGAAATCACTTGTTGAACAAGTTTTTGAGGAAGCCGGCATTGTCACCGGAGCCGTCTTTGGCGTTTTTGCGCATTTGGTACAGCCGCAACTCACGTTGCGCTTCACGCGATTTGGGGTTGAGCTGGAGCGCTTTTTTGAAGTGGCCGACCGCCTTGTTGTGTTGCTCCTTGACCTTGAGGATATGCCCTAAAAACACATGCGCGTCGGGCAATGACTGCCGATCGCCCAGCTCGATGGCTTTTTGGAGTACCTTTTGAGCTTCGTCGCGCTTAGCGGCGTCGTTCAAAAAGAGTAAATAGCCGTAAAAGGTCATATACTTGCCGTTATCCGGCTCGAGATTATAGGCGGTCGAGAAGCGATCCAAGGCCACTTTCTCGTTCTCGGCATCGCGAAACGCCTGGTAACCTTGGTTGAACGCCTGCTTGGCGAGGTCGTCGCTCTTCATCGTGCCGGTCCCGGAGATTCCGGTAGTCGAGTTGCGCCGGATCTTGTCGAGCCTGGCCTTTCGCTCCTCGGTATTCTCGCGCACGGTGCTCTTGCGCGACTTGCCCTTGACGATCGGGGTCGACGGTTCACGGCCGAGGCCGATGGGGGTGGAGTGGCGTTTGGCCTTGAGGCGCTCGACGCGCGACTTCCTGGCGGCGTCATCTGCGCCCGTCGCGCCCGGTGCCGGCTCGGCGCCAAAGCCCACGGCCTCGCCGTGAGCCTCGGATTTGGCGGCCGATAAGCTCGATGTCGGCGTCGGCCGCTTGGCGGTGCCGGAGGGCCGGATGCGCTCCTGAGTCGTGTGCGCGCCCGGCGACGGCGCCGACGAGTCGGTCGTCGAACTCGGGCGCGTCATCGTCTCGGAGACGGCGCCGGCGCCGCTTTGGGTCCTCGGACGCGGATCGGCGCACAGTTGCTCGCCCTCGACCTTGATGAGCTCGGTGTAGGCGTCCTTGATGGCGATGAAGATCTCCTGGGCGAGCTGCTTGACGTCGCCCGAGACATTGCCGCCGTAGACGTCCGGGTGGTGAAGCTTGACCATCTCGTAGAACTTATTCTGGATGATCTTGCGTCCGCACCCCTCCCAGACGTCGAACATCTGGTACGGGGTGGCCTGTTCGACGTCATCGAGATACTCGCGGAGCTCCTGCTCGAGGTCGAGCCGGCCGGTGCCGGTGGCGCGGTAGGCCTTGGACGCTTTCTTCTGGGCTTCGACGCGCTTTTGTTGAGCCCGGGCGACCGCGCCGTCATATTGGACGGTGACGCCCTCGGGCGTCGGATCGGTGCGCATCAGGATGAAGTCGGTCTGAACGGCAAAAAGGGCCGCTTTGAATCCGGCGGTGGCATCGCTGCCCAAGCTGGCCAGCGCCTGCTCGAGGTTGGTCTCACCGTCGCAGGCTCCGAAGAACTTCTCGACGAGATCGAGCCCCTTGAGCTTGTCGTGCCGCTTGGCCCACAGATTCGTAGCCGTCGGATACGCCTTCATATGCGTCATCATCGACTGCATCACGCGGCGCTGAGGCACGTGGCGCTCGAGACAGCGGTAGATAAAGCCAAGCGGCTCGACCGCCTCGCCTTTGCCTCTCCAGCCCTTGTTGAATTGGTAGTGGCCGCCCTGCCACGCGAAGGCGCTGGCCAGGGTGGACAGATCGGCGAAGGCCTCGCCCTTGACTTCCACCGGCGCGCCCTCACGGATGGCATAGCGTCGTTGAATCGAGTCATTCTTCAGATGCAGTACGCCGCTCGAGCAACTCTGGGTGAGCGTATAAAGCAGTCGCCCGAGGCTGATTTGGTCGAGTGAGCCTGCGTCGAGCGTGGGCAGGCGCACCTCGACGACCACCGGAGTGGTTTCGGCCGATGGGTCCGCCGGCGAGGGCTGGGCCGCGGCCGACTCCTCCAGGAGGCTGCGCATCGGCTTGGCGAGGCGTTGCTCGGTGGGTTGTGCCCCCTGCAGCTCGATGGATTTGGCGAAAGAATCGAGCGACGAGATAAATTGTTTGGCTCGCGCCGAGGGTTGGCGCAGAATCAACACCCCGGGGGTCTGCTCTTTTTGGAGCACGTTGTCGAGCAGGATAAAAGCGTCGAGGCCCTCGATCTTGATCGCGTCGTAGTCGATGCACACCGCGTCGTAGCGCTCCTTGAAGAGAGCGTCCTTCGCCTCCAACCAGCGACGGCACGTCTCGACGTCGGCCCCGAGCTTGGCAGCCGCCCCGGAGGCTGCCTGACGAAGCGCATCGTCGTCGGTTATGAGGAAGACCTTCTTCATGGGTCCTACAGGCTCCCGCCGAGCTCTTCGATTTGTTGAATCATCTCGCGTTTGGTCGCCGTGGGCACCGAATCCTGGTCTGCAATCCGCTTGAGGTACTCTTTGAAGGATTTGATCGCCAGTTGGCGCTTGTTCATGCGCTTGTACAGATAACCCAGCGTCTGGAAGACGTCCGGGTCGTCGTAGCCGTGGCGCACCGCTTGCTGCAGGTGCTTGGCCCCCTCGACCTCCTTGTCGGTATACATCAGCGACATACCCACTTTGTACTGAATATCGGGCAGCTTATCGTTGTCGGCGAGGACCTTGTCGAAGTTTTTGATCGCCTCTTCATACTGCTTGTCACGGTAGTTGGACTCGCCCATGGCGACCAGCGCTTCGAACATCGAGGGGTCGGCCTCCAGCGCGCGCTCGATGTCGCGCCGGCCCTGGACCGAATAGCCGAGCCTGGACAGCAGCCGGCCGCGGCGCACGTACAACTTCGGGTTGCTGCTGGCATAGTCGTCGTCGACCTTGGTGGCGTTGCGATACTCCTCGAGCGCCTGCGTGAGCCGATCCTCGGCCTCATACGCCCGGCCCATCCAATAGTGGAAGTTGCCGTCGTTGGGCTTGTAGTCGAGCACGTGTCGAAAGATCTTCATCGCCTTCTTGAAGTCACCCTGCTCGAAGGCGGTGCGGCCCACGAAGAAGTACGCGTCGTGGAAGCGCGGGTCGAATTCGTAGGCTTTGTTGAAGTCCTCGCGAGCGGTGTCGTAGTTGCCCTGGTCGAAGTAGATGCGCCCGCGGATGAAGATATACTCCTGGTTCTTCGGGTGCTTCTCGATGACCTCGTTGATCTGATCGACCGCCTTGGCGTACCGGCCCGATTGACGGTAGGCGTCGGCCAGATAGGCCGAGAGGCGAATGTCCTGGACACCCTCGTCGCGAGCACGCTCCAGAAGCTCGAGGGCCTTCTCATCCTGCTCGGTGGTGAGGTACATGCGCGCCAGTGAAAGTCGCGCGTCCCAGAAGTTCGGGTCGCGCTCCAGCGCCGCCTGATACCACTTCTCGGCGATCCCCGGACGCTCGCTCATCTGGTAATATCGGGCCACTTCGGCGGCCACATCGGCGGTGATCTTGTCCGGGTAGTCGCTGATCGTGGCGACATGTGCCTCGGCCTTCTTCTCGTCCTCGTCGACCTTCCAGGCCAATTGAGCGAGGGCGGCGTGGGCCGACAGCAACGCCGGCTCGATCTCAACGGCGCGCTCGAGCGCCTTCTGGGCGTCGAAGAAGGCGCCGCGTTTGCGGTTGAGCTTACCCAGATACAGCGGGAAACTGGCGTTGTCGGGGAATTGCTTCTCGCCCTCTTCGAGGTGCTGGGTCGCCTTGTCCCACTTCTCCAGGCCGATATAAGAGCGAACGATGCCCAGCAGCACTTCCGGGTCTTCCTGGCCCAGGTTCTTATTGCTGGTAAAGAAGTTCAGCGCCTCCTGATACTTCTCTGCGGTGGCGTATTCTTCGGCGAGCGCGCGCAGCGTATCGGTGCGTTCAGTATCGATGCTCAGCGCCTTGGTATAGGCTTTGATCGCCTCTTTGCTGCCCTGTCGAGCAGTGTGGACGCGGCCGATATAGTGATAGGCGAGCGCCTGCTCCTGGGTGGAGGCCAGCCCCTCATACTCTTCGATGACCGTCTCCAGGCTATCGAAAGCCCTATTGAGATCGCCGCGTTGATAGGCGGCCTCACCGAGGGCCACGCGCGAGGCGACGTGTTCGGGAGAGAGCTCGATGGCCTCGCCCAAAGCCTCGATGGCGCGGTCGTGGTCACCGCTGACTCCGTAGAGGCGGCCCATCCAGAAATGCGGGGTGGCCGCGTCGGCTTTGGCGCCTTCGGCTGCCTCCAGGGCCGTGCGTGCTCGAGAGGCGAATTGGCGTGCCGACTCGTCCAAGGACTCGGTGTCGGTGCGCTCGGCGACCTTCTTGCCGGAGGTGTCGTCTTGGTCGGCGCTCTGATCGTCTTCGCTTTTCTCGTCGTCTTTGTCGTCCTCGTCGTCTTTGTCGCTCTCGTCGTCTTCGTCGCTCTTGTCGGCGGGCTGAGCCTCCGCGTTCTCCGGATCGCCTTCGGCGGCGTCGCCCTGATCTTCGGGCTGCTCGTCATCGGCGTCGGGGGACGCTCCGTCGTCCTCAGATGGCTCCTGAGAGTCATCGTTGGCGGCCTTGGCGCCATCTTTTGGCTCGTTCTCGGCGAGGTATTTCTCCAGGGCCAGGACATCGCCGACACCCATCATCAAGTGGGCGTAGTAGCCGATCTCGCCGCCGCTACTCGCCAGCGGCTCGAGGTAGGAGCGAGCGGCCTCGGCGCTGCCGTTTTGCGCCTCGAAGGCGCCGCGCGCCAGCGCCTCCCATCCTTCGGAAGCATCGGCATATTTGCCGGCCACCTTCTCGGCGTGCGCAGCGATTTTGTCGTCGCTGTAGCGAGACAAGAAGAGCGACTCGACCAACAGCAACTTGGGCTCTTCGCCGTCTTCGAGATCTCCCTTTCGAGCCTCGTCGATGACCGCCTGTAGATCACCGTAATTATCACTAGTGGCCGTCTGCATGTCGACGGTGATCGGGCCGCTTTGTTTCTCGGCGACCTGCTCGCTTGTCTCGGTGTCGGTGAAGAAGGTCGCATAGAGTGCGTAGCCGGCGCCGCCGAGGACCAGCAATGCCACCAGTGGCACGCCGATCATGGTCATCATGCCGCGCTTCTTATCTTCGTCGACGGCCTCATCGCGGGTCGTCTGGGCCGAAGGACCCCTGGAGGCCGGTTGGCTGGGGCCTCGCGACGCGGGCCGAAACGGGTCGTCGTCGGGCAACGGGTCCGCGCCGTCGCCGAAGTCGCCGCCGCCGAAGTCGTCGCCGCCGAAGTCGTCGCCGCCGAAGTCGTCGCCGCCGAAGTCGTCGCTGCCGAAGCTGTCGCCGCCGAAGTCATCGCTGGGCGGGGCGTTGCCCATGAGATCGTCGCCCCATTCACCGGATTTTCCAGCGAGATCTTCGTCGTCCTGCGCGCCGCTGGGCGAATCGTCCAGAAAAGAGAAGCTCGCTTCTCCGGACAAAAAGTCATCTTCCTCGTCGTCGCCCCCGTCTTCGAAGAGCGCGTCATCGAGGCCGCCCGACTCGAAGAGGTCGTCGTCATCGTCGTCCTCGGGAGCCGCGAAGAGATCTTCGGAATCCTCGGCCCCCATCGGTGCGCCGCCGCCGGGAGCGCCGAAGGGATCTTCGTCGTCGACCGGAGCGTCGAAGAGATCGTCTTCGTCAGCCGCGCCGGCGTCCCCAAAAAGATCGTCGTCATCATCGGGCGGGGCGCCGAAAAGATCTTCCTCTTCTTCCGGAGCACCGAAGAGATCTTCTTCCTGGTCCGAGGCCGTGAAAAGATCTTCTTCAATTTGTTCTTCTCTTTCATTGCCGGCTGGGGCGCCGAAGAGGTCCTCTTCTTCATCGTCGATCGGGGCGGCGAAGAGATCGTCGTCTTCTTCATCGTCGGCCGTGACGTCGCTGGAGCCGAAGAGATTGTGATCCTCGCTGCCGACCGGGGCCGCGAAAAGATCCTCTTCTTCTTTGGCCTGCGGGAGGCTGTCGGGGCCCTTGGCCTGCGGGAGGCTGTCGGGGCCCTTGGTCTGCGGGAGGCTGTCGGGGCCCTTGGCCTGCGGGAGGCTGTCGGAGCCCTTGGCCTGCGGGAGGCTGTCGGAGCCCTTGGCCTGCGGGAGGCTGTCGGAGCCCTTGGGCTTGGGCAGTGAGGGCCCGGAGCCCTTGGGCTTGGGCAGCGAGGGCCCGGCGCCCTTGGGCTTGGGCAGCGAGGGCCCGGCGCCCTTGGGCTTGGGCAGCGAGGGTCCGGCGCCCTTGGGCTTGGGGAATCCGGGAGGACCGTCGCTCTTTGGCTTGGGCAGGCCGGGGCTATCGTCCTTGGGCTCGGGCAGCCGTGGCGCGCGTGCCTCGGGCAGCTCGGCCTCTTCGTCGTCCTCGACGACGGAATTGGCCCAGCCTCCCAGCTTCGTGCTGCCGGGATAATCGTTATCCATCCCCGCAGTGGGCTCACTTTCGGCGGCGAACTCGGCAAACTCCGGGATCTCGTCCAAGCTCATCCAGCTCTCCTTATTCGGAGAGACCTGGGCGTCGCCGCTGAGCTTATTGGCCTCGAGCATCATGCGGATCGCATTTTTGTCGAACGGGCCGAACACCTTGCCGGTGGGCCGCTTGACGAAAAAACGCTCGACCTGAGACCCGGAGCCGCCGCAGGCGCCGACGATCGGTGTGCGCGAAACAACCGGTGAATCCGAATATTCGAAGCGGGCTGATTTGCAGTGGGCGTGGTGCGACTGCGAACAGCTCGGGCACCGCAGAGGGAGACCATCTGCCGGCACCTTGGACGAATCCACCTCAAAGTCGGCCGAGCAGGAGGGGCACAGAATGTTCATAAGAGCCGTTTCCTTGAGACGACACGGCAGTAGCGCTCGCGAAGCGAGAGCAGAGCGTCTGATCAGCCGTTATGGTTCCGAGACATTGATTCAGTTGTCACTTTACCGCTCGGCGTAGGTATTGACAAGCAAATGCCCCCGGAAACGACTGTGGTGTTGCAGACATAAAAAATCCCTGCATGGCAGCTCGAAGGTCTTCTTCGGCCCGGCTGAACCGAATGCCATGCAGGGAACGGTAGTTCCTGGGATTTCCTAGATGGTGCAAGATGATTGTACACCGACGGCTGAGCCGCCATTGGGTCGTTCGTGTCACGTCTTCTGGCGAAGAAATGAGCCTCGAGCGAACGACCTCACCAGGACTCAACCAACTAGGAGGTCACTACCTCGTAAGCCGGATTATGTATATCTGATTTGCGCACTGGATCACCTCCTGTTCTGGGCACCACATGACGCGACTCCCAAGTCGCAACGGTTTTTGTACGCGCCCACATAAAAAACCGCGTCGGCGCACCCTTTGCGCGCCTTACCCGCGGGGTTAACCACGGGCCGAACCGCCGGCGACAACCGGGCGGCTCGCTTGTGTGGATTATAACACAATCAAGTCGCCAATCAATTCCAACAAATCTCGGGTATCGCGGGATTTTTTCGCAGCTCGCGGCGTTGTGTAGGCGTCATTTGGGTCTCGCGCGCTCGAGTGACGCGGGCTGCAAATAGGGGCAGCATTCGACTGCGCACTGTATTGCTTGACACCCGTGAATAACGCGTGTTAGTTCCGCCGCGCGTTCTCCGGAGGCCCGTCCGAAGGCCTGTCGAGAGGCGCTCGGGCCGCATTTTCGTAGTGATTTCCAGAGCTGAGAGCCGTCGATGTTCAACTCCATCGCCACTTTGTCCGCCGCACAACTGACCCCCGTCGTGGGTGCGGCAGCCATCGATATCGACGGGACGATCATTATACAGCTCGTGCTGTTCTGGTTCGTCCTGTTCTTCTTGCACTTCGTGCTGTTTCGCCCCTATCTCAAGGCGGTCGACGCACGCGAAGAAGGCGTCGGCGGCGCTCGCGAAGAGGCCGCCGAGATGGAGACCCGCGCCGGGATGGTCATCGAGGAGTACGAAGAGAAGATGCGCCAGGCTCGCCGCGATGCTCAAGATGTGCGCGAATCGCTGCGCAACCAGGGCCTGCAGGAGCAAAACGACATGGTCCAAGAGGTGCGCGAGCAGATTCACGGCAAGCTACAAGAGGAGCGCGCGCGTATACAGGCGAAGGTAGACTCCGCCAGAGACGACATCGAAAAGCGCGCCGAGAGTCTGGCCGAGGCAATGGCCACCAAGATTCTACCGCAATGAACGCGCTGTGGCGCCAATCGATTCGAACGCCAGTTTTTACGAGGCTGAAACGATGAAATTTCGACTCCCCCAACCGGTTATCCTAGGTGTGCTTGGCGCGACGAGCCTTTTGTTGGTCGCCGAGCCGGCCTTGGCCGCTACACCGGGAGAAGGCCACGGCTTTCCCTGGGCGGCGTGGATCACCAGCTTGATCAACCTGGCCATCTTCGTGGCCATTATCTACAAGTTCTTCGGCGCCAAGATCACCGAGTTCTTCCAGACTCGGCGTCAGACGCTCATCAAAGATCTCGAGCAGGCCCGCGAGCTGCGCGAGGAAGCTGAAGCTCGCCTCGAAGAATATACCACCCGCCTCGACGCGCTCGAAGACGAGCGCAAGCGGCTGCTCGACGAGTACCACAAGCAGGGCGAGCGCGAGAAAAAGCGCATCGTCGAAGACGCGAAGCAACAGGTCGAGAAGATGCGCGCCGACGCCGAGATCACCATCGAACAAGAGGTCAAAAAGGCGATCGCCGGCCTCGAGCGCCAGGTGGTGGACCTGGCGGTGGGCATGACCGCCACGATGGCCGAGAGCAAGCTGGACGCCGGCAAGCAAAAGCACCTGGTCGACAGCTACGTCAACGAGTTGTCGGCCCTCGACGAAGTCGATTCTGAGCGCGCCGCGTGACTAAGTACGGGCGGGTCTTCTCGCCAAAAGGAGTGGAGAAACCATGGCAGGCGAACCGGTAGCAAGACGATACGCACAGGCGCTTTTGGAACTGGGCGTCGAGCAGAAGAATTACGAAGAGCTGCGCGCCCAGATCGACGAGCTGGCGGCGATCTACGCCGACAGCAAGCCGTTTCGCACCGCGTTGCTCAACCCGAGTATTCAACTCGAAGAGCGCCGCGCGGTCATCAAGGCCATCGCCCAAAAGCACGATTGGCACCCGATGATCGTCAACTTCTCGCTGTTGTTGCTCGACAATGACCGCTTCCGGGTGGTGCCCACCATCGCCAGCGAGTTTGGCCGGTTGGTCGACGACAAGTCCGGTGATGTGCGCGCCACGGTCACCAGCGCCGTCGAGCTCGACGACGCCCAACGCCAGGCCATCGTAGATG
>JBKGZI010000109.1:0-14329 GCA_046545675.1 Persicimonas sp.
ACAAAAACGCCCCGAGCTGATCTGCTTAATCAACTCGGGGCGCTAAATACGTACGCGCCGTGAGGCGCCCTCTTGTCGCTGTATCACTCAGCTACGTTCGCATCAGGGGAAGCCCTGATACATCCGGCTGATCGGGACGACATCACCGGAGGGCCACTGAATCGTGGCGACATCCCAGAAGCTGCCGGTGCCCGGCATATACTTGTTCTTGATCTCGAGCTCGAGCTGGCCTCGGACATAAACCCGGGCGGTGGCGTAGCTCGCCCCCAGCCCGCTGTCGCTGTAGTAGTATACGCCGGTTCGGTAGGTCAGGTTGTCCAGGCCGCTGTGGTTGATATTCTCCGGGCCGGCGCCGTTGGTGTCATCGATGTCCAAGCTCGGGCCGGAGCCGTTATCGTCCCAGTCGGCGGTGCGGTTTCGCCAGAAGATATCCCACGGCGACTCATTCCAGCGGCCGTTCGGGTGCACATAGTGCAGGTCCAGGTCGGTGCCATGGTCGTCGGTCTGATCTGGGTCACTCGGGGTATCCCACACGAGCTGGACGTGCACGTCGTCGTCCGGCTCGGCGATGATCGTGATGACCGCCGGATCGCCGCAGCTAGCCGCGCCCTCGTCGTCGTAGACCTTCAGCTCGACTTCGTAGACGCCGGCCAGGTCGAGGAAGAGTCTCGGGTTCTCGACGCTGCTATCCGGGGTCAGACGCTGGGTCGACCCGTTCGGCCGGCTCAGGATCGTCCACTCGTAGCGGTCGATACTTCCGTCCGGGTCGTTGCTGTCACTGCCATCGAATTCGACCGTATTCAGCGGAATCGTCTCGATGGTGTCGCCGCGCGGGCTGCTGCCCTGGAGCGCTGCTTTGGCGACGGCCTCCGGACACGCATTGTCGCTGCCGTCTCCGGTAATCGGGACGGTCTTTTCGCGGTTGGCCGGGTCATTGCTCTCGATAAGCAATTCGCCGTTGTAGTCGGTTTCTTCGTCGGGGATGAAGGTCACCACGAAGTTCGAGCGATCACCCGGAGCAATCGTGGTCGTGTCTTCGGGGAGGTCACCCGGTAGGCTTCCGTCTTGGATGGCGAAGGCGCCGCCACCGTCGTCGGTGATCGAGATGCCTTCGATGTCGAGCTCGGCGCCGCGGCTGCAGTTCTCGAGGGTCACCGTCTTCTGCGAGGTCTGACCCAGCGAGCCTTGGCCAAAGGCCACCTCTTCACCGGGGCTGACGCGAAGACACGGCGCACCACTATTGCCGCTGAGCGGAACGATCATCTCCCGAGACTCCGGATCGTTGCTCTCGAAGATCAGCTCGGCGCTCTCCGGAAGTGAATCGTCGGGCAGGAAGTTCACTCGGACGTCGAAACGCTCCTCGGGGGCCAGCGCCTCGGGCCACTCGTCGGTGTCGTTCTCGCGAGCGGGGTCGGTCTCGCTGGGCATGCTGATGGTGAAACGCTCACTGCCCGACACGTAGATATTGCTGATTCGAAGCGGGGCCGAGCCGACGTTCTGAATGGTTAGGAATTTGTCCTCGCCGTTCCAGTCCTCGTCTTCCTCGGACGGGTCCAGGCGATCCCAGCTAAGCTGGCCGGGGCTCGAATTGATTTCGGGCTGCAGCCCCGCGCTCTCTAGTGGAAGCTTGAAGACACCGCCGTCGACGCTCGGGTCGTTGTTCTCGATGGCGATATGGCCCTTGTCGGCGGTTTCGTTCTCCGGGCTATATTTGATCTCGATCTCGTGTTTCTCACCCGGCCCGAGCTCGATTTCGCCATCGGTCCATCCGATCTCGCCTTTTTCAAATTCTGAGGCACCGTCGAACTCGCCTCCGGCCTCTTCATATAGCTCGATGGAGCGCAGGCGCAGGACGTTATCGCCATCGTTGGTGATTTCGACGATCTTTGCTTCCGTATCACCGATGCTGACGTCGGTGAATAGGACGTTCTCGGGATTCGGTTGAAGCTGGGGCTGCCCACTGCCCGTGAACCCGCCGCTGTCATCGTCACTACATGCGACCAATCCGATCGCGAGCGCGGCGAACAAGCCGATAAGTAACTTTGTTTTCTGCTTCCAACGCGCCATCTGTATTCTCCGATATCTCATTTTTGCCCTTCGATTCAGTGCAGTAGTCGCTGCCTTTATGTTGCTGACAGGCAACATGCTTGTGACCCATCTCGAGAGATTGCGAACTATAGTGAGCACGACCTTCCGAGTCAACTGCGCCGCCTTAGTGGGCTCTAAGCGCCGGTTCGTGGCGCTTTCAAACCCCGGGAGCAGCTAGTTGTCCGGCCGTCGGAGGTCTCTTACGGTCGTTGGTTAGTTTTTGGTAGAATTTTTTTGAGGCAGGGGTTCAGGCCTCCGGGGGCCGGGGGGCTAGGGACGGCTTGGGACGGCAGGGCTGCGGGGGTCCAGGGACGGCGCTGGCTGGGTTTTTGGTAGTTGGAGGACGTGTTGAAGCTCGCTCGATCCACATCGATCCTCCTGCTCGGGGCCACTTTGGTGGGCTGTGCGGCGTCGGGCCCGGTGGATCCGGCGGTGCCGGAGCCGGCTGCTGTCGATGCGCCGGCCGATGAGCGCGGGGCTGCCGAGGTTCGCTCGGCGATCGAACGGGCGGGGCGATCGGCCGACTGTGCTGAGTTGGTAGGAAGAGAGTTGGTAGGGAGACATGCCTGGCTGGGCGCTTGGTGCGGGCTTCGCTCCCACGATTGGGAGCTCGCGGCGCGCGCGGCTGCGGGTGCCCGGAGCCACTTCGAGGCCGGCGGGATGCTGCGCCGCCAGATCGAGATGGGCCTCATCGAGGCGCTCGCCGCGCGCCGGCTTCGAGATCCCGACGCTGGTAGCTACGCCGCCCGCGCCTACGACCTGTGGAAGACCGCGCGCATGCCGCTCCACGGCGCCGCCCGAGACAGCTTCGCCGGCGACTTGCCATATTTAATCGCGCGCGCGACCCACGTGAATCTCCTGACCGAGCCGACCGCCCCTGGCGGGCAGACGCTGCGCCCACGGGCGCTCTTGGCGATCGCGTGGTCGGAGTACCGCAGCTTCGGCCGACGCGCCGCGCTCGCCTATGTGGCCCGCCAGGAGGTGCGTTCCCATATCCAGGCGGGCCGGCTAGGTCGCGCCCTCGAGAGGATCGAAACCGCATTGGAACTCGATCGAGCCGCCGAACGCACCGCCGGCTTGCGCCAAGATCTGGAGTTATTCGGCCGCTTATGCGAGCTGCTCGGGATGCGCGACACCCGCCGGGCGCTCGCCTCGATGGGCGGGGGGGCGTCCGCCGCAGCCAGTATCGTGGCCAATGAGCGTGCCGTGGCCGGTGAGAACGGGCGAGCAGCCGGCGAAGACCTCCTCGAATGGTTGGACACGCTCGATCGCGCCGGGCTCGACGGCCTGCTCGAGACCTCTGAGGGCCGGCGCGAGCTGGCCGAGGCGATCGCGCATATGCGCCGCTCGGCGACCCGCGCCGCTCGTCCGCCGCCTGCGCTGGTCGCGGCGCTTCGCGCGCACACCCTCCTCGATGATTGGCGCGGCGATAGCTGGCGGCTGGGCTACCAGGGCGGGAGCCTTCTGGCCGAGCACGGACACCGCCACGACGCGCGCCGCTACCTGCAGGCGGCCGTCGACGCCATCGAATCGATGCGCGCGACTCTGGCCACGCCGCTGTTGCGCCAGCGCTTCTTCGCCGACAAGCGGCCCGTCTATATGGCGTTGGTCGACATCTACGTCGGCCTCGACACCCAAAATCGCACCCAGGGGGACTACCGGCGCGCCCTCCAGCTCGCCAACGCCCTCAAGGCGCGCGGGCTGATCGACCTGCTCGACGGACGCGTCGATGTGCCAGTCTCGGCGACCTTGGCCAGCGCCGCCGAGCCGGTCGACTTCAGCTCGGCGCGCTCGGCTCAGCAGGCCGCCGATCGCGTGCTCGTCCAGCTCGACCGGTGGGGCCCGACGGCCCGCTCGGCCGAGCGGGTGTCGGTCGAGCCGATCCGCCTTCATCAGTCGATCAGCGACAAGCTCGACGACGACACCGCCGTGGTCGAATATCTGATCACGCCCCGGCGAAGCTATGTGTGGGTGATCACCGACGACGGCATCCGGATGCGTCGGTTGGCCGGCCAGGAGGAGATCGCGCCGCTGGTCGAGGAGTTTTTGCGGGTGTTGGTCGAGCCGGCCGACCAGCCGGACGCGAAAGCCTCGAAAACCCGACATACCGAGCTGGCCGAGCGCCTCTACGTCGAGCTGATCGGGCCCGTCGAGGATATCTTGGACGAGGTCGATCGTCTCATCATCGCGCCCGACGAGCGCCTCTACGATCTGCCCTTCGAGGCGCTCGAGCGGCCGCGGCAGGGCGGCCTGCGGCCTCGCTACCTGGTCGCCGAGCGCACCGTCTCGTACGTCCCGTCGGCGTCGGTGCTCGCCCGCCTGTTTCGGCGCGAGGCGCCCGCCGACTCCAAGCGCGCGCTGGTCCTGGGCGCGCCCGACCTCGACCGGCCCGCCCTCGAGCTGGTCGCGGTGACCGGCGAATTGGGCCGAGGCAGCCTCCATTCGCTGGCCGAGGTATTTCCCGACCTGCCCGGCACGCGCGCCGAGCTCACCGCCGTCAAAGAGCACCTCGAGGGCGCCCAGACCCAGGTCAAGCTGCTCTCCGGCGCCGATGCCTCGGAGAGCAATCTGCGCGCCGAGACGCTCAGCGACTACGGGCTCATCCACCTGGCCACCCACGGCGTCAGCGACGCCCGCCCGCTGCGCGTCGCCGACGCGCTGACCTCCGACTTTAACGAGCCCGCGCTGCTGCTCAGCCGCGGTGAGTCCGAGCCCGACGACGGCATCGTCACGCTCTCAGAGGTGCTCTTGCGACAAACCGCCGCGCGATTGGTCGTGCTCAGCGGCTGCACGACCGGGCGGGGCTGGAACACCCTCGGAGACGGCGCCTTCGGCCTGGCCGGCGCGATCCTCTCCAGCGGCAGCCACAACGTCGTCGCCAGCACGTGGAGCGTCTCCGACGCCGCGACCACCGAGCTGATGGAGGCGGTCTACGAGGCCCTCGCCGCCGGCGAGCTGCCCGCAGCGGCGCTGCGCAAAGGCCAAATCGCCATGATCGAGCAGGGCGCGCCGCCGGCCAAATGGGCTGGCTTCCGCCTGGTCGGGCCGGGTCACTAGATAAAAAAAACGCCCCATCCGAGTGAATAAATGACTCGGATGGGGCGCATCCCCAGGCCAACTGTGAACCGGAGCGACGCCGTCCCTGGCGTCGATAGCTTGATCAGCCGCTGACGCATTCGCCGGAGTCGTTGCACGTGTCGCCGCTGGCGCAGTCGCAGATCGACTCGCAGGTGGTCGGCGCATCGCTGCCCGGGTCGTGGCAGGTGCCCGAGTCGAGGTCGCAGACGTTGCCGTCCGGGCAGTCGGAGTTGCACTCACACGGCTCTTCGCAGCTTCCCTCCAGGCAGATCTCCTGGCGCGAGCACTCCGCGCTCGAGCGGCACTCGACGTCCGGGTCGCGGTCACAAAAGCCGTTGCTGGTGCATACGTAGCCGGTGCCGCAGTCGTCGGTCGAGCTGCTCGGGTCGCACCCGGGCATGCAGGTGGCGTCGACGCAGACTTCGTCGCCGGCGCAGTCGGAGGTGCCGCGGCATTGGGTCGGCTGACACAGACCCTGGCGGCAGTGCTCGTAGCGGCTGCACTCGTCGTCGGCCGAGCAGGTCGGGTAGCAGGTGCCGTCGACGCACATCGCATCGCCGGAGCATTCGCTGTTGAAGACGCAGCTCTCGGTGCCGGCCTCGCACTGGTCGTCGATGCAGACTTCGCCGCTTCGGCAATCCTGTCGGGTTTGGCATTCGGAGACGTCGTCGACGCATTGGTGACGGTCGCAGATCTGGCCACCGCTGCAATCCGCGTCGGCGTCGCATTCGGCGTCGTCGGGCGCCTCGCAGCTATTATTGACGCAGCTCTCACCGGTGGCGCAGTCGCTGGCCGTGACACATTCGAGCTCCGGGGAGTCGTCACAGCTTCGCTCGTTGGAGGCGTCGGCCTCCGGGAGACATTGAGCCGAGCCGTTGATGCTCTCGCATTCGAAGCCGCTGGGGCAGCCGCCGTCACACGGCGTGGTGCACACCCGCGCGTCCTGTCCTTCCCCGCCGGTCAGCCGCACGCAAAGAGCGCCCGCCTCGTTGCAGTCGGAATTGGTCTCACACGCCTGGCACAGCCCGGCCTCGCCGCGCTCATCGGTGTCGGGCGCCTGGCAACTGCTGTTGACGCAGACCTCGCTGTCTGAACATTCGACGTCGCTATAGCAGAAGTCGCCCGAGCCGCCGGAGTTATTCGACGAGCCCGAATTACACGAGCCCATCTCGCGCTCCTCGTACCAGCAGTCCTGCTCGCAATTCCCGTAGGGATCGCAATAGGTCTCGCAGACCTCGTGTTGATACGAACAATCGCCCATTTCGTCGTTATCCTGGGTGACCAAACACCCCGATCCCGACCCTACCGCCAGTATTCCAGCGGCTATAATCAACCAGGCAAGGCGCTTCATGACGTTCCTCCTGAGGCAGTCTCAGCTCTATCTTTCAACAGTATGGCGTGTTCGGCCATCAATATCACGTTGTTGTTTCCTCGTACATTCGGTCAGACGCGGCCACTGCCGCTGGTATTCAAATAAAACAGGGATTCAGGGGTCCAGGGGTCCAGGGGTCCAGGGAACGGCAAAGGCAAAGGCAACGGCAACGGCAAAGGCAAAGGCAAAGGCAAAGGCAACGGCAACGGCAAAGGCAACGGCGGTTTAGGTTTAGGTTTAGGTTTAGGTTTAGGTTTACGATTACGGGTGGTGCCTGACAGCCGGCACCTGCAGTTGGCAGTGCCTGGACCCCTGGACCCCTGGACCCCTGAACCCCTGATATGCTATCTCACAGCACTGGAATCGCCCGTCGGTCATCGATGTTCTTGGTGCCGTCCGGGCGATTTGGCTTTGGACCGTACTAATCCGTGTAACACCCGTGGGACGCCGTGAACGATTCAACTGACACGACCGAGACGGTCGAGCAGCAGAGCTGGTATGACTGGTGGTCTTCGAAGACCGGCATGTACGTGGCTACGGCGATCCTCGTCGTGGTCTCGGCTGTGTTGCTCTTCGGTCAACTGGCGTCGCTGGGCGTCTGGGAGCCGTGGGAGGCCGACGAGATCTTGTCGGCCCGCGAATACGCTCCCGATGCCGACCCTGCCGACGCCGACCCTGCCGACGACGAAGCCGCGAGCGACGAGTCGGACAAAGTCGAGCCCAATTGGGTCACCCCCACCCTCGACGGAGAGCCGGTCGCCCGCCCGCTGCTCAAGACCTGGCTGGTGGCCTGGTCGGTCGGCGAGCCGCAGGCCGACGGCCGCTACGAGGTCGGCGCGCTCGAGCGCTCGGCGCGCTTTCCCATCGCGGTCGCCGTCTTTGTATTGGTGCTGCTGACCTTCCTTTGGATCAAAACCCACCACGACACCTGGTCGGCTCTGCTCACCTCCCTGGCCCTGGTGAGCACGCCGGCGATCTTCTTGGGCGTGCACGCGCTGAGCACCGAGACGCTCTTTGTCGTGCTCAGCTCGTGGGCGATCATGGCTTTCTTCGAGCTCGCCCACGCCACCGACGATAAGCGCCGGTGGCTGTGGGGCGCGCTGCTGGGCGTGGCGCTGTCGCTTTGCTTCCTCGAGCAGCGCTTCTTCGGCCTGCTCGGGCCGCTGGCGGTCATCGTCGGCTACGCGGTCACCCAGATCCCCTTCGAGCAGATCATGCGCGCCCGCCACAACCCGTCGGGGGTGGCCACCATGGTCGGACGCCTCGAGATCGGGCTGTGCGTGTCCGCGCTGCTGGCTGCCGGGGGCGTGATCTGGTGGGGCGTCAGCCGCAGCGCGGACGCCGTCGAGGACGCCTACTTCCTGCCGCACGTCCTGCAATGGATCGCGGTGTTGGTGCCCAGCTTCATCCTGCTCGCCGGTGTGCTGCTCGCCCGACGGACGCACGCGGTGCGCTCGCTGACCAGCCTGCAGGGGCTGCTGGCCACGGTGATGCCGGCGGCCGTCATCGGCGTGGTGGTCTACGCCTACGGCCAGGCCAACCCGGTGACCAGCATCGACGGCAGTATCAGCGGTAAGATGCCGCTGTTTAGCTTCTTGCTCGAAAACCACCTGACCGGCTCGAGCATGGCAGACGACCACCTGCACTTTGCCATGTGGGTGCGCCAGGTCGGCTTCTCGCTGATTCCGTGGGTGGCGCTGGTGCCGCTGGGCATCGGCTACCTGGCCCGCTCGACCCGGTTGACCGACGACGACGGCAAGCCGCGCATGAACCTGATGTCCCAGCAGGCCGACCTCAAGCGGCTGCTGCTGGTCTGGAGCTTCATCGCCGGAATCGTGCTGGCCGTCTCTGCGGGCTTCGATCACCACTACTATGCCGGCTATCTGCCGCTGATCGCCGGCGTCGGGCTGATGCTGGGCGACCGCGACTTCTGGAAGACCGCCCGCCTCAACTCGCTGCTCGCCTATGCGATGGGCGTGGTAGCCATCGCCGTCATCATGATGCTCGGCAAGGACCTGGAGCGCTTCCCCGATCGGTTCATGGAGGCCTATTTGGGCTTTCAAGAGGACCTCGACCTGCCCGACGATTTCAGCTACGGCTCCGCGCTCAAGGCGATCAAATACGGCTGGATGGTGCTGATGGCGAGCTTCTTCTTCGGGCTCGTCTCCTGGGCAGCGCTGACCCTGGAGAGCATACGCGAGTTCCCGGGGCGCTTTCGCCGGTGGCGCGAGCGACGCCGATCTGGTGGCGATGAGGCTGGCGGCGATGAGCCTGGCCGAGACGAGCCCTCCGACGCCCCCGGCCGGCCGTCTCCGCTGCTTCGCCGCGCCCGCCGCAAAGAAGAATTCCGCGCCGCGGACGGCGTGCTCGCGAGGCTCGCGCGCATCGTCGAGCTGCCCGGCACCTGGTCGGCGCTGATCGCCGCGGCGGGGGTGGCCACCGCCGGGGTCTTCTTATTCTCATTTGCCCCGAGCCTCTCGGCGCATCTATCCCAGCGCGGCATCTTCCAGACCTATACCGAGCACGCCGCCGACGACGAGATGCTCTACCGGTACAATGTCTCGGTGGGCGACAACTCGGTTTATCTGGGCGACGTCGCCGAGATCCCGCGCAGCCGGGAGTTTTTGGACCGCTTCGACGACGAAGAGCGCTTCTTCGTGGTCATCCCACGCGACCGCCTCGCCGCTTTGAACACCGAGGTGCGCAAACGCTACGGCCGCAACCTGCCGGTGCTCGACGCCAGCTCCAGCCGGCTGCTGTTGGCCAGCAACAAGCTCGAGGAGGGCGAGTCGCAGGAGAACTTCATCTCCGGGTCGATGGTCGACGATCCGGACAACTTCGAGGCGCCGATCCCGCTCGAATTTGCCGACGACGGCCAGGTCGTCTACGCCACCTTCGACGACCATATTGAATTCGTCGGCTGGGATATCGACCGCAAGCCCGACGACGGCACTTTCCCGACCTATAATTGGGGCGAGAAGGCCAAGATGACCTTCTACTTCAGGGTCAAAAAGCGCATCCCCGGCCAGCAGAAGATCTTCATGCACGTCGACTTCCCCGGCAGCCGGCTGCACGGCGACCACGACCCGGTGGGCGGCGACTTTCCGACCAACTACTGGCTGCCCGGCGATATCGTCAAAGACGAATTCGAGCTCGACATCGAGTCGTACTCCTCGCCGGGGGTCTACACCATCTGGCTGGGCTTCTTCCGGTCGAGCAACCGCATGCAGGTCACCCCCAAGCAGGCCCACGACGGTCAAAACCGCATGATGGTCGGCAAGATCGCAGTCGAGGGAATGCTGTAGGGACATGCGTTGGGTGAGCCAGGAACGTCCCTCCCCGCGCGTTTTTCAGCATGGCACGGTCGAGCCGCATAAAGGAGGATCAAGGAGGGGAAATCGAAGCGCGCTCCGCGCAAAAAAAAGATGCCCCTCCTTGATCCTCCCCTTCTCTCCGCTGTGCTCCGAGCGGGGAGGGGGCTGCAGCCAGCCGAGCCGTTTCGGTTACACCTCAAAGTACCCAAACACTTGACCGTGGCGGCTATTTATAAGACAACGACTTAGTTGACCTTTGGCACCGACCTTGCCGCACGCAGTCGGGAATCGCCCGTATGGAGGACGCATGTTCAGACAGAAATTGACGAGGGTCGTGAATAATGTGGACGGCACCCTCGGCTGTATGTTGATCGGTTTTGACGGCATTCCGATTGACAGCGTCTTCGATGGTGAAGAGCTTCCGCAGATGAACGCGGTGGCCGTCGAGTTGAGCAACCTGCTCGATAAATTTCGTCGATTGCAGATCTACGAGGTCGGGGAGGTCAACGAGGTGAGCATCACCCTGGGTGAGGTCACCGCGCTAGCGCGGGTGGTCGCCAGCGAGTATTTGCTCATCTTGGCCCTCGACGTCGACGCCGACGTCAACCGCGGCCAGACGATGCTGCGCCTGATCGCTCCATTCGTCGAACGCGAAATGATCTGAGCGGGCGCTCCCTTCTATGTTATGATTCTCTGGCGTCGTCTCGGCGTTGGGCTTTGGGTCCAGCGTGCAGCCGGCGTCGCTACCAGACTTTTGTTGAGACAGCAGGATTTTCGATGACCATTGACACCACGCAGTTTCGCAAAGGCCTCAAAATCGAGATCGACGGCGAGCCGTTCGTCATCTTGGAGGCCAACCACGTCAAGCCGGGCAAGGGCGTCGCGTTCGTCAAGACTCGCATGAAGAGCCTCGAGGACGGCAAGGTGCTCCACGAGAACTTCCGCTCGGGCGATACGGTCGACACGCCGCTGCTCGAATCACGCGAGATGCAATACCTGTATAAGGACGAGACCGGCCACTACATCTTCATGGATGCGGAGACCTACGAGCAGGTCCGGGTCTCGACCGACGCGGTCGAGGCGGTGAGAAAATATCTCAAGGATAATATGACCCTCGAGATCCTCTTTCATAATGACAAGGCGATCAGCGTCGAGCCGCCGATGTTCGTCGAGCTCGAGGTCACCAAGACCGACCCGGGCGTCAAAGGCAACACCGCCCAGGGCGGCACCAAGCCGGCCACTCTCGAGACCGGCGCGATCATCACCGTCCCGCTGTATCTGGAGCAGGGCGAGTTGGTGCGCGTCGACACCCGCACCGGTGAATATGTCGAGCGGGTCAACAAATAACCTCGGCAGCATCGACTCGATGAGCATTAACTTGACGCGGTTTTAGAACGCTTCTAAGATCGGTGCTCCGTTCTCAATAGGTCTTCTTCGTGGGAATCAACCGCAACAAAGTTCTGGCTGCTGCGCGCAAGCAGGTGCGCAAGGGCAACTGGGAGAAGGCGATCGGCAAGTATCAAGAACTTGTCGACGACGACCCCTCCGATGCCCGAAGCCTGCTCAAGGTGGCCGATCTCTACTCGAAGATCGACCGCCGCGAGGAGGCGCTCGACGCCTACCAGGCCGTCGCCAGCCACTACGCCGGCGACGACATCTACGAGAAGGCTGTCGCCGTGTACAAGCAGGCGCTGCGCCTGGCCCCCGACGAGCCCGCGCTGCACCGAGACCTGGGCGATTGTTACCACCGCCTCGGCCGCCTCAAAGACGCGGTCCGCTCGTACCACAAAGCCCAAAAGATCTTCAAAAAAGCCGGCAACCCCGCCGCCCAACGCGAGTTGTTGGAGCGCATGATTCGGCTCGACCCCGACGACGTCGGCATGCGCATCCAACTGGCCGAGCGTTACGCCAAAGACGACCTCCAGGACGATGCGCTCGAGCTCTTCGAATTCGCCGCTGACAAGCTCGACGAAGAAGGCCGGATCGACGAATTCGTCCAGGTCGCCGAGCGGATCATCTTCCTGCGCGGCGACGCGGTCAGCCTTCGCCGGCGCGTCATCGACATCTATCTGCGCCGCGGTGACAACAAGCACGCCCTCAAGCATCTGCAGGTCTGCTTCAAAAAGTGCCCCCAGGACTCCCAGATCCTCGAGCTCCTGGTCGAGGCTTTCCGCCGGCTGGCTCGCTACGACAAGGCGGTCCTGGTCATGCACGAGCTGGTCAACCTGTACCGCACTGAAGGTCGCACCGACGAGATTGCGCGTACCTACGAGCAGATCCTCGAGCTCGCCCCGCAGGACACCCGGGCGAAAAAGGGGCTGCACAAGATGCGCCGCCTGGACGACTCCGGGGCGATGACCGGCCAGCGTCGCGACACCGGGCCGATGGACCAGCGGCCGGCGACCGGTCGAAAAAACACACCCGCCGAGCCCCAGGAGGTCGAGGCCGACGCCCTCGACGGCATCGAATTCCTCGACGACGACTCCGCAGACGACCTCGAGGTCGTCGAGGTCCAGGAGCCGTCGGCCAACCAGCCCGTCGCAAGCCAGTCGCCGCCCCCCGAGTCCCACAACCAGCAGCGCCGCCACCCACAGCCCTCGTCGCCTGCGGGGGCTGGAAGCGGCGGCCGACATGATGGTTCCGCCCCGGCCGAAGACGACGGTCTGGCCGATATCTCCGGCCAGATCGAGGTCATCGAGGCCGTCGAGCCCACCGAGGAGCACGGCCCGGACACCTCCGAAGAGGTCGTCGCCGAGCTGCTCAAAGAGACCGACGTCTTCATCAAATACGGCCTGCACGACAAGGCCTACGAGACGATCGTCGGGGTCATCGCCAAGCACCCCGACAGCCTGCAGGCCCGCGAGCAGATGAGAAAGCTGCAGGAGGCTCGCGGCAATATCGAAGGAGCCGTCGACGAGCTTTTGGAGATGGCCCGCATCACTCGCACCACCCCCGGGCGTGCCCACGCTTTCCTGGACGAGGCGCTCGAGCTGGCCGACGACCCCGAGCGCATCCTCGAGGCGGCCGATAGTTACGGCCTGTCGCTGGACTCCGTCGGCGACGAAGAGGCGCTCGACGAGATCTCGGTCGTCGAGTTCGACGTGATCGACGAGCTCGATGAACTCGAAGACGTCGAGCTCGATCAAGTCGCAGATAGCCATGTCGACGACGCCGCCGACGAGCTGCTCGAGCTCGACATGGGCGACCTCGAATTCGTCGACGCCGAGCCCGACGAGGTCGACCCCGACGAGTTCGAAGAGCACTTCCACGAGGTCGAAGAATCAGTCGTCCAGATCAGCGAGGTCGAGCTCGACGACGCCGACCTCGAGATCCTCGACGAGGACACCGACGCCGAGATGATCGAGGTCGCCGAAGACGACGGCCTCGACTTCGATGAGTCCGACTTCGACAACGCCGACGACATCGTCGACATGGACGTCGACATCGACGGGCTCGGCGAGCTCAGCGGCGAGCAGATGGTCGGCCTCGAGGACGCCGACGACGACGAGCCCGAAGGCGGCCTCGACCTCTACCTGACCGAAGACGAAGCCGACGAGATGTTCGACGACCTCTTCGGCGACTTCGACAACACCGCCGAGAAGGTCAACCTGGGCGGAGACGACCCGCTTGGCGAGCTCGCCGAGGTCGACTTCTTCATCCAGCAGGGCCTGGTCGACGAGGCCCAAGAGGTCCTCGACCGCGTGCGCGCCGACCAGCCCGACCACCCGGGCATCTCCAAGCGCGCCCGCCAGATTGACCAGGCTCGCCAGGGCCTCCAGCCCGAGGACAACCCTTTCGGCGCCCGCAGCCTCTCCCAGAAGTTCCGCCCCGACGCCGAGGACGAAGACAGCCAGCCCAACAACGTCATCGACCTGGGCGACGCCTCCGCCCACAACACCAGCATCGAGCTGGGCACCGCCTACCGCGACATGGGCCTGTTCAACGAGGCCATCGAGGAGTTCAAACACGCTCTCGACGACCCCGACGCCGCCCCCGCGGCGACCTTCCACATCGCGTTGTGCGAGATCGAAAAAGGCGCCACCGACGCCGCCACCAGCCGCCTCCAGTCCCTGCTCGACCAGGACGCCCTCACCGACCGGCTGCGCCAAGCCGCCCGCGAAAAGCTCGAAGAAATCAGCGCCTGAATAGGCACGCCAAAGTAGGCAGCAATGGCAGTGAGACCGGAGCAGAACGGGACGGTGCGAGTCGGCTCTTTCGAGCTCTTCGAGCGCATCGGCCGCGGCGGTATGGGCGTGGTCTACCGCGCCTTACACCTGCCCAGTTCGACCCCCTCGGCCGTCAAGGTCATCACCGCCGAGAGCGCGCGAACCCCCACGCTCGCCAGCATCCTGCATCGTGAGGTTCAGACCACCGCGATGCTCACCCACCCGGCCATCATCGAGATCTACGACTACGGGGTCATCGAAGACGCCCGCCGCATCTGGCAACACCTCGACACCACCCCGTAAACAGCATT
>JBKGZI010000110.1:0-14304 GCA_046545675.1 Persicimonas sp.
GTCGTCTCTCAGGCGCTCGACGAGTCCCGTTTCGGCGCCGACACCGTCGAGCCGCCCGAGCACTGGATGTTCGAGTACTCGGCGCCCAATACCAATAAGCCCCAGCATTTGGGGCACGTGCGAAACGACCTGCTGGGACAGGCCGTCTCTCAGATCTCGGACTGGGCGGGCCACGAGGTCACCCGCGTCAACCTGATCAACGACCGGGGCATCCACATCTGCAAGTCGATGCTCGCCTACAAAAAATGGGGCAATGGCGAGACGCCCGAGGAGACCGGCGAGAAAGGCGACCACCTGGTGGGGCGCTATTATGTGATGTTCAACCAGAAGTTCTCCGCCGAATACGACGCCTGGAAGCAGACCGAGCAGGCCCGAGAGCGCTTCGAGAACTGGCTGACCGAGCGCGACGAGGTCGAAGGCGAAGAAGACCAGCCCGACGAGCAGAAGCTTCGGGAGATCTTCTTCGGCGAGTACCGAGACGATTACTTCAACCGCGAAAGCGAGCTGGGCGGGCAAGCCAAGGAGATGTTGCGAAATTGGGAGGCCGGCGACGAGCAGACCGTCGCACTGTGGAAGACGATGAATCAGTGGGTCTTCGACGGCTTCGACGAGACCTACGAGCGTCTCGGCGTCGAATTCGACAAGGTCTACTACGAATCGCAGACCTACCAGCTCGGCAAAGACGTGGTCCTAGAGGGGCTCGAAGCGGGCAAATTCGAGCAACTCGAAGACGGCGCGGTCGTCTGTGACCTCGAGAAGCTGGGCCTGCAGGGCCAAAAGGTGCTGCTGCGAAGCGACGGCACCAGCGTGTATATGACCCAGGATATCGGCACCGCGCTGGAGCGTTTTCGCGAGTTCGACCTCGACAAGATGAGCTACGTGGTCGGCAACGAGCAGGACTACCACTTCCAGGTGCTCTTCAAGATCTTGGGGCTGTTGAAGCCCGAGCTCGAGGGCAGGCTCTACCATCTCTCCTACGGGATGGTGCTGCTGCCCGAGGGCAAGATGAAGAGCCGCGAGGGCAAGGTCGTCGACGCCGACGAACTCATGGACGAGATGGAGGCGCTCGCACGCCAAGAGGTCGAGGATCGCTGGCCGGACCTCGATGACGCCGAGCTCGACGAGCGCGCCCGCGCCATCGGCATGGCCGGCTTGAAGTATTATATTCTGGACTTCAACCCGCGCACGACGGTCAACTTCGACCCCAAGAAGTCCATCGACTTCCAGGGACGAACCGGCCCCTACTGCCTGTACAGCTACGCACGCATCCAATCGATCGGCCGGCGCATCGGAGGCTGGCCCGAGCTCGACGCCACCAGCCGGGCCGCATGCCTCGAGGCGCTGGGCACCGACCTGGAGATGGCGCTCGTGCGCCAGCTCCAAGATTGGCCGCAGACGGCTTCACAGGCGGCGCGCGACCTCGACCCGAGCAAAGTCACCGAGTACCTCTTCAAATTGTGCAAGTCGTTCAGCACGCTCTACAACGACGACGACCACAAGATCGTCGACATCGATGACGCCCAGCGGCGCGACGGGCTCTTGTATCTATCCCGCGCGGTTGCCCAGACCCTGCAAAAGGGACTGCGGTTGGTGGGCATCGAGACGCTCGAGGAGATGTAAGCGTGATGGCTACCAATTGCCGCGCACCGCGAACCGGTCTCCCTCGAGCCACTTCTCGAGCATTTTCGGCTGTAGAATCTTGCCGATCACCCGGTATTTGCTGGAAATAATGGGCGCGGCGGCCGCAGCGGGCTCGTCGACAACCTCGTTGGACACATAATCGGCGTGGACAAAGCGCACCGCGTCGTTCTTCTCGACGACCAGAAAACCGACGTGGTTGTCCAGCCCGAGGATATAGAGCCCGGCGCCCTGCTCTCTCACACCATCTATAAATGTCTCCATTGATTTGTTGCGAAATCTGCGAATCGTCTTTTGAGGGGCGAAGCTCTTGATGATCAATTCGGCCGGCTGGCGCTGCAGCTTCTGGTGATTGACTTGAAATCCCGCGTGGACAAGCACCGTTCCCACGAACATGCCGCAGTTGATTTTACCCTCCCCGGGAGTCTGCGTCTGCGGCGCACCCATGCCCCACCGCGTCCCCATCCAGGCATCGAAGAGTTTCTCGATACTTGACAAGATTTTTGCTTCGAGTGCGGCTGACTCCCCCCCTTCGAGCGAGCTGTCATGCTGCTCCACCATCTGTTTACGGTGCTGCTCGAGGGAGGCTTGAAGCTCGTCGTAGCTCGACGAGAAGGCCAGCGACGGCAGAGCCGAAAGCAGAATCACCAAACCAGCAGCGAATAACTGTCGCATTGTCTCTCCGGGCAGGTGGGAAATATCGTCCTCCCCTATCTAAACGAAGCATGCGGTGAATCGATCTAAGATTTCCTCAGACCGGCCGGTCCTATTTGGTTTTCAAAGAGCCTCTGAACACGCCGACCGAAGTCGGCCCCGGTTTTTGGAGCACCCGGTTTCGAACTCTGCGCTGAGACTCCACTTCCAGTCGCAGCATCCGCGGCAATATACCTGCTTCGTCCGCCAAAGCCGCTGGCGCGCCGGCCATGAGCACACGGCGACGCAGACAACCGATTTTGGGCGGACCTGGACCTTTGGAGAACCGAGACAAAACTCGACCCTGCCGTCATCGCCCAAGCCAGCAAGCTAAGCCACCATTGGGGGTCAACGGCCGTGAATCGACCGCCACCTTCCAGAAAGGGTGTAGGTGATGAGCTACCAAGTGGATTCGTCGTCCAGCGCGCTTTCATCGATGAGGACGAGAGCTACCCGCCTGGCAGACTCGGCACCGGCCGAGGCCGTCGCACAATCACCGACACCCTTCATCATGGTTATCGGCGAAATCGGCTGAATCGTTGCGCATCACCGGGGAATTTCCCTCCCGCACGACGACGCAAAAGACGGTGAGACCCGCATCAATGGTGGGCGAAGCGGCAATATGCCTGAGAGTTTAATACTCGTCGTTCTCTGTTCGACGCATCAGCGTCGGCGTGCCTGCTTGGCCCGCGGGCTCAGACGCGGCTCGGGGCCGCAATAAGTCACCGACTCACCCGAGACGCATTGCAAAATAGCCGAGCCTCGCTGCGCCTCGTCGTGGGAGATGGCCGCCAGGATGACGTCGGTCATACGCATGAACATCATCTTGATCTGGGCGGGCGTATAGCCCATATCCAGCCAAGCCTGAGCGCACGGTAGTGCGACGTTGGGCCTCAGCCCGCGCAACCGTTCGGCCGCGTCGATGAGCCGACGGCTCAGCTCCCAATAGCTCCCATCGGTGCGCCCGCGGTCGACAAGCCATTGTTCGATGGCTTGCTGGCGCTCGTCACGCGGCCTCCCGACCACTCCGAAACCCGACAACGTGCCGCGTTTCTCGAGCCAGCGCTGAAAACACGCGTCCACAGCCTCTTGCTCGTGGGCGCACTCCCCCAACTCGAAGCGCATCTCGACCAGCATTTCCGCCGCAGAAGCAACCCCGCCCGGGCCCAAAAACGACTCATCGAAGATTAACTTCGTGCTGGCTTGGGCCACGAGAGCGCAACCGTACGAGGCGACGAGTGCGCACACCTTGAAGATCCAGATCCGCGGGTCTGTGACCATGCTGGCGGCCTCCAAATACTCGCAGAGAGCCGTCTGTTCGTCATCGAGCGGCGGGCCCCCCACAGCCATGGAGTACAGGCTCCAGCTCGACTCCCGCCCGGCTAGCTCCTCGATGACGGCCCAGCCCTTGAAGTAATTGTCGCCGAACCCGGCTCGTCCCACGTTGGTGTGGACTTCATCTCTTGTCTTCGGAGTCTCGTTCATCGGTATACCGAATGGGAGGAACGTTGATGGGATAATCTTTCAACCGGCCCGGGACGACCGCGGTGGCCTCGGCGACGGCCGTGCTCAGACGCGCCTGGACGATGGCCGGCAGGATCTGGTCGGGCTCGCGCAGACCGCACGCGTAGAGGACGCCGAGCAACGCCGGCCACAGCGCCGGGTCGTTCGAGAAAATCGCCAGGTCGCCGAGCTCGTCGCTCACCGCAGCGTGGAGGTTGGCGACCTGTTGTCGCTGCTCGGAGCTGTCGGCGCGCGCCTGCTCGGAAAACGCCTCGCCGCCGTCGGCGAGCCAAGCGAGCACGTCGGCGTGCTCGTCGAGGAGCCAGCGGGCCTGTTCGCTCAGCGCGGTCGCCGCCAGCGACACAACCCCCGATACGCTGGAGTTGACCGTCTGGCCGAGCCTGGCGGCGTGCGCGGGCGCCTCGGCGATCGAAATCGGCGTCATATAGGTCAACGCCACCTCGAACGCCCGGCCCACCCGCTCTGTGGGCGGCTCTCCGGTGATCGTCAGCAGGATGACTTCGCCGAATGAATAGTGTCGCGCCAGGTCGTCGTGGACCGAATAGCCGTGGATGCGCGGATCGGTGCGGGTGTCGACGACCTTCGCCTCCAGTTGCTCTTTGACGCCGATACGGTCCAGCGGTGAGTCTTGATCGGTCATCTCATATCTCCTCTATGGCACGATAGGTACCTGTCGTGAGTCGCGCGACGGCATAGCTGGTCACCTCCAATCGCGATTCACCGAAAACCGCCGATGGCCTTGGCGCGACCCTCCATGGGCGGTGCGACCGTCGGGTCGACGCGCACATCAATGAGAGTAGGGCCTCGGCGTTGCTCCAACGCATCGTATAGCGGCCTCTGGAGCTGGCCGAGGCTCTCGACGACATGAGTCTGCACCCCCATTGATCGCGCAATACTGGCGATATCGACCGGCTTGTCGGGGTTGATCGACTCCAGCGGGTGCCCGCTGAGCATTTTGCTGATATGCCAAGAGATGCCGTGCATCTGGTTATTCTCGACGATCCAGACCACGGGGATGTCGTGCTCGACGGCGACGAGCAGATCCATGCCGTTCATGGCAAAGCATCCGTCGCCGATAATGGAGACCACCGGCCGGCCCGGGTCGGCCAGCGCCGCCCCGATGGGGGCGACGGTGCCGTGGCCCATCGAGCCGAACCCCAGGTTGAGGATGAAGTCCTGATCCTGCTTGATGCGCAGGTGATGGATATTGAACAGCATATGGCCGCCCACATCCGAAAAGATGAGCGCGTCGTCGGGGAGGACGGCCTCCAACTCGGCGCGCCAGGCCTCCGGGGTCAGGCCGGTGTTTCCGGAGAGAGCCAGGTTGAGCTGCAGCGAAGATGCCCGCAGCGACGGGCCTCTGTGGCGTGCGGCCCAGCCCTCTCGCAGCGATCGACGCTCGTCGGTGTCGGCGACGCGCTCGGCCAACTCATCGAGGATCGTGGCTGCGTCTCCGAGCAACCCGATATCGACCGGGTAGCTGCGCCCGATACGCTCCGGGTCGATGTCCAGGTGGATGAACGTCTCGGAGGGCATCAGTTCGGGATGCCAGCCAAAGGTCGTCGTCTCGTTGAGCGAGGCGCCCACGGCGAACAAGACGTCGGGCTCGTCGCCCAGCATCAGCTCGGTGGCGCAATTGTGGCCGCCATAGCCACAGACACCCGCCCACCGGGGATGTTCTTCGGGGAAGACGCCCTTTCCACGGGGCGTGGTCACCACGAGCGCGCCCAACCGCTCGGCGAGCCGCCGCAATGGCTGCGCCGCTTGGCCATCACGCACGCCACCTCCGGCCAAGATGACCGGGCGGCTGGCCCGGGACAGGGCGGCCGCGGCTCGCTCGACGGCTCTCGGGTCGAAGACCTTGTTGCTCGGGGTGTGGCGTTCCAGCTCGAGTTCTTCGAGGTCGACCCACTCGGACCAAAAGTCGACGGGCACGTTCAGGTGAACCGGCCCGGGCCGTCCGGAGATGGCCAGGCGCAGCGCGCGCCGAAGGTGGTGTGTAAAGCGCGCCGGGTGGTCGACCATCGCCGAATATTTGGTCACCGGCTCGAACATCTTGACGATATCGACGTCCTGCGGCCCCGACTCCTGGACGGCGCCTCGGCCGAGATTCTTCGACGCGGCCTGCCCGGTCAGAACCAGCAGCGGCACACCGTCCGAGAAGGCCACGCCCACGCCGGTCAGCAGGTTCGTGGCGCCGGGACCCGATGTCGCCGCACATACCGCCAGGGTGCGCTTTATTCGCGCATAACCGTCGGCCATAAACGCGGCGCCGGCCTCGTGCTTGGTGACGATGAGGCTCAGCAGCGAATGACGCTCGATGGCCTCGAAGAATGGATGGAGTAGGCCGCCGGGCACGCCGAAGATCGTGTCGACCGACAGCTCCTCGAGATGCGATACGAAGGCATCGACCAAGGAACATCTCAGATCTACCTTCGGACCGACGACGTCATTTGTTTGCTCAGCAAACTCACGACGAACACTTCGCGCAGCAATACGACTCGGACGCAATTCGGCTGTCGTCAAGTCTTCGCTACTCATGGCGCCTCCCTGGGGCTGACTTCACCCCGTCAAGTTATGTTGGTTGCAGGGATAAGCGTAGCGGGAAGCGCCGAAAGCGCAAAAAAATCGTCTACAAATGTAGAATACAGGCGGAGAAAAGCGCCGACGGAGGGAGGGTGGCGAGGTGTCAGCGCCCCAGATACGTGTGAAAAAGTGCGGTGACCTCGTCGCGCGTCTCGACATCGAGCTTCTCCATGACGGACTCGATCAGCTCGACGACCCGCTGTCGGTCGAAGCCGAGCGAGTAGGCGATGCGGTCGATGGAATCACCCTGTGCGAAGTAGGCGGCCACCTGGCGCTCGGGCTTGGTCAAAATGGTCGGGCCGTCGACGGGCGGCTCGTTTTCGTGGGCGACGACCAGCCGGCGGCCGTCGCCGTCGAGCTGCTCGACCAGCGACCAGCGCCCGTCGACCAGCCCTTTCCACATTTGCAGCGCCGCTTGCGGCTCGCGGCGCACTTCCGACGAGCGCGCGCGCTCGCGGCGGCGCACCGCCTCGCCGGTGCGCTCGATGAGCCCGCTATCGAAGCCGATGCCGTTGGCGTGGACCAACCGGCCGTTGGGTTCGAAGACGGCGTCCGGGCTGCGCGTTTGCTCGTCGCCGCCGCGGCGCAGCCGATAGGCCGTGGCCAGATGGACGCCGACCAAGCCCCACAATTCGCGCATCGAGTCGGACATCTTGGTCACTTCATAAAGGGGCGCGGCAATTCCCACTCCGCGCCCATCCGGGTTCGACGCGCTCAGCCCCCAGGCGTCCTCGACGCCTCCGCAACACGAACTCACTAACGAAAAACTCTCGTGCTCGACCGGCAGAATCCCCGTCGGGGCGAAAAGCTCGCTGGTCGTGCCGCAGCGAATACCGCTGTGATAGACGCGCCTGGTATCGTCGGGAGGGCTATGCGCATGATGGGTCAGCGTCCCCTGGGCGAATTCCTCCCCAATCTTGTGCAGCGCGTAGGCGGGGATCTGGACGCCATTTTCGGGTTCGCTGGCGTCGTACTCGTAGACCATCAGTCCGTAGGCCGCGCCGCCCATCGTCCCCAACACCTCGGCCAGACCGTCGAGCCACTCCTGTTGGTCGATTTCGAGCCGGTAGGCGACCTCGACCAATCGAACCAGATTTCGCGACGCTCCTTTCATATCCAATCCCGTTCGAAATAGTGGTTCGCCGTCAGCACCCGCGCTCCTCGATGGAGTTTTACGGATTCAAGTCGAACCAACTGGGAGGCCGAATGTGCCCAAACACCCGTTTTTTTGGCATGTATCGGCGATTAATCCAGTATTGAATATGATCACGTGATCCGTCAATGTGGATCCCAGCGTGGGGTGTGTTCATCGTCTGTCGGTCAGTACTGCACTCCCTCCCCGCGCGTAGCGAAGCACGGCCACTTTTGGACTGCAAAAGCGGGGAGGGCATCTTCTGCCAACCTACAGGCGATGAACACACCCCCCAGCTTGCGGGCTACCCCTGCCTTGGCCGGCACAAACACTATCAGCAACTCATAGCCAACCCTCTTCGAGATACCACTCGGCGGTCAACTCGGCGCCCCGGTCGATCGGCCAGTCTGGCTGCCAATCGAGCAGCTCGCTGAGACGTTCATTGCCGCAAACCCAGCTATCCTGGGACATCTCTGCGACCTTGTCGGTGTTGAAGATCGTCGCGCGGTTGGTCAACCGGCCCAAGGCCTCGCTGAGGTGGCCGGCGGCGTGAAATAAGACGCCGGGCAGGCATAGGTGACGCGCGTTTTTTCCCATGGCCTCGGCGAAGTCGCTGGTGAGGCTCTTCCAGGTGTGGATCTGACCGTCGTCGATGGGAAAGACCGCCCCGCTGGGGTGGTCGACATCGACGGCCAATCCGATGGCGCGGGCCAGGTCGAAGACGTGAATCAGGCTCAAATGCCCGGACCCGTCGCCGTAGACCGGCGCCAGCCCGTATTTGGCCATCCGGAAGACGTTGAGCATCTCGTAGTCGCGCGGGCCGTAGACCGGCGGCGGACGGAAAATCGTCACCGGGACTCGGTCGGAGACGGAGGCCACGCCCTGCTCTCCGAGCAGCTTGCTGCGGCCGTAGTGGCTGACGGGTTCGGGCTGGGCGGCGTCGGGCCGAGGTGCGGCCCCCGGCGATGGTCCCTGTGCGCTGACGCTGGAGACGTAGACAAAGCGCTCGAGCCCCGGGGTGACCTCGGCGGCCAACTCGGCGAGCGCGGCGGTCGCCTCGCCGTTGAGACGATAGAAGTCGTCGAAGTCGCGAACCTTGATGACGCCGGCCATGTGGACGACCGCGTCGACCTCTTCGAGCGCCGCGCGCATCCCGTCGACCTCGGCGAGCGAGCCGACGACGGTCTCCACGCCGAGGCCGTCGAGATGCTCGGTATCGGAGGTCTCGCGCACAAGGCATATCGGCTCGTGGCCGTCGTCGATGAGCTGCTCGACGACGTGGGACCCGACAAATCCTGTGCCACCTGTGACAAAAACTCTCATGGGATCTCTGCGCTCTTTTTTGAGTCTTTTCCTATAGCTCTTTTTCGTAGATCCGGTACGTCTTATATCGCTCGGCGCCCATCAACTCCATGCCTCCGTTGATGCCCTTATTGGTCTCGAGCGTCCAACCCGCCTCCGCTTCGACGTAGCCCTTCTGATAGGCGCGGTCGTAGATGGTCGTATAGAGCAGCACGCTCAGCCCTCCCATAGCCGTGCTGCGATACTCCTTTCGGATGCCGAGCAGCACGCAGCGGAAGCTCTTGGGGTTTTTGACCTTGAGCCTGTAGAGCACCTTTGCCCAGCCTGAGGGCATCAACTTGCCGTCGAGATCTCGAAACGCCTCGTTGATATTGGGCAGCGCCACGGTCATCGCCGCGGGCACCCCGTCGACCTCGGCGATCATGCACAGCTCGGGGTCGACGATGAGCTTGAACTCCTGGGCCATCTTGTCGAGCTCGGCCTCGGTCAACGGCACGTAGCCCCAGTTTTTGGACCACGCCTCGTTGAAGATATCCATGATGATGCGCACGTCGCGGCCGATATTATCCATATCGAGGTCGCGAATGGTCACCCCCGGGTGGCCCTTGGCCGCCTCGGCCATCTCGAAGGCATATTCGGGGATGCGCTCGCGACTGTAGCGCCACGCATACAGGTCCATCGCCTTTTCGAAGCCGGCCTCCTCGACAAAGTCGGGATAGTAGCGCCGGCCGTGAGGCATCATGATATAATTCGGCGAATCGAACCCATCGACGAGCAGACCGGCCTCCTCGTTGATCGACAGACTAAACGGGCCGCGCATACGGGCCATTCCACGCGAGCGGCACCAATCCTGGGCCGTCGCGAGCAGCGCCTCGGCGGCCTCCGGGTCGTCGTCGACCTCGAAGCAACCGAAGAAGCCCGCCCCGTCGCCGTGCTGCTCGAGGTGCTTCTGGTCGACCTGCGCGCTGATGCGCCCGACCACCCGGTCGCCGCGCATAGCCAGGTAAAACTGAGCCTCGCCGTGGTCGAACCACGGATTGAGCTTGGGCGAGATACGCTCCCAGATCATCAGATCCAGCGGAGCGCGATAGTTCGGATCGTCGGCGTATAGCCCGTGGGGGAAGCGAATAAAGCGATGCCGATCACGCAGGTTGAGCACCGGGCGGATGGCAACAGCCGCGTCACTGTGGAGTTGAGCTTGGTCGTAGCGGAGCACGTGGAGCCTCCCGAGGTTGAAGTTTTGGGGCGCGAATCTCGATACCCCATTCGCGCGCAGAGTGCCAGTGGCGCGGCTCGAAACGTGAAGGTTTCCGACCCTTTGTCCGGTTTCTCTGCTTGAATTCGAATCGGCCACCGGCTACATGATCGGCGTTTGACACGCGAGTTAGCCGCGCCGATGTTTGCCAAGCACGATCAGCATCTGGCGCAGTATCCATGCAACCGAGGCACGACGATGACCCGAGACGAAGTGGTCGCTATCATTCGAAATAATGTGGTCGAGCAGCTCGACGACGTCGAGCACGAAGACCTGGAGTTCGCCGACTCGTTCCGCGAGTTCGGCGCCAACAGCCTCGACATGCTCGAGGTCGTCACCGCCTCGATGCGTGAGCTGAGTATCCGCGTACCGCGTGCAGAGCTCGCCGAGATCGAGACCATCGAGGGCCTCGCCGACAAATTCATGCAACACGTCGAATAAAGCAGTCGGCCCCTCAAGACACCAGCGGTCTCCTGCAGTTGCAGTTAAGCAGTTGCAGTTACGCAGTTGCAGTTAAGCCGTTCCTGGACCCCCGGACCCCCGGACCCCTGAACCCCTGTAGTCCCGGACCCCTGACCCATGACCGATATCGACCCCTTGAAGTTTAGCCTGGCCGACTTCGGCTGGAATGATAATCCGGACGTGCTGAGTCCCCCGCAGGATTTTCAGGATTGGGCCGAGCTGCCCGAGATCTCGATGGGCATGAGCCTATACGAGCAGCCGCTGCAGCAATCACCCCAGCCGCGCACCCGCATTCGCAACGGCTTCGACGGCGAAGAGCGCGACATCATCAACCTGACCTCGTATAATTACCTGGGGCTGTCCACCCATCCGGAGGTCGTCGCCGCCGCCAAGCAGGCCGCCGACGAATACGGACTCAGCGCCTCGGGGGCGGCGATGCTCTCAGGGACCTTCGATCTGCACGAGCAATTCGCCGCCCAGCTCGCCGAGTTCAAGCAAAAAGACGCCTGCATGCTCTTTTCGAGTGGCCTGGGCGGCAATATGGGCGCGATGCAGGGGCTTTTGCGCAAAGGCGACGTGCTTATCGTGGACTCCAAATGCCACCGCAGCATCATCGACGGCGGCGTGCTCTCGGGGGCGAAGCTGGTCACCTTCGACCACAACGACGCCGAGCATCTCGACGCGGTGCTCGACCAATACGACGGCAAGCGCCGTTTGGTGGTCGTCGAGGGCGTCTATTCGATGGACGGCGACCTCTGTGATCTGCCGGCTATCAATGAAGCCTGCAAATCGCACGAGGTGCCCATCTATATCGACGAGGCCCACTCGACGCTGATGTTCGGGGAGAACGGCCGCGGCGTCGCCGAGCACTTCGGCCTCGAAGACGCCATCGGCATCAGCTTCGGCACGCTGAGCAAGTCGTTTGGCGGCGTAGGCGGCTTCGTCTGCGCCAACGAGGCGATCGTGCGTTATATGAAGTATTACGCCTCGCCGTTCCAATTCTCGTGTGCGCTGCCGCCGCCCATCGTGGCCGGCATGATGAAGTCGCTCGAGGTCGCCACGCGCGACTCCTCATTGCGCGACCAGCTCTGGGACAACGTCGCCTATTTTCGCGACAACCTCGAGTCGCTCAACCTCGATCTGGGCGACTCCCAATCGCAGATCATCCCGATCATCGTCGGCGCCGACGGCCGCCAACTGTACTCGATGGCCATCGCCTGCCAGCAGCGCGGCCTCTTCTTGCAGCCGGTCGACTTCCCGGCCGTCGAGGCCCACGCCCGCCGCTTCCGCATCTCGGTGTCCTCGCAGTTGGCCAAAGAAGATATCGACGAGGCGTGCACGATCATCGAAGACGTGATCGCTAAACCGCTGGGAGCGGTTTGATCAGGGGTTCAGGGGTCCGGGGGTCCGGGGGTCCAGGGCGCGGATGCGCGGATGAGCGGATGAGCGGATGCGCGGATGCGCGGATGAGCTGATGAGCTGATGAGCTGATGCGCTGATGAGCTGATGCGCTGATGAGCTGATGAGCTGATGAGCTGATGAGCTGGCCGACCGGAACCCCTGCCGTTAAGCTGTTCCTGGACCCCCGGACCCCCGAACCCCTGCCGTTAAGCTGTTCCTGGACCCCTGGACCCCCGGACCCCCGAACCCCTGCCGCACCCATGAACGCTGCCGTCGCGACAGCCTTCGCCTTCGCCGCGTATGTGGCGGGCTATCTCATCTACAGCCGCTATCTCTCCGAGCGTGTCTTCGAGCTGCGTGAGGACGCCGAGACTCCGGCGCACGCGCTCGAAGACGGCATCGACTATGTGCCGACGCGCTCCGGGGTGTTATTCGGGCACCACTACGCGTCCATCGCCGGGCTGGCGCCGATGCTCGGGCCGGCGGTGGCGGTCATCTGGGGCTGGTTGCCGGCGATGTGCTGGGTGGTCGTCGGAGCGCTCATGGTCGGCTGCGTGCATGATATGGGCTCGCTGGTGGTCAGCGTTCGCGCCCAGGGGAAGAGCATCGGCGCGGTCGCAGAGGGCATCATCGGCTCGCGGGCGAAGACGCTTTTGCACATCATCATCTTCTTTTTGGTGGCGCTGGCGATGGGCGTCTTCGTGTGGGTCATCGCGTTTTTATTCAGCCCTGCCCCCGACCCCTCCCAAGCCCACGTCCACTTTCCGCAGGCGGTGCTTCCCTCCTTCGGCCTGATGGCCATCGCGGCGGCGATCGGCTGGTTGGGCTTCAAGAAGGGCGTGTCCTGGAAGTGGATGGTGCCGGTCGGATTCGGGCTGCTCTTGGCGCTGATCGTCGTCGCTCAGGACGCCTCTGTGATGGCGTGGCTGCGCCTCGACAACCCCGATTTTGCGCCCGGCGTCGACGGCTGGAGCGGCATCCTGGTCACCTATGCGTTCTTCGCCTCGGTCCTGCCGGTGTGGAGCCTCTTGCAGCCGCGCGACTTCCTCAACTGCCTGCTCTTATATCTGGGCCTGGGCAGCCTATATCTGGGGCTGTTTGTGGCTCAGCCCGACTTCGTCGCCCCGGCGGTGCGGATGAATCCCGAAGGCGCGCCGGGGCTATTCCCCTTCGTCTTCATCGTCATCGCATGCGGGGCGGCCAGCGGCTTCCACAGCCTGGTGGCCAGCGGCACCACCGCCAAGCAGCTCGACAACGAGAAGGACGCCCGTTTTGTGGGCTACGGCGGGATGATCGGCGAGTCGCTCCTGGGGCTCATCGCCGTGCTGGCGACGACCGCCGGAGTGATCTCGTCGGACAAATGGCACGTGCTGTACAGCGACTGGGCAGCCGTACAGGCACTGGGAGCCAAGGTCAGCACATTCATCAACGGCTGTGGCCGCTTTTTGGAGGCGCTCGGTCTGCCGCACGAGGTCGGCGCCTCGTTCGTCAGCGTCATCGTGGTCAGCTACGCGCTGACCTCGCTGGACAGCGCCACCAGGCTGCTTCGCTACAACGTCGAGGAGATCGCCGAGACGGTCGGCGTGGAGTTTTTAAAGAACCGCTATCTATCGAGCCTGATCGCCGTGGCAGCCATCGGCTTTTTCGCCTTCTACAAGATCGACGGCCAATCCGCCGGACTCGCCCTGTGGCAACTCTTCGGCACCACCAACCAGATCATGGCCGCCCTGGCACTCCTGGTCGTCACCCTCTACTTGCTGATGCGCCAAAAGCCCTGGTACGTCGCCGGCATCCCGATGGTGGCGATGCTGGCGACGACCATTACCGCGATGGTCTCCAACGCCAAGACCTTCCTCGCAGACGGCAAGTGGCTGCTCTTCGGCGTGGGCACCTTCCTGCTGGTGCTCGCCGTCTGGCTGGTGATCGAGGCGGCGATCGCGGTGGTGCGCTTTCGCGAAGACGGCCATGTGATCGAGTCGCTGGATATCAATATTTGAGGATGTGTCGGGCGGGATGTTGGGAGCCTGGCACCCGTTCCTCCGCGCGGAATCGGGGGTTTCCGGATGGCAACTCAATAATGAGCCATGGCGAAGCTGCAGTTCCATTCTTCACAGGTCGATTGTTCCGGGGTGTCCTTACGGGCATTCATTACATTGAAGTAATACTCCTTTCCTTCGATGAGATAATAGGGGGGATCTTCGTTGGAGCCGCCCGAATAATGCAGTGTGGCGCTCTGATATCCCTCGCTCACCATCAACGGTTCGCCGCCCGGGCACATCGAGACCCATACAGTTTTGATCACTGGATTGGT
>JBKGZI010000111.1:0-14238 GCA_046545675.1 Persicimonas sp.
GCTCGGGGCGTGGGGCTCGAGGTGGCCTTTCCCCAGGGCCCGAGCCACAAGCCCGAATCTGGATCATGCGGCGTGTGTGCGAAAGGCTCTTCTGCAGTTATCTGGCCAAGTCAGGTAGCTCATCGCGCCGTGCCAGGCCGGGCGTGGCGCCCAGCGTTCGGCAGGCTGTGGAGCCCGCGGCGCACGCAAATTCAAGCAATGTCGTCCATTGTGCATCGTCGCAACCGGCGAGCTGCTCTCTGAGCCGGCTCGGAGCGGGCGCGCGGCCGTCGGAGCCGCAAACCTCGGTGACCGCGGCCAAAAACCCCGACATGAAGCCGTCCCCCGCGCCGGTGGTGTCGACTACCTCGGTATTGGGAGCGTCGACGGAGACATGCGTATCGCCGCAGAAGACCTCGGCGCCGCGCTCGGCGTGGGTCACCAGCAGGGCGAGCGCACCGGCCGGGCGAAGCCGCTCGTGCCACAGCGACTCGACCGAGCCGCCGTCGGCGACAAAGTCGAGCTCGTCGTCGTTGAGCTTGATGAGCTCGGCGCGCTCTACGAGCCGGTCGATCTGCGCGCGCGCTTTGTCGGCGTCTGCGTTCGGCCACAGGTGAAGCCGCAGGTTCGGGTCGCAGGAGATGACACAACCATGGGCGTCGGCGGCGTCCAACAACCGCATGGTCGCCGCCAGCGGAAGCGCCTCGGTCATCAAGTTGCTCCCCAGATGCACAATCGAGCAGCGGGCGACGAGCGCGTCGTCGATATCGTCCGGGCCGATCACAAGATCGGCGCTCGGCTCGCGAAAGAACATAAAGCTGCGGTCGCCGCTCTCATCCAGGCTCACAAACGTGATGCCGGTCTTGGCCTCTTTGGAACGGTCGAGACCCGCGACGTCGACGCCCTCTTCAGTGAGCTGCATGTCCACATACGCGCCGAATTCATCGTCGCCGACCTTGCCCAAAAATGCGACCTCGCGCCCCAGTCGCGCCAGTCCCACGGCGACATTGGCCGGCGCCCCGCCGACCACGCGGCGGAAGCTTTCGACCTCGCGCAGCGGGCCGCGCTGGTCGGGCAAAAAGTCGACCAGCGCCTCGCCGAAGCTGAGCACGTCGAAGTCTCTGGGGTTGGTCTCAGTCATCGAAATCTAACTTTCTCACTTTCTCACTATCTAACTTTCTGCAGTATCGCGTCGAGCATCGGTCGGCTCTTGAGCGGCTTATCGAGCATCTGCGCGAAGCTGGCGTCGATGACCCGGCGGGTCTGCCCGATGGATTTCGGGTCGCGAAGCCCCTGCGGGGCCTTGTCGCCGGGCGCGTAGAAATAGCGCAGCAGCTCGACGCTCGAAGCCGCCAGGATGCCCACCGGCTCGCCGGCGCGGCGGCACTCCCCGCAGACCAGCCCCTGGCCGGTGCGGATGCATCCGTATTTCTCCAGCTTCTCGGCGGGCTTTGCGCAGCGAAAGCAAGCATAGAGCGAGGGCAGGGCTCCGTGCAATTCGAGCAGCGACAGCTCGAAGTGGCGCAGGACCGACTCGAGGGCGAGCACGGCCGCATCGGACTCGCCCAGGCGGCGATAAAACCCGCGCAGCAGGTCGAAGGTCTGCGGCTCGGCCTGAGCTTCCCGGGTCACCTCGCGGACCAACTCGGTGGCGTAGGAGGCGATGGTGATGCGCTCGAAGTCGGCTTCGAGCGCCGGGAAGTCCTCGACGACGTCGATGTCGCGCAAAAAGGCCAGGCTGCTGCCCGATTTGTGGGTATAATTCATCTGCAGGCAGCGCATCGGCTGCAACCCGCCCCCGAAGCGCTTTTTGCTGGCGCGGGCGGCGCGGGCGATCGCAGAGAATTTGCCGGTGTCCCGCCCGAGCACGGTCACAATGAGGTCTTTGTCGCCGTAGTTGACCTTGCGAAGCACAAAGGCCGTGGTGCGACGCGGTTGGGACATCGAGGGTGCCTACTGTCGGGGAGCGTGTTTGTCGATGAGCCGCCCGGTGCCGGGCAGGGCCTCGTTGACGTGCTTTTCAGCCTGGCCGCGAAGCTTGCTATAGGTCTTCTTGAGCACCTTGTTGTCAGCGCGCTCGGCGCGGCCGTCGGTGATGCTCAAGAGCGCTTCGGTCGCCTCGCTGCGGTGGTTGGACAGGTATTGCTCGAAGCTGTCGCTGTCTGGAGTCTCCAGATAATCGGCGTACATCGGGTCGAGCGCCTCGGCGAAGGGATCGAGCAGGTTGTCGGCCGCGTCTCGCAGCAGATCGCCGCCTTGCAGCCGCTTGACCACCTTATAGCCGGTCTTGATCGCCATGCCGGACAGGCCCGACTTATTGCTGACCTCGTCATCGATGAGGCTGAGCACGTCGTCGACGACTTCGTCGCGCTCGGAGGTCTCCAAGCGTGTCTTTAATTCTCCCATATCTCTCGTACTCCTAGCGTTCGTCACGTTAATAACCAGGCGATTTGTAGTGTTAATCCCTACCCTTGTCCAGCTACTCGGTGTCCAGCCAAGAAGCGCCGGGGCGTGCGCTGGCGGCGTAGACGGTCTGCGCCCGGAGGTCGGCGAGGCCGGCGCGCACGCCGTCGACCATCGGTCGAGGCCGCGGCAGGCTCACACCCGGGATGTGGACCGGGTGGACGAAGCCGACCCCGTCGAGCTCGACCGGTGCGCGCTCGCAGATCAGGTCGAACCAGGCGTCGACGACCGCGCGAAGCTCGCCCTCAGGCGCGTCGAGCTCGACGCTCATCCACGCGGGCAGGTCGGCCAGGAGGCTGTCTTCATCGTCTCGAAATCCGAAGAGTACGTCCGGGCTGTCCTTCCAGGTCACCAGCGGCCCCAGCCGGTCGATGTCGAGGCGGACGTCGTGCCATAAAAGCCTTCGCAACAGCGCGTAGGGATCCTCGAGTTGGTCGATGGCGACCGCCGCCTCGAAGGGCAGCTCGCCGACGTCCTCGAGCCAATCCTCCACGCCGTGCGTGACCACCGGCGAGCCGGAATGGCCGAATTCGAAGGTGTTGGGCACGTTGGTCGACCAGCCGTCGACGGGTTCTTCTCCCTGCCAAGTTTCGAGTCGTGCCGCCCCGGTGGCCGGGTCGTGATCGATGCGATACCAGCAGTGCTGGCCGATCTCGTCGAGGAATTCGGCGTGTTCCATTCGCCCACCCTCATAGCCTCCGGTGTCGGCGACGAGCCAGTCGAGCGACTCCAAAGCCTGCCGCACCGTGGGCACGATCGGCGGGCGCAGCCTCGCGGCGGTATTGGTGGGCACGTCAGCGCGGCGCACCAACAGCAGCGTGTCGTCGATGTCCTCGAAGGGAATCAGCAGGGGGGCGTGCAGCCAACTGGCTTGTGGCCGGCCGTCGAATAGCCAGATCTCGCCGCCGCGAAAGCTCCACTGGTTGCGGCCGGTCTCGACTTTGTGGGGCGCCAGGTCGAGGCGCTCGCCGAGCCCCAGGCGCGGCAGCAAGATCTGCTCGTAGATATCCTGTTGTTGCTCCAGGCCCCGCTCGAAGAGCGCGCAAATCTCGGCGACCGACGGCAGAACCTCGGCCGACGCGTGGTCGTCCAGGATCTCGGCGAGCAGATCAGTGGCGTCTTCAGTCATGGATCTGGCTCCCCGAGCTGCGCCCGTAAGATATCAGCGACTTCGACCGGCTCAAAAAGACAGGCGCAGCACGCCGCCGGCGCCGTCGGCGCCCACGTAGGGCGTCACGCTCAGCTCGGAGCCCGAGGCGGTCGCGTCCGGCTCGTTTTCGGTGAAGAACCCGTCGGAGTACAGCACGTAGCCGCCGCCTGCCAGGGCTGCGATGCCCACGCCTGCGAACACCCATGTCAGGGTCTGGTGGGTCTGCCAGGTGTTCTGATCGTCGGCAAATTGAGCGCGTTGTTCGTCGTTGCCGTTGATGCCGTCGGCCTCGTAGCAATTCGGGTCGAAGCCGCCGGCGGGCTCCAGGCAGTCGCGACGGTCGGCGACATCGGAGATGAGCAGCGTCGAGCCGAAGAGCCCGGCCATCGCCAGACTCGCGGCGCCGCCGCCGACCAGCGACCAGCCCGGGATGCTCGGGCCTTTGTCGGCCGGCTCGACCGGCTCGTCCGGCGTGTCGACGTCAGCAGTTTGGTCTTCGTCTTGCGGGTCGCCATCTTGCGGGTCCTCACCACTGGACTCGGCGTCTTCGTCGCGAGCGATCTCACGCGGCTCGGTATCTTTGGGAGTCTCGCCGGCGCTCTCTTTTTGACGGGCTTCAGCGATCTCCTCGCGGATCTCGACGATGTCGTCGAAGCGGCCGTCTTCCCGCATGGGGTTCTCGTAGATGTCGAGGACCTTGAGGGCTTGCTTGTGCTTGCCCATCGCCTGAAGGGCGAGGATCCGATTATATTGATAGATCAGGTTGGGATCTTCGGCATACGCACGCTCCAGAAGGTCGGAGGCGCGGGCATATTCGCCGTTTTGGTAGGCTTCAGAGGCCTCCTCGTAATACGCGTCGGCCTCGTCGGGGCCGGCGACGGCCAGGCTAGGGGGGAGCGTCATGAAACTGACCATACAAGCAGCGAGCAATCTTGTGCGGAGCGACGTCGTCATCATGTGAATCTCGACCTAGACCAAGTGGATCAGACTAACGCCTAAGTTGTCCTATGGCTGGGGAGTTGAGTCAAGAAAAGGGCTGCGGCAAAGACCCCGGCTAGCGCCACTTGCGCGGCTTGTCATCGGAGTTGTCCGAGGCGCTCTTGCGCTCGAACTTCTTGGGGGCGTCATTTTTCCGTTCGAATTTCCGGGGCCCGTCGTCTTCGTCCGGCTCTTCATCGGAGCTCGGGTCAGCCTCAGCCTCATCCTCTTTGGGCGCCGCCGGCTCATCTTTCTCGGGCTCCTCGGCGATGTCGCTGGAGTCGGCCAAGCGGGCGTCATCTTGACTGTCTTTGTCGGAATCTGCCGGCGCCGCAGTGTCGGAATCGGGAGTCTTTTCGGGGGGATCGTCGGCTCGGTCGGCAGCGTCGTCGCGTCCATCAGCAGATGGCTCGCGCTCCGGAGAGTCCGATTCGGCGGCGCTCGCCGAATCATTCGTATTGGGCTCGGCCGGCTCGGCGGCGAGTTCGTCTGGGTCGTCCTCAGCCGGGGCGTCATCATCGTCTTTCGGGTCTTCCTCGTCTTTGTTCTTCTGGCTGGCGGCCACCTCCGCCTGCTGCTCTGCGTGTTCATCGGGTTCATAGCCGGCGCCCTGAGCGGTCGCCTCAGGCTGCGGTTTTTCATCGTTGTCGGGGACCAGAGTCACCACGACACCGACGCTGACGAGCGCGACCACGGCGAGCGCCGCTCCAGCCAAAAGCAACTTTTTGGTGCGGGTGGGGCCGAAATCCTCGAACTCGAAGGTCGTTTCTTGGGAAGCTTTGGGCTTCGTCGTCGGCTGCGAGGATAGATCGCCGGCAGAATCATCCGAAGAGCCGGCGTCGCCCGACGTGGGGGCGGCGTGCTCTTCCGGGACCTCTCCGAACAACAACGTATTGGCGGTCGCCTTCTTGAGTCGAGCGACTTTGTCATCCTCACCCCCATCATTGAGGGTCGCAGCGCCGAGTGCATACTCACCTGAACGCGTGGCGCCGCCGGTGGCAGCGTCGAAGGCCTCGAGCATCTCGCCGGCGTTCGCGAAGCGCGCGTCGGGATCCTTGGCGGTCGCCTTGTCGATGACCTCGCGAAGCGCGGCCGGGATGACGAGTCCGTTCCGGCCGGTGAGCTTGGGCAGCTCGTCGTTGATATGCATATACAGAATCGACAGCGGCGTGGGCGCATCGAAGGGGCATTGGCCGCTGAGCATCTCGTAGAGCATGATCCCCAGCGCATAGACGTCGGCCGGGGGGCCGATATCCTTTTGTCCCTGGGCCTGCTCGGGCGCCATATAATGCGGCGTCCCGAAGACCTCGCCCTCGCGAGTCAGTCCGCGGGTGGCGCCGTCGTGGACCATGCGCGCGATGCCGAAGTCCAGCAATTTGATGAACTCACCGTCAGCGCCGCTGCGGGTGACGATGAGGTTCTCCGGTTTGAGGTCCCGGTGGACCACCCCCTGGTTGTGGGCCTCGCTGAGCGCCGAGAGGATCTGGCGAAAGACATGCTCGATGCGTCCGAGATCGAGGCCCGGTTGGACGATCCACTCGCTCAGGCTCTTGCCCGGCGCATACTCCATGACCATGAACGGATGGTCGCCCTCGTCGACGCCAAAGTCGTGCATGGTGATGATATTGGGGTGGGTCAGCTTCGAGATCGCGCGCGCTTCCCGGGCGAAACGGTCGTGGCCCTTGTCGTTGTCCTGCAACTCGGCGAGCAGAACCTTGAAGGCGACCTCACGCTGGATCGGCAGCTGCATTGCCCGGTAGACCGCGCCCATGCCGCCTTTGCTGATCAGCGACAAGACCACGTATTTGTCGGCGGCTAATTTGCCGAGCCACGCGTCATTATGCGCGTCTTTGAGCGCGTCTTCGTAGATATAATAATAGCCGTCGCGAGGGCATTTGGCTCCCAGTTCAGGGTTTTCCCCGCGACACTTTGGACAAATTGGCATGTATACAATGCGGTCAAAGGCGAATGTAGTCTGTACGATAGCAACGCGCGTAACGCAGGACAAGGTGGAACAGGGGTTCAGGGGTCCGGGGGTCCGGGGGTCCAGGGGGCTTGGAACAAGCTGGAAAGCCGATTGTTGTTGGCAGGGCTGGCGGCGATCTGTTGACGGCGCCGGTCTTTCGTGATTGAACAGCACCGAATCTGCAGTCTGGAGCCCCGCGAGAGCCATGAGCGACCAAGCCCCCGCCCGAAAAGACGACGAGCACGACGATTCCCAAGCCGCTGCTGGAGAGCGCGATTGGCGCGACGAGCCGGTCGACCACAGCTTCGAGTTGTGGGCGAAGATCTCACTCGGGATGGGCGCGCTGTCGGCGCTCGGCTGGGTGGTCGTGTTGCTGCGCCTCGGTGTGCCCAGCGTGTACACCCACGCCTTTATCATCGCGACGCTGGGTTTTTTGACCATGCCGGTGATGTTCTGGGGCCTGGTCAAGTCGTTCTTCAACCCGCCCCTGGTGCGCCGCTCGCGGATCATCGCCTTCGGCGTCTTACTGGCGACCGCCTTCTTCGGAAATGTCCCCTATTTCACCGTGCCGCTGTCTACCGCCGATTGGGAGTCGAGCCACGAATATCGGCTGCCCTTCGATGGAGAGTGGGCGGTGACCGCCGGGGGCGACTCCACCGACACCAACTATCACGCCACGACTGCGGCGTATCGGTGGGCCTACGACTTCACCCGCGTCGAGGACGGCAAGCGCCACCGCGGCGAGGGCAAGGAACTCGCCGACTATTATTGCTATGGTGAGCCGGTGCTCGCCTCCGCCGCAGGCGAGGTCATTCGCGCCGAGGACGGCAACGAGGACAACGAACCCGGTGAGTTCGACGAGCAGTCCGTGCTCGGAAACCACGTGATCGTCGAGGTCGACGAGGACGAATATCTCTTCGTCGCCCACATGAAAGAAGAGTCGCTGGCCGTCGAGGAGGGCGCGCGCGTCGAGCCGGGCGAGAAACTCGGCGAGTGCGGCAACTCCGGGCGCTCGATCAACCCGCACGTCCACGTCCACCTACAAAACTCGACCAAATTCCCCATGTCCGAGGGCCTGCCGCTTCGCTTCTCCGACTACACGGCCGATGGCGAGCCGGTCGAGCTTGGGATGCCGAAAGGATCTAGCGACTCCGAAAGCCCGTTCGGGCAACGCGTCAAGCCGTAGCCGTGGGTGAGCCACCGTCCCTCTCTGATCCTCGATCGCCCCACGATGTGGTTCCGTGCGGGATCCAAACCATAGCTGGGGGTAAGCCGCCACCGGGTGCGCCGTAGGCGCGACCGGTTGGGCGCACCCCCAGAGAGGGTCGCAAACCTGCTATGCTCGGTATGAGCATGGTCGAGCGGCGACCCTCTCTGGGGGTGCGACTCGGCAAAAAACGCCGAGTCTTACCCCCAGCTATGGTTTGGTTTCGTGGTCATGTGTTCATTGGGGCGGTGCGGTTTGGTTTCGTGGTCATGTGTTCATTGGGGCGGTGCGGTTTGGTTTCGTGGTCATGCGTTCATTGGGGGGATTCTTCTTGCGTCCACGGCAAATCCTCGCGATGCAACTCCGTGCCGCCCCAGTGGCCGGTGCCGATGACCGAGAACACCGTCACGCACCACACGCCCACGGCGAATTTTCGCCAGTCGCCGCTTCCTTGGCGCACGCCCCATTCATAGCTAGAAGCCGCCAGCGCCATGACCACCCAGGTGGTCACCCCGAGGTTTCGGTGGTGGGACAGCGCCTCGGTGCCCTCGCCGCCGAACCAGCCGGGGGCGGCGATGATGCCCGCGACGACCGTGACGGTGGTCATCGCGAAGCACGCCCAGCCAACCCAGCGCAAAAAGAAGCGCAGTTGGGGGGCGTCGTCCTTGAGCGACCAAAGGCCGACGGCGGCGATCACCATCGTCAAGACGATCGGAAAGTGCAGGGTGATATGGTGGAAGTACTGCGCCCACATGCTTAATGCCTTAGTGCTTAATGCCTGACCTTGTTAATGCCGGACCTTGTCGGAGAGCGCCGCGACGGTGACTCCGTCGCCGCCTTCACCTCTTTCGCCGGGTCGGAAGTCGCGCACATAGGGCGACTCGAGCAGGTAGCCGCGCACCGCGCGTTTGAGCGCGCCGGTGCCGTGGCCGTGGATGATGTGGACGCCGGCTCGATTTCGAAGGTAGGCGTGGTCCAGGAACATCTCGAGCTTCTCGAGGGCTTCGTCGACGCGCAGTCCACGCAGATCGACGGTATTGTCGCCGGTCTGTGGGATGCCCAGCGATTGACCGTCACGGGATGGCGCGCCGGTCTGAGCCCCCGGGGGCGTCGGCGATGTGCCGGTTTTGCCGCGTGAGTGGCGGCGGCGCTGCTCCTCGCTGGGGTAGTAGAGCTCGTCGACGTCGACGTGTGCCTTGAGCGCGCCGATCTGGACCAGCGCGGTGTCGTCGCCGGGCTTATGCTCGACGATCGTGCCCTTGCGGTTGAACGACTGGGCGTGGACCTCCATGCCCTGCTCGATCTCGTCGGCGGGCACGCGGGCCAGCCCCTCGGGGCCGGTCTGGGCCGGTCGGGTGCGCTCGCGGGCGTTCTCGATGGCGTCTTCGGCGTCTTTGAGCTCGTCTTGGATCTCGCCCAGATCGCGCTGGCTCAGCTCGGAGCCGCGCTCGACGCGCTGGGCCTGCTGGATCTCCTTGATCTTGTCGCGGATGAGCTCGCGCGCCTCGCGCAGCTCGTCTCTGAGCTCGCGGGTCTCGCCGTGGACCGACTCGCGCTCCTTCTCGCGGAGCTCGCGGTACTTCTTCTCGTATTTTTCCTTGCGACGCTCGGCGTGGTGGCGCTGTTGGGCGAGGCGATTCTTCTCGCTCTCCAGCTCGCCGAGCTGGTCTTCGAGCTGGGCTAAGACCTCGTCGACGCTGTGGTGTTCCTCGCCTTCGAGCACCTCGATGGCCCGCTCGACGAGTTTTTCCGGGAAGCCCAGCCGCCGCGCAATCCGCACCGCAAAAGAGCTGCCGGGCACGCCCAGCGTCAGCCGATAGGTCGGCTCGAGGGCGTCGACGTCGAAGCCCATCGAGGCGTTGGCGAATTTGTCATTCTCGATGGCCAGCGTCTTGAGGTTCTCCAGGTGTGTGGTCACCGCGGTCGTCGCCCCGCGATCACCGAGCTCCTCGAGCAGCGCGATCGCCAGGGCGGCGCCCTGCAGCGGGTCGGTGCCGGTGAATAGCTCGTCGAGCAGCACCAGGCTGTCCTCGCCGCAGCGGCTCAAAAAAGTGGTGATATTGGTCAGGTGACCCGAGAACGTGCTCAGATCGCGCTCGATGGACTGCTCGTCGCCGATGTCGGTGAAGATCGACTCGTAGAGCGGCAGCTCACTGCCGTCGTCGGCCGGAATCGGCAGCCCGCAGTGGGCCATCAGCGAGCACAAGCCCAACGTCTTCAGCAGGACCGTCTTACCGCCGGTGTTGGGGCCGGAGATGACCAGCACGCGCCGCTGGGGCTCGATGAGCAGGTCGTTGGGGACCACGTCGCTGACCACCTCGCCGTCGACCTCGCGCAGGTGCTGCAGGTACAGCAGCGGGTGGCGCACCTCGGTCAGCTCGACGCGGCGCTCGGTGATCCTGGGGATGGTCGCCTCGATGCGTTCACCGAAGCGCGCGCCAGCCATGATGACGTCGAGATAGGCGAGCACCTCGATATTGCGCTCGAGCCGGGAGGCGTATTCTGCTACCAGCCGCGAGAGGCGTTGGAGCACGCGATTTTGCTCCTCTTCGAGCTCGATCTCGGCCCAGCGCAGCTCGTTGTTGAGCTCGACCAATTCGGTGGGCTCGATAAAGGCGGTCTGGCCGCTCGAGGAGTACCCGTGGACGATGCCCGGCACCTGGCCCTTGGCGCTGACGCGCACGGGCAGCACGTAGCGCTCCTCGCGGACGGTAAAATAATCGTCCTGCAGGTGCGTCTCCATGTCGTGGCGGCGCAGCAATTGGTCGACGCGGGCGCGCAACCGGTCGTGCTGGTTTTGGACCGAGCGGCGCAGTTTTCTGAGCTTGCTGCTCGCCTTGTCGCTGATCTGCCCGCCCGGGTCGACGGCGTGGTGCAGCTCGCGGCGCAGCTCGTCGCAGGGATCGATCTTGCGTCCGACATCGGCCAAAAACGGTATTCGGCCGGCGCGGGACTTGAAAAAACGGCTATTTCTGGAGGCGACGTCGCAGTTCTGGGCGATCGCGGCCAGGTCCTCGGCGACCAGCACACCCTCGCGGGTGACGTGGAGGACCGCCTGGCGGATGTCGCGCAGGCCCACAAGCGGCGCGGGATCGCCTTCATCGAGCAACCGAAGCGCCTCTTTGGTCTCGGCCAATCGGCGCTCGACGGCGCCGCGGCCAGACAGCGGCGTCAGCTTCGGGATGAGCTCGCCGCCTTCCGGTGTGACCGTCTCGCGGATCATCTGCTCGAGCAGCTCACGCCACTGCAGGTCGTCGAGCGTCTTTTGGGGCAGGTCGATACGCGAGGCCCGGCCGTCTTCTCCGAGCCCGGCCAGGGTCTCGGCCATCAATTCAGCCAGGGGAAACGCGCCGTCGAGCACATCGGCCCCGGCGGTGTCTGGGGCGTTGTCGGATTGGGTCTCGCGCATCGTCATCGGGTCATGCTCGAAATTCGGGAACACCAAAGCTCTGCCAGAACGTAGTGACGAGCCGACGCACTGTAAAGAACGTCTTGGGGCGGGCTGGTATCCACAGGGGGCGGAATGAAATCCCACCGGGCTACAGTTACTGGTCATGGAAGAGCGAGATAGTCAATTTCTCGATGCATTCTAAGCATTTCATGGGTCGTATTGAACGCAATTGCGCCGCCAGTATTCCTCGCGACGCATAGTGGGATGTGTAGAATTGAAATCGCGAACACGAGGTAGGAAGATGGAAGACAAAGCGCAGTCGACGTCGTCAGTTTCCACACGGCTGAAGACCACAATGCTGGCATTGAGCGTGTTGGTGGCCGTTCCCATGCTCTGGGACGCCGGTGGCGTGCAGGCGCCCCCGCTGAGCTCGACCGAGGCGAGCGCCGAGCCCAAAGCAGGCAGCGACGCCCAGGCCAGCGCCGGCCAACAGGCCAGCCCCAGCCGAGTACAGCCACCACCGACCAGCCTGCCGAACGTCTCCAGGGTCTTCGAGCAACAAAAGGAGAAGGTGGTCGCCATCAAGGCCGAAATCGACGCCAACAAGAGCAAGCAGATGCGAGGCCACCCGTTCTCCGGCCAGATGCCCAATCGCCCACGCACCGGCCGGGGCTCGGGGTTCATCGTCGATGAAGACGGCTATATCATCACCAACCACCATGTGGTCGGCGACGCTGCGGCCATCTCGGTCATCCTCCAGAGCGGCGAGTCGTACCCCGCCGAGGTGGTCGGCAGCGACCCGAGCACCGACATCGCGCTGTTGAAGGTCGAGCCCGACACCAAGTTGCCGGCGGTGCGCTTTGGCGACTCGTCGAGCCTCAACGTCGGCCAGTGGGTGGTGGCCATCGGCAACCCGTTCGGCCTGGATTATTCGGTGACCACCGGGATCGTCAGCGCCACCGGCCGGCAGATCGGCCACGGCCCCTACGACGACTTCATCCAAACCGACGCCTCCATCAACCCGGGTAACTCCGGCGGGCCGCTATTCAACCTCGACGGCGAGGTCATCGGTGTGAACTCGGCGATCATCCGGGGGGGCCAGGGTATCGGATTTGCGGTGCCCGTCGACATGGTCGAGGAGATGCTCCCGCAGCTCAGGGAGAGCGGCTACGTCAGCCGCGGCTATATCGGCGCGGGCATCCAGGATCTGGATCGCGACCTGGCCATGAGTTTCGGCGTCGAGCGCGACAGCGGCGTGCTCGTCGGATCGGTCGCAGACGACGGCCCGGCCGCCGAAGTCGGGATTGAGCCCGGCGATATCGTCACCAAATTCGACGGCGAAGAGGTCAGCGATGCCCGCACTCTATTGTTGGCCGCGGCCAAGGCGCGGCCCGGCACCAAAGTGGCCATCGAGATCCTCCGCGACGGTGAGAAGCGTTCCTTCGACGTCGCTGTCGCCGAGCGACCGGGCGCAGAAGAGTCGCGGTCCGAGCCCACCACCGAGGAAGAAGAAGAGGGCGAAGCACGGCTTGGCGTGATGGTCGTGGAGGTCAACGCTGAGATCGCCAAGCGCACCGGCCTCCAGCGAGGCGAGGGCGTCGCTGTCCAGAAGGTCCTGCCCAACTCGCCGGCCGCCCGGGTGCTGCGCCCCGGCGACGTCATCCTGCAGATCGGCAAGGAGAAGGTCTCGTCGGTCGCCTCGCTCAAAAAGGCGCTCAAAAGCCACCCACGCAAAAAGCCGGTCCGGCTGCTGGTCCACCGCGACGGCCGCACGATCTTCCTGGCCGTGCGCCTGGATAAATAGGCTCGGCATCGCTCCCCGCGCGTTTTTCAGCGCGGAGAGGGAGCCCCACCTTGATGCTCCCCTTCCCTCTGCTAGCGCTTCGAGCGGGGAGGGGGGCATCGCTCCAATGGGTTAGTCGAGCACCTCGACCTCGTCGCGGCTGACCTTGCGGATCAGCTGCGTCAGTCGTTTGCGGCGCGGGGCGTCGCTGAAGAAGACGTCGCGCAATTGGCCGACCATATCCTTGGCGCGGCGGAAGCAGCCGACCAGGTCTCCGGACATATCGGTGGGGTTTTTGATGTCCTCGAGGATGTCGTTGAGCTGGTCGCCGCGCGCCCATCGCTCGCCCAGCGGCATGACCTCGGGGGTGAAGACGGTGTGCGAGTCGACCAGGTCCTCGGCGTGGACGACGATCTCGGACTCGTAGATCTCGTTGAAGCGCGCGAAGATCGCCCACCACTTGTCGTCTTTGGGCTTGCGCACCTTGGCGGTTCGGGACAGCTCGACGACCAGGCCGCACATCGTGCCGAAGAGCTCTTCGGGGCTGAGATCTTCGAGGTGGCCGGCCAAGACGAGCTCGGTCAAAAAGATCTCCTCGATTTTGATGTGGCGTAAGATCCGCGCCGGCGGCTCGAGGCTGTTGTCATCTGCCAAATACTTGTAGGTGCGCAAAAATTGGAGCTTGCGCTGGAAGGCCTCCCATAGCTTCGGGCGCTCCTGCTCGGCGAGCTCGCGCTTGAGGGAGGCCAGGCCTCGGCGGCTCTTTCGGCGCTCGCGCATGCCCTCCGGGCTCAACGCGTCGCCCGCTGCGCCGTCGGTGTCCTTCTGGTGGGCGGTGATGCGGTCGCGGATGGCGTTGGCCTGGTTGCTCGATTGAAATGCCTTGAAGCTGCGCTCGAGCATGGCGCGGATCTCGTCCTCCTCGAAGCGGGCGATCAGGTTGACCACCGAGTGGAACGATAGGTTGAACGACGACTCGACCGGCTCGCTACGGTTCGAGCGCAGGTTCCTGAGCAGCCCGCGCACCTCCTGGTAGCCGTCGAAGTCCTGGCGCACGATGACGTCGCCGACCTCGTCGATGCCGCGGCGGCCGGCGCGGCCGGCCATCTGCATGAACTCGCGGACCGTCAGCGGCACGACCTCGGTGCCGTTATATTTGGTCAGCCCGTCGAAGACGACCGTGCGTGCGGGCATATTGATGCCCAGCGCGAAGGTCGACGTGCAGTACAGCACGTTGATGAGCCGGGCCTCGTAGAGCTCCTCGACCAGGGCCTTGAGGGCCACGTGGATGCCGGCGTGGTGCCAGGCGATGCCCTTTCTG
>JBKGZI010000112.1:0-14136 GCA_046545675.1 Persicimonas sp.
CGGTAGACCTTCTCGACGTTGTCCTGGGTCCACGCGTCGAGCGACTCGAGCTCGTCGACCAGGTCGTCGAACGCAGCCGCGTATTTGGGCTTGAGCCACTCGTCGACCGATTTCTCGTCGCGCTCGACGGCGTCGGAGAAGAAGAACGCGCTCTTCTCGGTCATCTCGACCAGGGTCTTGGCGCGCTCGCGCATCTCCGAGACGATGGCCTCGACGCGCTCGTCGACCTCGACTGAAAAGCCGGCCTCTTCCAAAAACGGCTTCCAGCGCCCGGCCAACTCGGCCGGCTCGAGGCGCTTCATCCACTCGGTATTGACCCACTCGAACTTCTTCTGGTCGAATTGGGAGGCGGCTTTGCCGACGTGGTCGAAGTCGAAAAACTCGATGAGCTCGTCCATCGAGAAGATCTCCTGGTCGCCGTGCGACCAGCCGAGCCGGGCCAGATAGTTGTTGGTCGCCTCGCTCAAAAAACCCATGGCGCGGTATTCGGGCACCGAGGTGCTGCCTTTGCGCTTGCTCAGCCCGGCGACCAGCGGCACGTGGCCGAAGGTGGGCGGCTCGGCGCCGAGCGCCTCGTAGACCGGCAGCTGGCGAAACGCGTTATTCAGATGGTCGTCGCCGCGGATGATGTGAGTGATGTCCATGGAGACGTCGTCACAGACCACCGTGAAGTTATAGGTGGGGCTGCCGTCGCTTCGCAGGATGATGAAGTCGTCGAGCTCGGTCGCCGAGACCGTCACCTCGCCCTGGACCAGGTCATCGATGGTCAGCTCGCCTTCGAGCGGCGATTTGAAGCGCACCACATACGGCTGGTCTTCGGGATGCTCGCTGGGGTCGCAATCTCGCCAGATGCGCGAGTACGACGACAGGTCTCCGCCGGACTCGAGCACCTCTTGGCGCTTCTCTTCGAGCTCTTCTTTGGTCGCGAAGCATTTATAGGCCTGACCCTTTTCCAGAAGTTCCTGGGCCTTGGCCTGGTAGATTTCGGTATTTTCGGACTGGAAGAAAGGGCCTTCGTCGGCCTCCATACCCATCCACTCCATCGCCTCGAGGATGGCCTCGGTATATTCGGGCCGGCTGCGCTCGACGTCGGTATCCTCGATGCGAAGGATGAAGGTACCGTCGTTGTGGCGCGCATATAGGTAGTTGAACAACGCGGTGCGCGCGTTGCCCATATGCAAGTAGCCGGTATTCGATGGAGCAAAGCGTACGCGGACAGACATGTTGGACTCCGTCGTTCTGAACGTGGGACGTGAGTGTAAAGGCGAGCGCCGAAACCGGGCGATCTCGACCAGCACGCGGCTTGTAACACGTGCGGAAAATACGGGTCAAGCTGGCCCCGGCAAGCCCGGCTCTGGAAAAAATTATCGTGGAAAACCTTCACGCGGGTACGCTTCTGTGGTTCAATGACTCGCGTGAGCATGAGCCAAGAATTGGCTGTTGGAGAAAGCCGGTCATACAGACCGTTTCGGCCGGTGTGGTGTAAGGAGGTAGCTCGATGATGAATCGAACGATGTGGAGTTGTGTCGCTGTATCACTGGTGATGTTTGCTTCGGCGCCAGATGTACAGGCCGAGGATAAGTCGTCCGACTCGGGCAATATCACCCACTATACGGTCGACTCGGGCGATACGCTGGGCAGTATCGCGCTGCAATTTGGCGTCGACCTCGACGACGTGCGCGACTGGAACGAGCTCGACGGCCTAAAGGTCGCCCCCGGCGAAGAGATTGTCGTCAAATCCGATCAAAAGCCCAAGCGAAAGAAAAAGGCGCTTCCCGTCATCCACGTGATTCGGCCCGGAGACACCTTCGAGGGAATCGCGCGCAAATACGGCGTCTCGATCGCCAAGGTCAAGGGGTGGAATCGCGGGGTCAATCCGCGCCGGCTCCAGCTCGGCCAGAAGGTGCGCCTGTATGTGCCCGGCAGTGACGGCCGATCGGTGTCCTACGGCCGAGCCAGCAGCGGCCGGTTGTATAACGGCGTCGCCCTCGAGGACAGCCCGGGGCTGAAGGTGCGAAGCATCGCGCGATCCTACGGCACCGAGCGCACCGTGCGCATGATCAAGGCGGCGGTCGCCGATGTGCAGGCGCGCTGGCCCGACGCCCCCACGCTGGTCGTCGGCGACCTCAGCCGACGCAGCGGCGGGCACATGAGCCCCCACAAGAGCCATCAGTCGGGGCGTGATGCGGACGTCAGCTATTATTATAAGGGCAACGTCGAGTTGCCGAACCTGTACCAGATGAACCAGCACACCTTGGACGTGGTCAAAAACTGGCATCTATTCAAGACGCTCATCGACACCGGTGAGGTCGAGTATATCTTTACCACCAGCGAACTGCAGAAGCCGCTATATGAGTACGCGCGCTCCATCGGGTATACCAAAGAGGAGCTCGAGCCGATTTTGCAGTACCCGCGGCCGTCGGCTGAGCGAGAGGGTATCATCCGCCACGTACCCGGCCACGATACCCACTTTCATATCCGGTTTACTTGCCGCGAAGACGACCGCCACTGCAACTGAGCCCGCCCCATCGAGTTGACCCCACACAGAGCGAAGCTATGGCCTGGATAGAGGGAACTGAGGAACAGACCTTCGAGGTCGACGCCCCGTTCGACGAGGTGATCGACTTTTTTGGCGATCCGGCTAACTTCAAGGAGTGCTTCAGCGAGCTGGAGAGCTGCGAGGAGCTCGAACCGATGGTCTGGCGCTGGGTTCTGGAGGAGAAATCCGAGAAGGGCATCACCTACCAAGCCGACTATGTCGTCGAATACGACAGGACCGGCGACAATCGAGTCGAGTGGCATACCCGCGAGGGCAATATGCGCTCCGAAGGCTTCGTCGAATGCACTGACGAGGGTGGTGGAAACACAGCGGTTCATTATCGAGAGACCATCGCCAGCGATCTACCCATCGCCAAGTTGCTGGCCAAGGTCTTTCGGCCCATCGTCGCCCGCGAGATTCGCAAAGGCGTGGGCAGCTACCTCGATTGCGCCCGCCAACGGCTGAACTCAGCGTGAGCACTTCTTTAGGGCGTCGGGCTGTGGCGCCTCTTTGCCCCTTCATTATTAGGATGTCGCCATGAGTGGTAAGCCACATTCCGGACGGTTCGGCCGCTTCGGGGGGCGGTATGTCTCCGAGGCGCTGTGGACGCCGCTGCAGGCGATCGCCGAGGGCTTCGAGGAGGCGAGCTCCGATCATGCGTTCATGGGAGAGTTCGAGTCACTCTTGGATCATCGCCTGGGGCGTCCCACGCCGCTGACACTTTTGTCCAACCTTTCCGACAAGACCGGCGGTGGCAAGATGTGGATCAAGCGTGAAGACTTGTGCCAGGGGGGCAATTTCACCGCCAATCTCGCGGCTGCCTGCGCTTTGTTGGCGCGCCGTATGGGCCGCCAGTGGCTGGTCGGCGAGACGGCCACGGGAGAATTCGGCGTGACCCTGGCCTCGCTGGGAAATGCCTTCGGCCTGAAGACGCGCATCTTCATGGGGCGTGAGGATCGGGAGAGCGAGCCGTTGATGGTGCGTCGCATGGAAGAGCTCGGCGTCGAGCTGGAGACGGTCGACTCCAACCTTCGCGGCCGAAAAGCCGCCAGCTCCGAGGCGCTGCGCTATTGGGCGACGCACTCCGCAGAAGCTTTTTATTGCTCGAGCTCCCTGGCGGCTCCTGACCCGTTTCCCCGCATGATCGAGTTTTTCCTGTCGGTCATCGGTGCCGAGACGCGCGTACAGGTCGACCGGCGAGGGCAGAGCCCCGAATATGTCATCGCGCCGGTGGGAAGCGGCGGGTTCGCCGCGGGGCTGTTCTCGGAGTTTATCAGCGACGAGCGCGTCCAATTGGCCGGAGTGCAGGGGGCCGGCGAGGGATTGACCGGCCGGCACTCGGCCAGCGTCGTCGCCGGCCGACCCGGCGTCTTCCAGGGCACCTATTCCTTTCTGCTCCAAGACGACGACGGTCAGGTGCTCTCGCCGACCAGCGTCGCCGGAGGTTTGAGCGTGCCCAACGTCGGGCCTCAGCACGCTCAGTGGGCCGAGCAGGGCCGCGTGCATTATGTGGCGGTCACCGACGGTGAGGCCGTCGACGCGGTACGCAGACTCTTGGACACCGAAGGGTTGCTCATCTCGCTGGAAGCCGGCCATGCGCTGGCCTACGCGCTCAAATTGCTGCCCACCCTCGATGAAGATCAAGACGTCGTGGTGGGCATCAGCGGCGGCGGCATGCGTGACCTGGAGCGACTGGGTGAAATCGAGTCGGGAGAAGAGCGATGAACCAGCGACTCGCCAGCCTATGCCGCAGCGCAACTCGAGGTGACCAAAAGTTGTTGATGACCGCGATCGTCGCCGCCGACCCGTATCTCGAGGCCACCCTCGAGTATATGCGGGTGCTCGCCGAAAATGGCGCCGATCTCATCGAGTTGATCTTTCCGTTCTCGGACCCGACCTACCATGGAGCTGTCATCCAGCGCGCCTCGGCGCGCGCCATCCGTGAAGAGGTCACCTGGGAGGAGCTCGTCGAGCTGGGGCGAGAGTTTCGCCAGACCCATCAGACGCCGGTCTTTTTGTCGACTTATTATAATCGGATACTGGCGCGCGGCATCGGCGAGTTCACCGAGTGTCTGTCCGACGCCGACTTCGACGGCGCCATGGTCACCGATCTTCCCTGGGAGGAGGGCGAGGAGCTTCGGCAGGCTCTGGTGGCCAAAAACATGGTGCTGCCGGCCGCGGTCGCTCCGACAACCACCCCCGAGCGATTCGAGCAGATCTCGGCGGGAACAACGGGCTTTTTGGTCTGGACGGGACACTCCGGCGGCGAGCCGACCATCTCAGAGAACCAATTCGACGAGCGCATGCGCGAATTCCACAGCGTCAGCGAGCTGCCGGTTTTGGCGTCGATGAAAATTTCGACCGGCCACGACGCCCAGGCGATCGCCTCACACTGCGACGGCGTGCTGGTCGGCTCGGCGATCGGTTGGCTCATCGAGGGCCGCGGCCCCAACGTCGCCGAAGGCCTCGCCGAGTTCGTCCGCGAGCTCAGGCACGGCGTCGACGGCCACCTCGAACCGCCCGCCGATGAAGAAGAGTGAGGGCGGCGGCCGCTCAGTCCTCCTCGTCGACCGCCGGCGATCGTCTCTGAGTATCGGCGGACCCGCCGGGCTCCTTCCACTTACGCATCGACTGCTCGATATCGGGGAGCACCTGCGCGCTTCGCACGTGGAGGTCGCGCTGCGGGAAGGGAATCTCGATATTGGCCTCTTTGAGCGCATACCAAAGATCGAAATAGATCAGCCCCTTGAACCGGGCCGGGCTGACCTCATTGCAGTCGAAGAAGACCAGCAACTGGAAGTCGACCGAGCTGTCACCAAAGCCCACCAGCCAGACCTCCGGCTCCGGTGTTTCGAGCACGAATTGAGCGTTCGAGGCCGCCTCCAACAAGACCTCGCGCACGTGAGCGGGGTCGGCCTGGTAGCTCGTCCCGACGTCGATCCGCGCGCGAATCATCGTGTCACGGTAGGTCCAATTGGTGATCTGGCCGCCGACGATTTCCTTGCTCGGGATGAGCATATCGAAGTTGTCCGGCGTGCGGATGACTACGCTGCGCGCTCCGACGCCCTCGACGCGTCCGTAGGTGTCGCCGACGGTGATGAAATCTCCCTTTTTGACCGAGCGCCCAAAGAGGATGATAAACCCGGAGATGAGGTTTTCGGTGAGCGTCTGCAACCCGAAGCCAATGCCCACTCCCAGGCTGGCCAACACCACGGCGATCGCCGACAGGTTGACGCCCACCGCCGCCAGAACCATCAGAAAGCCAACCACCACGAGCACGTAGCTCAGCAGCGTGTTGAGGGCGTAGGCCACCCCGACGTCGACCGACAAGGCCGGGTAGACCTTGGCGTTGAGCACCGCCTTGAGGATCTTGATCGCCAGGATCGTGCCGAAGATCACCAGCCCGGCGGCGAGCACGTTGAATAGGGAGATCTGGACATTGCCCAGCACCACCAGCGGGGCCTTCAGCAAGGCGACGACCGCCCCGCGCACCGCCAACAGCTCGAGGGCGACCACGAGGACCAGGGCGCCGCCGCCGACCAGGATGAGTTGCTCGAGGCTCTTGGCCAACTGGGGCGGGCCGGCCTCCTCGATGCGATCGTCGCCCTTGTGCTCGACATCGATCGCCTCGGTGCGGCGGCGCAAGAACTCCCGAAGCTTCTTTCCGACCACGAAGGTCACGACCAGCAGCAATATGATCGAATAGCCGCGCACCAAGATGAACGTCGCCGCGGTGACGAAGCCCGCCGCGCGCATCAACAGCAGCAGTATGGTGACGGCCAGCATCCACCGGTAGTAGCGCTCGAGGAGGCGCCGAAAGCTCGCGTAAAGCCGCGAGCCTTCATAGGCGGGCAGCATCGCCATCACAGATCTGCGCGCGAAGAACAAGTACAGAGGCAGCATGGCCACGGTGAGTTGCAGCAAGAACACCGTGAAGTTGTAGGCTTCCTGGCGGTAGTCGAAACTCTCCATGGCAGCCAGCACCACCAGGAAGCCGAAAATGATACGGGTGACCCAGCGTCCGAATCTCTCCAGCCGACTGGCGTGCGGCTCGGCCACGGCGAGCAATGCTCCACTAAAGCTGATCACGATGGCCGCCTGGATCGCGCGGTAGGCAATCCCCAGCCATAAGGCCTCGGTCAAAAACAGGGACCACGGCGCTTGATCGGCCAGCGCTTGAAGCGGGAAATAACTCAGCGCTACCAACGCCACCAGCGGCGCCGTTCGTCCGGCGATCAGCACCAGCCCGCGAAGAAGGCGGGTGGCGATGCGCGAGAAATCAACGTGGATTTGCGCCTGCCACCGCTTCGCCCAACGCAAAAAGGTGCGATCGAGCAACGCAAAGAGCACGAGCAGCAACAAGACGGCCAGGGAGGGGAAGAGCTGGTTGAGCCACCCCGAGGTCGTCAGCTCGCCGACACGCTGCGGAAAGCCCGAGGCGCGCTCGCCCAGAGCGCGCAGGTCCTCCAGGACGAGTTCGGGAAGTTCGAGCGTAAAGCCAAGCTCACGCCGCTCTAAAAAACCTTCGTAGTTGCTCTGGAGGATGCGCTCGGCCTTCTCCGTGCCCGACTCCAACGAGCCCACCTCGACATCGACCGGCGCCTGCTCGTCTGCTGCTTCATCTGCCGCTGCTTCATCTGCCGCTGCTTCATCTGCCGCTGCTTCATCTGCGGCTGGTTTGTCTCCGGTCGTGTCGTCTGTGGGCTGGCCGCCGGGGCCGAATGCCGGTGGGTTGGATTGAAAATACTGGGTGGGTGACTCGCAGCCCGCCACAACAGTCAGCAGCAACGCGCAGAGGCCTCCCAGAACGAGCCGGACGACGCGTCGGGAAGCGCTGGCTGGGAGAGCCGCTCGAGGGGCTCTTTTTTGGGGTGCGTCGATCGACATCAAAACCTCGCGCACACATACTTGGGGCAAGTCGATGGGGACGAACGCCCCGCAACGATCGTTGAACTACCAGCTTTGAGATGCCTTGGAAAGTCGGTGGGCTGCGCCGTGGGCGCCGCGCCGCTCCGAGATAAGTTGCTTGACCTAGGCCGGACTGATATAAGAGACTTCTGACGGATAGACAGATTCGCACTGAAATCGCGCATTTGTGCCACTGGGTAACCTCGAAGGAGATACATGATGAAATTCGCCCGATTTCTCAGCGTTGTGCTCGTCGCGCTGCTGATGGCTTCAACAGCCGTAGCGCAGGACTCTCAACCGATCGAAAATGAAGAGTTCGGTGTGACGATTACACCACCTGCGAAGTGGGAGGCCACCCAGGGCAACGACAAGGCGGTCGCCAGCTTCAAGCATAAGGGTTCGCAGAGCCAGATCGAGGTCGTCGGCACCAAGCTGATGACCCCCGACGTGGCCGACGTGTTCTTCAACACCTTCCACAAGACGCTCAAAGAGTCGAATTTCGAGCAGACGAACCAAGAAGACACGACCATCGGTGACTTCGAAGGCTCTCAGACTTCCTACAAATTCACCCACTCGGGGGTGACTCTCGAAGTGGTCATCTTCCAATTCGTGCGCGAGAACAGCGCTTGGTTGGCGGTGGGTTATATGCAGGACACCGAGAAGGACGAGTATATGGACGACTTCGAGTCGGTCGTCGACAAGATGAGCTTCACCGAAGAATAAGCTCTCTCGGCTCCACTGAAGCGATAGACGACCTCGGCGGCGATTGACCGTCGGGGTCGTTGTGTTTTGAGTAATCGCAATTTGCCGTATATTTAGATAATATAGTCGCTCGGCATGGGTACGCGCGATCTACTGAGAGCTGCGTTGGTTGGTAAACCCAAAGATGCGCCCATCCCCAAGCCACAACGGGATTGCGAGCGAACGCAGCCCTCGATCATTGGCCCGGAGAAATCATGTATAAATGGATGCTCGCAGTCGCCAGCGCCCTCACCGTGGTCGCCGTGAGTGTGACGGTGCACGCCCAAGACGACGACGAACGGCCCGACATGCGCGCGAAAATCGTGATCGATGAGGCCAACGGCGCGCAGTTTACCCGCCCCGAGGGTTGGGTGTCGGGCGAGGCCGGCAAAGGCGTAGCGGCAGTCTTCCGGGCCGCCGGTGACCGGGAAACACAGATCGAAATTCGGGTCAGCCCGCACGTCAAACCCGACCAGAGCGATTATTTCTTTACCTCGTTTCACTCCAATCTGCAGAAGGCCGGCTTTGAAAAACAAGAAGTGCGCAAGGATGCAGACTACGGAGACAAAAAAGGCCTCGAGACCGAATACGAGACGTCGTCAAAGAAGCGGAAATTTCGATTGATCGTCTGGCAGTACCACCACGACGAGTCTGCGTTCATTGTCGTGGGCTTCTTCCCGAGTGATGCGCGAGAGCGCTATTATCCGGATTTTCAAGAGATCATCGAGCAGATGGTCTTAGAGTGAGGCTTTGAGGCACCCGCCTGGCAAGCCGCCACCCGGCGACTCCCAACACCAGCCACACAGACACCGGCGAGCCCTCAGCAGGGCCGCCCGACGCGCAGCTCGGCTCCTCGGGCCGGGTCAACCGCTCGCAGTGGCGCTGGTCGTCGTTGACAAGGCCTTCCACACATTCGAAGTCCTGTGGGCAGGGACCCGCTCCCGGGCCACACTCGACGGTGCAATAGCCGTAGCGCTGGCCTGCGGGGGGCAATACACACGCCTCGTTGCATACCAGCCGGTCCGGCGCGCAAGCATCGCCCAACTCCCCGCGAAACTCGTGACACATCCACAGGCCGTCGACCGGCTCACAGGTCTCGGTCAACCCGCAGTCGCGCCCGCTTCGGCATTCGTCGCTCGCCTGCGAGGCTTCGTACAGCGAGCACATCCCCAATTTGTCGTCGACGGCCAGGGCTGCCTGGCCGCCGTCGGGCCTATAAGCTGCGTACATCGTCGCCAGCGGGTCCAGGCTGTGGGCCAGCCCCAGCACATGGCCGTACTCGTGGGTCAACACGCTGTCGAGATCGACCTCCAACGCCTCGTTGGACGGGTCGATGACCGCCGGCTGGAACGGCCTGGGCTCGGCGACCCATCGGAATCGGCGCGTATTCAGATAGACCGACTCGGCCGGGAACGCTCCGCAAGACTGGTGGCTCGTCCAGGCGATGACGTCGTCGGGCAGGCAGTTGCTCTGCTGCGAGTCGGCAAAGACGAACGGATATTCCCCGGCGCCTAGCTCATCGGCGCTGTCGCGCACCCCGGCGTACTCCAGGCGCGCCGAAGAGCAGGGCACCGACGACCATTCCTCGGCCACGTGCCGCGCGGCCCGCTCGACCTCGGCGAGCGTGAGCCCCTCGGGAGGCTCGCCGACCAATACCATCTGGACGGGGAAATCGTCGCGCGGAATCAAAAAGCCGTTTTCCTGAAACCAGAGAGGCGAATGGTCCTCGAAAGAGTAGTGCGCGCCGGCCCGATTCGACGAGGCAGGCCAGGTGCCGGCGTGCGCCGTCGCGGCGAGGCCGACGACGGTCGCCGTCAGGCAGATGATCAGCGCCACTGTGGAGAGCCGTATCGGCATGAGGCGGTCAGACGTCGGGGGTGCAGGGGCGGCGAGTAGGCACCCTTAAATCTTAGATGTGTCCAGAGGTGAAGTCACGCACCACAGAAGATCTTCGCCCGTCCAAAACTTTTTTAGATCGTTTCGGCCAAGTCTGCGTTCGAACCCAATGACACAGAACAACGACCCTGACTCGCTCGAGGAGGCACCCGATGAAACGTCTTGGAACGATCGCCGTCATCGCCGGCCTGTTGCTGGCTACCGCGTTATTTTACCGTTTTCGCCCCGAGGAAGAGCCCGTCGAGCCGCCCGAGGTGACCACGACCACCCCCGATCCGACGCCTGTGGAGCCCCCCGCCGACGACCGACCCACGCCGACCACCGATGCGTCGGCCGACGGCACGCTGTCCATCGAGGCGGGCATGTCCCACGGCTACTTGGCCAGCGGCACCAGCGATGAGACCTACGCGGCGATCGATATCGAGGCCAAAGAGGTCGAAGGAGGGGCGCGGCCGCCGCTCAACATGGCGCTGGTCATCGACCGGTCCGGCTCGATGAACGGCACCAAGATGCAATACGCCAAACGCGCCGCTCAGCGGCTGGTCGACGAACTCGGCCCGCACGACCGCCTGTCGATCGTCTCCTACTCGACCGACGTCAGCGTCGACATCAGCTCCCGGCGAGCCACTGAGGCCGCCAAGGCGAGCATGCGGGCGAGCATCGACAGGCTCGGCGCCGCCGGGGGCACCAATATCAGCGGCGGTTTTACCCGCGGCACTCAGCAGGTCCAGCAAAATAAGAGCCAGGAGTCCATCAACCGCGTCGTGATGCTCTCCGACGGCCGGGCGACCGTCGGTACCACCCATATCCCCCAACTGCGTCAGATGGCCCGTCAATCGCTCCAGAAGGGGGTGTCGCTGACGACCATGGGCGTCGGGCTCGACTATAACGAGGATTTGATGTCGGCGATGGCCGACGAGGCTTCGGGCAACTACTATTTCATCGACAAGCCCGACACGGTCGTCTCCATCCTGGAGTCGGAGTTCGACGCGCTCGCCGAGACGGTCGCGCGCAAGACCTCATTGGTGATCACGCTGCCCGACGGCGTCGAGCTCGAGCAGCTATACGGCTTCTCCCACAAGCGCACCCGCGATCAGGTGCTCGTCTCGCTGGCCGAGTTCCAGTCCGGCCAGACCAAGAATATCCTGCTCAAGCTTCGACCGACCGCCGACAAAGCCGGTAAACTGCCCATCATGGGCGTGGACTTGAGCTACCAAGACATCACCGACGATAAGGACAAGAACCACACGCTCGAGCTCGCAGCCGTCGTCACCGACGACGTCGAGAAGACCGAGGAGATGGTCAACACCGAGGTCATCTCGCGTGTACAGCAGGTCGAGGTCGCCAACAGCCTGCAGGTGGCCATGGCCGCCTATCAAGATGGCAACACGGCACAGGCGCAGGAGCAACTTCGCAATCAACGGCGATCTCTGCGGAAGGCTCGCGAGAAGTACAACCTGGAGGATAAAAGCTTCGACAAGGCAGATCGCGAGCTGTCGGGTACATCCAGCAATATGCAGCGATCGGCTCCGTCGTCGGCCGCGGGCAAGCGCACAATCAAGTCCAAGAAGGCCCGCGGCCGCATGATCATGAAGGACAAGAGCTCCTTCTGAAGCGGGCGCTGAGGGTACAGAAAGTCGTCGCCGGCGAATCTTCTACCAGCGTCGGCGACGACGAGCATCGAGCGTGAATTCCACAGCGCCAATCACACAGAGAACGCATCGAGGTGCGATATGTCTGCCAGCGCAATATTGAGACACGAAGAGATCTTCGAGCGCCACCTGCTCGGCCTACTCGGCGGCGGGTTCTTGGGGGGGATAGTGGTCAGCATCCTCGAGCTTGTGGTCGGCCGCGAGGTCGAGGCGCTCGGGGCGCTGGGTTTTGCGGCCGTCGTCGGGCTGGTGATCAACGGGCTCGATCCTCGCGAGGATACAGCGCTGGTGCGCTTGATCCTCGCCCTCATCGGCGGGGTGCTCATGGGAGGCATCGCCGCAGCGGCGTTGCCATTGGCGTCCATCTGGGGAGCCGCTGTGGGGGGAGCCTTCATCGGCGCGGCGCTGACCTTCGATCGGCCGCAAAGCCGCGCCAGGAAGGCGTCGACCTGGGCGCTATTTGGCGCGGCAATGGCAGGCGGCGTCTTCACCTCGGCGACCCTCTTCGAGACCGGTTTGCTAGCTCCGATCGAAGGTACCTTCCTCAGCCATGCACTCACCGGGACCACCTGGGGGCTGTTTTTGGCGGTGGCGGCGGGCGCGAGCGATCTCGAGTTCGACGACGAGGAAATCGCCGGCCGGCTGGACGAGGCGATCAGCCGCCACAGCGAGGTGGTGCGCGACTATCTGGAGTCGGCCAAGGAGCTCTATCATCAGGTGTTGCGAGAGTGCTCGCGCGCCGAGCAAGACGACACCCGTCACCGGGCGCGCGAGATCGCCGCTGATACCGTCGGCGCGCTGCTCGCGCTGGCCGAGCGCTTCGACGATCTGGGGCGGACCATCGACGAGAAGGGCGGCAGGCGCCTCGAGCGGCGCATCGAGCGGCTCGAGGGGCGACTCGACGACACCGAAGACCCGGCGCTGGCGGCCGAAATCGAGCAGGCCAGCCTCGAGGCGTACCAGCAATTGGAGATGCGCCAGCGGGTCCAACTGGCCTGCACACGCCTCGAATCGAGGCTGCAGCGCTCGGTGACCACCCTCGAAAAGCTACACCTGACCCTGGTCCAGCACGCCACCAGCGCGTCGACCGACCCCGGCCTCTCCGAATCACTTTCGAGCCTCGAGCAACTCGCCCAGGAGGTCCAGCTCAAGAGCCTGTCGGTCGATGAGCTGTGCGAGATGCGTCAGGAGGAACAGGCCCGGGCGGCCGTGGCCCACACCCCCACACCAACCGAAGGCGCGGACGGCGCGCTTGACGTATCCGTCGAGCGGGCAGATGCTCACCCCTCAACAGACGCCGGCTCGATCGGGGCCGACTCGATGCGGTCCGGTGCGATCGAAGATGCCGCGCACGCACGAAAAGAAGAATCGGCACACGAGCCAACAGAAACCAGCGAGCGAGACTATGAGCAAGTCGTCAGCGAATATGACGCATCGTGCTGAGCTCCACTCACACTCGACGGCGAGCGACGGGACGCATTCCCCGGCGCAGGTCGGCCGGCTCTGCCACCAAGAGGGCATCGAGATCTGGTCGCTGACTGACCACGACAACTGCTACGGCTGCGCCGAGGCGAGGGAGGCCGCAGAAGCCTTCGGCATCCAATTCATCCCGGGCATCGAGATCAGCGCCTTCTGGGGCACCTCGGTGCATGTGCTGGGGTACGGATTCGATCCCGAAGGCGAGATCATCGAGGATTATTCGAGACGACGCATCGAGAGCCGTCGCCAGCGTATGCACGCCATGATCGATCGTCTCGACGAGCTCGGCGTCTCGATGACCATCGAGCAGGTCGAGGCCTGCGCCGAGAGCACCGTGCTGGGCCGGCCGCACCTGGCCGCGGCGCTCGCCAAGGCCGGCCAGGTCGACAGCGTCCAAGATGCCTTCGATCGCTGGCTCCACACCGGCGGGCCGGCTCACGTGGTCACCGAGTGGCCCAGTGTCACCGACGCCATCTCCCTCATCCAGCGCGCCGGCGGCCTCGCCGTGCTCGCTCACCCCGGCCAATACGACCTCGACGACGCCATCGAGGAGTGGGCCGACGCCGGCCTCGACGGCATCGAGGTCGTCCACCCCAGCCACGATCGCAGCGCGTCGCGGCGCTACCGCAAGCTCGCCGACCGTTTCGGGCTCTTGAAGACCGCGAGCAGCGACTTCCACGGAAACCGCGCGCGGCGCACCTATTTTGGCAGCGTGCCGTTCCCTACCGACTGGCTCGAGGCGTTTCTGGACGCCGTGGGCGTGGAAGCCTGAGAGCGCCCGGCGACCCAGCGCCGCATGACGCCCCCGACGCCAGGGACGGCGTCGCTCCAATGGCGCCACCGAAACCGAGCACACCCGTGTCGTCAGGGTGTGTTCATCGGCGGTAGGTTGGCGAGAGACCCCCTCCCCGCTTTTGCCGT
>JBKGZI010000113.1:0-14058 GCA_046545675.1 Persicimonas sp.
GCCTTCATGTGGTAGAGCAGGTGACAGTGAAACGCCCATTGGCCGGGGGCATCGGACGCTGCACCACGATTCGCGGCGTCTTCAAAAGTAGCTAAAGTTGCCACGATCCGTCATGGATTGTAGGCTCCCCGTCGTGATACGTGGAGAATCGCCGGGCCAATCTCGACGTGAGAACCAAGGACACGCGCAGTCGCCTCCGAGAGGCGACTTCACTGAGCTCTACAAGACGTGGCGAGACGCCAATTCAATATGGCCGGACTGATCAATTACTTTATCCCCGACGACCTCGTCGACGACACCGGAATCGAGCGCAAGCGCGCCCGAATGGGCGTCAAGACGACCTTCACCGTGGTGTTCTGGGCGTTCCTCGCCGCCAGCATTTCGTTTGCCGGTGGCTCGCTATACGCGGCGATCGGCCTGGTCTTGTGCGGCACGACGGTCTCCACCGCTCCCTTGGTGTTGCGCTCGACGGGACGGATGGACATCGCCGGCCACGTCATCGTCACGCCGGTCTATGTGTTGTTGATCTGGCTGATCCACCAAAACGGCGGGCTCCTCGCCCCGGCGATCGTGTGGCTGACGATGCTGCCGCTGCTGGCCAGCCTATTTCTCGGCACGCGCATGGCCAAGGCCTGGCTGTGGCTTGTCGTGGGAACTTGGGCGGCGGTCCTGGTCGCCACCCTGATGGATTATACCTTTCCGACCCAACTGCCTCCGAAGGTCGCCACGATCCAGCGCGGCGTCAGCCTGATCGGAATGGGGGTGACCGCGTTTATCATCCTCAACCTCAAGGACAATCTGCAGACCTGGCTGACCGACCAGTTGCGCGAAAAGGAAGCCGAGACGCGCGCGGTGCTCGAGACCGCCCCCGACGGCATCATCACCGTCGACACCGAGGGCGAAGTGCTCACCGCCAACAAAGCCGCCGCGCACATCTTCTCGCGTGAGCGCGACGATATGTTAGGCCGAGATATCCGCGAGCTGATCAGCACCCTCGACTCCGAGACGTTGACCTCCGCCGCCGAGTCCGAAGCGTTCGGCGAGTCCCTCGAGCACACCGGCCGTCGGGGCGACCAGGCCACCTTTCCAGCCGAGATCGCCTTTGGCAGCCTCGAGGACAAAACGGTGCTGGTGCTGCGCGACATCACCGAGCGCAAACAGGCCGACCAACAGCTTCGCGACGCCCGCGACGAGGCCATCGAGGCCAACCAGGCCAAGAGCGCGTTTTTGGCGAATATGAGCCACGAGCTTCGCACGCCGCTAAACGCGGTGATCGGCTATTCCGAGATGATCAAAGAGGAGATCCGGTTCATGCAAGAAGACGGCGTCGAGGGCATGGAAGCCGTGGCCGAATTCGTCCCCGATCTGAACCGCATCCGCACCGCCGGCACCCACCTGCTGGCGATCATCAACGACATCCTCGATCTGTCGAAGATCGAGGCGGGCAAGATGACCACCCACGTCGAGATGTTCGACGTCGGCGAGCTGATCGAGGACATCCGCAGCACCATCGCGCCGCTGGCTGACAAGAATCACAACACGCTGCGCATGGAGGTCAGCGACGAGCTCGGCTACATGAATTCGGACGCCACCAAGGTGCGCCAAATCTTGTTCAACCTGTTGAGCAACGCGTGCAAATTCACCACCGACGGCAACATCACCATGCGGGTGATGCCCGACGAGGACTACGACCAGCTCGTCTGCGAGATCGAGGACACCGGGGTGGGGATGACCCAGGAGCAGCTCGACAAGATCTTCGAGGCGTTCACTCAGGCGGATTCGTCGACGACCCGCGAGTTCGGCGGCACGGGTCTCGGATTGACCATCACCAGCCATTTTTGTGCGCTGCTCGACGGCGACATCGACGTCGAATCGACCCCGGACGAGGGAACCCTCTTTACGGTTCGGCTGGCGATCAATATGGGCGCCGCAGAGCCCTCCGAGGAATACCCGGGTCCGCGCTCGGGCCCAAAGCCTTTGGCGCGGGCCGACAGCAGCGGCCAGACCGTGCTGGTCATCGACGACGACCCGACCATGCGCGACCTGTTGCGCCGCGTGCTCGAGCGCGAGGGTTTCGCGGTGGCCACCGCCGCCAGCGGCTCAGAGGGGCTCTTGCTTGCTGAACAGCTCCATCCCACGGCCATCACCCTCGACGTGATGATGCCATCGATGGACGGCTGGACGCTGCTATCCAAGCTCAAAGAGCACCCCGATCTGGCCGATATCCCGGTGGTCATGGTCACCATGGTCAATGAGAGCGCGCGCGGCTACTCGCTGGGCGCCGACCACTATATGGTCAAGCCGATCGACCGCCAGCGACTCGTCGACATCCTCAACGCCTACCGGCAGCCGAATACCAACCCCGGCGACGTCTTGGTGGTCGAGGACGACGAGCCGACCCGTACGCTGCTGCGGCGCACGCTGCAGCAGGACGGGTGGAACGTCGCCGAGGCCGAAAACGGCCAACTCGGCCTCGACCTCCTCGACCGACTCGAGCCCGAGCTGGTCCTGCTCGACCTGATGATGCCGCAGATGGACGGCTTCGAATTTCTGCGTCAGTTTCGCGGCCGCGACGCCTACCAAGACGTGCCGGTCATCGTGATCACCGCCAAGGAGCTCACCGAGGAAGAAGAAGAGCGTCTTCGGCGCGGCACCAGCGAGATCCTCACCAAGGGCGGGGCCCGCGGAGGCGGCGACCCACAAGAGCAACTGCTCGAACAGGTGCGCGAGCAGGTGCGCGCAGTCGCCGGCAAACCAAGGCCCGAGGCTGTGGACCGGGCCGAGGAAGCTCCCGTCGCGGAGTAGAATCGCGAGGAATCGATGGATTTCGCCGGGTTAGTGGCGCGACGGCACCTCGGCGACATCCGTCGACAGCGAATACCGACAATTGTCGACAGAGTCCGGTTGCATCTCCCGCCGGGCTGGCCTATCCTCAGAGTAGAAATGCCCCCGGGCTACAATTCGACTCCGCAGATCGTATGTATGGGAGATCTTTATGATGTTCGCCGAACCATCACGCGCCGCATCGTGGCTCACAATTGCTCTGGCCGGGGCGCTCTGTCTGACGGCCTGTGGCGACACGAGTCCCTCACAATCCGAGCCCACCCGGACGGCAGAATCGGCGCTCGGGCAAGCCTCGCCGACCACCGGCGGAACCTATTTGCGCAAGACGCTCGCCGACGGGGCGGAGTTCCACGCCACCAACGGCATGCGGATGGGCCCGGATGGCAATATCTACGTGGCCAGTGTGCTCAGCCGGAGCATCGGGGTCGTCGATCCCGACTCCGGCGAGATCCTCGATCGCATCGGTCCGGAGCGCGGGGTTGAATCGCCCGATGATCTGGCGTTCGGCCCGGACGGCTCGCTGTACTGGACCTCGTTTTTGACCGGTGAGGTGGGCCGGCTGACTCCCGACGGCGTCAAAGAAACCGTCGCCCAGCTCGGCGCCGGGGTCAACGCGATCGCCTTCTCGCCCGACGGGCGCCTATTCGTCACGCGGGTGTTTTTGGGCGATGAGCTCTACGAGCTCGACCCCGACGGGGACGCCCCGCCGCGGATGGTCGCCTCCGGATTGATGGGGCTCAACGCCATGGACTTCGGACCCGACGGGGAGCTGTACGGGCCGCTTTGGTTCGGCCAGTCGGTGGTCCGCGTCGATGTCGACAGCGGAGCGACCACCGAGATCTTCGACGGTCTCGAGGTGCCTGCGGCGGTCAAATTCAACTCCGAGGGTATTCTGCACGTGGTCGACCAACTGGCCGGCCAGGTCATCGCCTATGATCTGGACACCGACACCAGCGAAGTGGTCGCCCAGGTCGAGTCGGCCGGCGCAGACAACCTGGCCATCGACGAAGACGACGACATCTATCTGACCAATTCGCACGACGGCTGGGTGCGCAAGGTGCTTCCCAACGGCAAGACCCGCAGCTTGACCGACGAGGGTATCGTCGCTCCCGGCGGAGTCGCCGTGGTCCCCTACGACGGCGGCGAGTCGGTATTCATCGCCGACGCGCTGTCCATCAAGGGCTTCGACGCCCAGACCGGCCAGCAGACCGCCGAGGCCCACGCGGTCATCGGCGTGTCTCCGCTGTCGGCGCCCATCTCGGCCAAGAGCGACGCCGGCCGACTGCTGACGACCTCCTGGTTCGCCAATGTCGTGCAGGTCTGGGACCCGGCGGTGCATGCGGTCGTCGAGAGCCATCAAGACTTCGCCGTGCCGCTCAACGCGGTGCGCTACGATGGGGATCTCGTCGTCGCCGAGCTCGCCACCAACCGCGTGGTCAGCCGACCGGCAGGCACCAACGACACCATCCCGATGGCTCAGGTGCCGGTGCCCACCGGCCTGGCCACCGACGGCGACTCGTTGTGGGTCGCCGACTGGGCGACCGGCCGCGTGCTGCGCATCGCCCAGGGCGGCCAGCCGCTGGCCACCCCCGAGATGGTCGCCTGGGGTCTCTCGTTCCCCGAGGGCATGACCGTCGATAACGACGGCACTCTGCTGGTCGTCGAGACCGGCACCGACCAGCTCACCCGCATCGACCCGACCACCGGTCAAAAGACGGTGGTCGAGGACGGCCTCGACGTCGGCCTCCAGGGACCTGCAGGCGTGCCCCCGACGTATATCTTCAACGGGGTGGACGTCGACCAATGTGGCAATATCTACGTCAGCGTCGACACCGACAACGCCATCGAGAAGCTGACTCCCCAAGGCGCAGGCGCGCCGGGCTGCCTCAACGGGCAGTAATGACCGACAGGCTCTCCGCCGCACGTGGCCACGGTATTCTGCGATTCATCCGCGACTTGCAAAGTGGCCGCGTGCGGCGATGTGAGCGGCGTTTTTCGCCTCCGAGTCCTCCCTCCGCATTCTCCCTACTCCCGCAACTGAGCAGCAATATCTTCCTCGAGCGCCTCGGGCTTGGTGGCCGGGGCGTATCGATCGATGATGGTGCCGTCGCGGCCGACCAGGAATTTGGTGAAGTTCCACTTGATCTTGGTCGTCCCGAGCAAGCCTCGTGCCCCCTCCTTTAACTGCTCGAAGAGCGGATGCGCCCCGTCCCCGTTGACCTCGACGCGCTCGTGCATCGGAAAGGTCACGCCGTAATTGGAGCGGCAGAAGCCGGCGATGTCCTCGTTGCTGCCCGGGTCTTGGCCGCCAAATTGATTGCACGGAAAGCCCAGCACCACGAGCCCCTCATCGCCAAACTCCTGCCACAACGCCTCGAGCCCGTCGAATTGCGGGGTAAAACCACACTCGCTGGCCGTATTGACGATGAGCAGGACCTTGCCCCGGTAATCGGCCAGGGTCTTCTCCTGACCGTCGATGCCCGTAATTGTGGTCGCGTAGTCGATCTTTGCCATGATGTATTCCTGAGTACCAATACGTGAGTCTCGTGGTTACCGCGACGTCTTCGACCTTTCGTACACCCGTTGCCAATTGTCGCGGTTCTTGATTCTTGGTTCTTGGTAAAGACGAATGCAAATCGAGGCAAGAGCCAAGAACCAAGAACTCATAGGCGAGGCGGTTGAGCATCGTCGAAAGACGGCAATGCGGGCATCGGATTCATGGGCCGACGAGGCGCCGCGAGGGAAGTGACATTGTAGTATCAAATGCCGATCACGCTCCTTCGTGAACCACACGGCTGACATTTTTGCGGGGGATTATGGCGCCTCGCCCGTTTGTACGGTGGAAGGGGCGCCAGCCTCAGCGGACAGGCTTACGATCACGTTGCATCGAACCCCATTGCTGGAGAAGCGCCCCGATTCCTGCACAACCGAGAGATATTATGAAGCAAGTTCTAACATGGCTTCGACCGATGTTGGTCGTGTTCTCCGTGGGCCTGAATATCGCCTTTGTGGCCGTCTGGGCCGTGCATTCCTTCGGCTCCCACGACGGACACGGCTGCGGTGGGGCCAGCGGCGAGAAGACCTGCTTCATCCAGCGTGAGCTGGACGCCAGCGACGCCCAAATGGAGAAGCTCGAGCCCATCCAAGAAGAATTTCGCGCCTCCCGACAGCAGCTCTGTCGCCAGATGCATCGCCACCGCACCGAGCTGCTCGATTTGGTGGAGGCGGGCCAGACCGATCGGGACGCCATTCGAGCCAAGCAGGACCAGATCGCAGAGGGCCAGCGCCAGATGCAGGAGCTGGTCGTCGACCATCTGTTGGCCGAAAAGCAGATCCTCGACAGCAAACAGCAGGCCCAGTTATTCGACCTGTTGCGCTCTCAGTCTCACTGCCCGGGGCCGATGTCACCGGACCACACTGATGGACACGGACCAGCCCCGTTTTGACGAGTCGTGACCAACAAAGCGGTGACCAACCGTGTCGCGACCAACGAAGCGTCGACCAACAATGCATGGAGTTGGTCGCCCGGGGAGATCTGGATGCGTTTGGCGAGCTCGTCCGGCGCCACCAGAAGACCGCGTGGAGGGTCGCCTTCGGCATACTCGGCGACGAGGCAGAAGCCGAAGACGCCGCCCAGCAGGCGTTTTTGAAGATCCTCGAGGCCGCCGACCGCTACCAGCCCACCGCTTCTTTCCGGACCTATTTATACCGAGTCGTCACCCGGCATTGCCTGGACCGGCTCGACAAAATGTCTCCTCTGTACACCGATGATCCGCCGATCATCTCGGATCAGCGGCGCTCCCCCGCCCGACACGTCGAACGCCGAGAGGCGCGAGACGAGGTCCACCGAGCCCTCGAAAAACTGCCCGCACGCCAGCGCGCCGCGGTGAGCTTATTCCACTTCGAGGGCCTCAGCTATAAGGAGATCGCCGCCTCCATGGATGTCAGCTCCAAGGCCGTCGAGCGCCTGCTGGCCAGGGGGAGAAAAGCCCTGGAGCTAGAACTCACCGAGTTTGTGAACTCATGAACGATACGAAAACGTCACTTTCTCCGGGGGATTATCCCGCCTCGTCCGTTTAACCAGATGAAGGCGGCGTCACCCAACGAGGACCGCGCCATGACCAGGACCGCGCCATGAATTGTGATGAGACCACAACAAGGCTCCATGCTTACCAAGACGGTGAGCTCAGCCCGGCGAGTCGGGCGGCCGTCGAGCTCCACCTCGACGATTGCGTCGAGTGTCAGCGAAAGCTCGAGCGCATCCAGGCCGTCTGCCAGATGCTCGACGGGGGACGCCCGGCACCGGAGATCCCCGCTGGTTTCGCCGAACGGGTCCTCGAACGGGCGGCCGAACGAGCAGCCGAGCGAGCGGACAAACCGACGTCGACGCCGATGCAGCCGGGGCGTCCCCCGCGCTGGACGATCGGCCCGACGCCCGAGCGCGCCCGACGAGTGGCCGCCGCCGCCATGCTCCTGTTGGGACTCGGCCTCGGCGTGCTGCTAGGCGCCGACGTCTGGTGGACGCCCAACTCTTCGCCGACCGCAGACCCCGCGCTCGAAACTCCCCGGGCCTATTACGGGCTCGATGTTCTCTCCGAGGCCCCGGAAGGCTCACTGGTAGACACCTATATCACGGTCACCGAGCCGTAGGAGGGGCGAAAGACTACTACCTATTCGACTCATAATTGACTCAATAGACGCTCCAGATTTTCATCAATAGATATCTCAGAATGAGGAGACATCATGCCAAACGTCATCAATAACTACCGAAACGTCCTGTGGCTATTCGCTGCGCTGTCCTTGTCGATCGCCGGAGTGGTCGGATTCGCCCAGCCCGCCGTCGCCTGTCCGGGCGGCGACAAAGCCCAGAGCTGCCCGTTCGCCGATGAAGACGTCGAGGTCGTCGCGGAGAATACCGACGATGGAGCGCAGCTGACGTTGCGCTCCGAAGATGCGGAGTCGATCGAAAAGATCCAAAAGTGGGCCTCGCGCTTCGAGGCCGACGGTAAGAAGGCCAAACACCTCCAAGACAAGGGCGCCAGTGCCGAAGTCGAGCAACTCTCCGACGGTGCGCGCGTCACGGTCAGCTCCGAGAACTCGAAGCTCGTCGAGCGCTTCCAGACCAAATTCGCCCGCAAAGCCGACGGCCAAGGTTGTGGCAAACACGCCAAGCGGCACAAAGAAGGCCACGACTGCGGTGACCATAAAGAGGCACACGGCGAGCAGGCACACCAGGGCCATAAAAAGGGCCACGATTGCGACAAAAAGGGAGCGGAGTAAACGATAGTGAGTCGTCTGACAAAGATGGGTGGAGGGCTTGCGCTGGTCGCCGGTGTGGCCGCAATCGCAATGGCGCTCTTGGGGTGGCAGCCCTTCGGGGGAGAGCCCGCCGAGGACGAGGTGCAGACGACGCAAGTCGAGCGCCGTACCTTCTCGTCGACCATCCGAGCGACCGGTTCGGTCGAGCCGATGGTCGGCGCCGAGATCGAGGTCGGCGCGCGCGTCTCCGGAAAAGTCGACCGACTCCACGTCAATATCGGTGATCGCGTCGACGACGGCCAGCTGCTCGCCGCGCTGGAGAGCGAGGACTTGCAGGCGAGGGTTGACCGGCGCCAGGCCGAGGTCGACCAGGCCGAGGCAGACTTGGCCGCCGTACAGAGCGCCGGGCCTCGACAGATCGAGCAGGCCCGCGCCGAGGTCGACCGGTGGCGAGCCGAGAAGAGTTTCGCGCGAGACGAGAGCGTCCGGCAGCGACAACTCGCCGACCAAGATTATGCATCCAAGCAGGCGCGCGACGCCGCGCTAAAGCTGCTCGCTGTGTCCACCGCCCGGCTCGACAGTGCGCGTGCGAGCCTGGCCAACGCCAAGCAGACCCATCGACACGACCTCGAAGGGGCTCGAGCGCGCGTCCGAGCGGCCAAAGCCTCCCTGGCCGATGCCCGCACGCAACTATCATACGCGACCATTCGAGCCCCCATCGACGGGACCGTCGCCTCCGTGTCGACCGACGAGGGCGAGACCGTCGCCGCCGGCCTGCAGGCGCCGACGTTCGTGACGATCCTCGATCTCGACCGGCTCCGCGTCGACGCCTTCGTCGACGAGGTCGACATCGCCAAGGTCGAGCCCGACCAAGAGGTGCAGTTCAGCGTCGACGCCCACCCGGCGCGCGACTTCGAGGGCCGCGTACGAACCATTTATCCGAACGCGCTCACCGACGACGACGTGGTCTACTACCGGGTCGTCATCGACCTATCAGCGCCCGACGCCCGACTGCTGCGCCCGAAGATGACCGCGGACGTGACCATCTTTCGCCAGCGACGAGATGACGTGCTGGCCGTTCCGGCGCGCTCCATCGAACGAGTCGACGGCCGCGACGTCGTCTACGCCCGCGCCGGGTCCGCAGTAGAGCCTCGCGAGGTGAAGCTGGGAGCGCGAGACGGCCAATGGGTGGAGGTCGTCGAGGGACTCGACGGCGGTGAAACCATCTTATTGGAGCCGCCCTCACCGAGCGATCCGAGCTGAGTCTGAGCCCGATCTAAAGCTGAGCCCGATCTGAAACCGAATAGGGAGAACCGATGATCGACATCGACGAGTTGGACAAGACCTACATCAACGGAGGCGTCGAGACGCCCGTGCTCGAGGGGCTCTGCCTGACGGTCGCCGCCGGTGAATACGTCGCCATCATGGGCCCGTCGGGGGCCGGCAAGACGACATTGATGAACATCATCGGTTGCCTCGACAGAGCCAGCGCCGGCCAATATTTGCTCGACGGAGTCGACGTCGCCGCCCTCGGCGATGACGCGCTGTCGCAGCTTCGCAACCAAAAAATCGGCTTCGTCTTCCAACAATTTCACCTGCTCGACCGCGCGACGGCCGTCGAAAACGTCTCCTTGCCCCTGATCTACGCCGCCGTTCCTCCCAAAAACCCGAGGGCACGCGCCGTAGCAGCGCTCGAGGAGGTCGGATTGGGCGAGCGGCTGGAGCATCGGCCCGGCCAACTGTCCGGCGGCCAACAACAGCGGGTCGCCATCGCCCGGGCGCTGGCCAATCAACCCGAAATCCTGCTGGTCGACGAGCCCACCGGCAATCTGGATGAAGAGACCGGCCGGCAGGTGCTGGACATCTTCGACCAGCTCAACGCCGCCGGGCGGACCATCGTCATGATCACCCACGACCGCTCCGACGCCGAGCGAGCCGATCGCCTCCTCGTGCTCGAAGACGGCCGCCTCACCGAGGAGCCGCGCGGCGAAGACCGAAGTGAACCCACCTCGAATCACACCGTTGACCGTAGTCACGAGATCCCCCAATGAAACTCTCGAGCACCGTCCGCGAAGCGTCTCGCACGCTCCTCGCCAATAAACTTCGAACCTTCCTGATGACCGTGGGCACGTCCATCGGCATCGCCGCGCTGGTCGTGATCATGGCGGTGGGCAACGGCACCGAAGAAAAGGTCACCGAACGTGTGGAGGGATTTGGCTCGCGGGCGATCATGCTGATCGCCGGCGGCGGAAAGGATAAACCACCGCCGGACACAAACGTAACCACGCTGCGCCTCGAAGACGCCGAAGCGATCCGTGACGAGATCTCGGGCATCGAGATCGCCACGCCGGCAGCCTTCGAGCGCAAGGTGTCCCTGAAGGCCACCGGCTCGCAGACCCGAGCGACTGTATTCGCCGTCGAGTCGGACTGGCACCGAGCCTGGGATTGGCACGTCTCCCGCGGAGAGCCCATCTCGGCATCGGACGTGTCTGCGAAGCGGCGCACCTGCGTCATCGGCGAGACGGTCAAAGAGGAGTTGTTCGGCGAGGGGGCGGCCATCGGCGAGTTCATCCAACTGGACAAGTCGCGCTGTCAGGTCAGCGGAGTGCTCGACGCTCGCGGCACGAGCCCGATGGGTACTGACTTCGACAACCGGGTCCTCGTGCCGTTGACCACCGGCATGAGGCGCATCTTCAACCAAGATCACATCACTTATGTGCGAATCAAGGTCAAGCCGGACACCGATACCGCCGCGGTCGCCGAGCGGGTGCGGCGCGTGATGCGAAAACAGCACCGGATCGGCGCGGACCGCGAGGACGACTTTCGGCTGATCACCCCCGAGGTCATCGCCGGCCTGGTGCGCGGCATGGCCGGCAAGTTGTCGTGGCTGCTGGGCATCGTGGCCGCGCTTAGCCTGCTGATCGGCGGGGTCGTCGTGATGAATATCATGCTCATGTCGGTCGACGAGAGGACCTCCGCGATCGGCGTGCGTCGTGCCGTGGGCGCCTCCCGCGCCGACATTCGCAACCAATTTTTGGTCGAATCGCTATTCGTCGCCTTTCTGGGCAGCGCCACCGGGGGCCTGCTCGGCGCGGCAGGCTGCCTTCTGCTCGGCCAGCTCAGCCCACTGCCGGTCGTGCTCTCCTGGCAGCCCTTCGCACTGGCGGTGGTGGTCGCGCTGGTCGTGGGGGTGGGCTTCGGGGTCTACCCGGCGACCAAGGCCGCCTCGCTCGACCCCGTGGACGCGTTGCGATGAACCGACTGGCCACCCTGCGAATCTCTCTGCGCATGCTCGGCGCCCGGCCGCTGCGCACCTTCTTGAGCATCAGCGGCGTCGTCGTCGGGGTCGCCGCCGTCATCGTCATCGTGGCGGTGGGCAAGGGAGCCGAGCAACAGTTGGTCGAGCAGATACGCCAGATGGGCACCAACCTGATCGTCGTCAACGCCGCCCAGACCCAGCCGACCCCGGGGCGCAGCCGACAGACCGACAAGGTCATCACCCTGACCCCGGAAGACGCCGCCGCCATCGAGCTGAGCTGCCCGGCGGTCAGCCGGACCTCGGGGGTGGTCTCACAGGGGACAGCCGCTCGCTTCGCAGGGAATTCGGCCAATACGACGCTGGTCGGGATCACCTCCGAGGGGCTGGCCATTCGCAACGTGCAACTCGCAAGGGGCAGCCCCTTCGACGTCGATCAAGTCAATCGCCGGCGTCGGGTGGCGATTGTCGGGCCCACAGCCGCCGAAAACCTCTTCGAAGGGCTCGATCCTGTCGGCCGCGACATCCGCCTGGGCCGGGCGAGTTTCCGAGTCACCGGGGTGACCCGGCCTCGCGGCACCGACATCAACGGCAATGACCTGGACGATGTGATCTACGTCCCCGTCGACGCGGCGCTGCGACGCGTGTTCAACCGGGAGCACCTGGACTCCATCTACGCCCAGGCGCGCTCCGGTGATCTGCTCGAGGAAGCCGAAGCCCAGATGCGCGAGCTGTTGCGGGCACGCCACCGGATCGGTCAGGGGCGCGACGACTTTAGCATCGACAACCAGGCCACGCTCATCGAGGCCGAGCGTGAGACGTCGACGTCGATGAACCTTCTGGTCATCAGCGTGGCGGGGATCTCGTTGCTGGTCGGCGGTATCGGCATTCTGGCGGTGATGCTGATGTCCATGCGCGAGCGCGCCGCCGAGATTGGCCTGCGACGTGCGGTGGGAGCAACGCGTCGGGACATACGAAACCAGTTTTTGACCGAAGCGGGGCTGCTCGCCGGCAGCGGCGGCCTCGTTGGGGTGGCCAGCGGGGTGGCGACCGCGTGGGGCAGCTCTGCGCTGGGCCTGTGGGAGACCGCCGTCTGGTGGCCGTCGGTGGGAATCTCTTTTCTGATCGCCGTCGCCCTGGGGGTGGTCTTCGGGTGGTATCCCGCCGAGCGCGCCGCGAGGATGGAGCCGACCGAAGCGCTGCTGTCGAACTGAGAGAGCAAAACGCCCGAGGCGATCCCTCGGCTCGGGCCGCCTGCGTGGTCCCGGGCTGAAGCCATCGACGCATCGGTGGTTCGGGTTCGGCTCTTGGCTCACACGGCAGCGCTCTGGTGGGATTCGCGGGGGGCGGAGCGGCAGGCGTGGTCGGGCTGGCTGGGGGGTGGTGCTTGTTGGGGACGCGGTGCAGAGGCGGCCGACGCCTTCGGGGCTTGAGGCCCCGTCGTCGTCGGAGTCGGGGTCGTTCCAGGCGATCGACGTCGGCTTGTTGGAGCGCGCGGCGTTGTAGTCCTGGGCCCTATTCGGCCCCGCTCCGTCCGAGCCGTCGCCGCCGCATACCAGATGTGCGGCCCAAGGGCCGAGCTCGACTGCGGCCGGCTCGAATTCGCCGTTGCAGCGACTCGAGATATACTCGCCGGCATCGGCGCCCGCCTTGAATTTGACGGCCTTTTTGCCCTCGAGGCTCACCTCGGAGGTGTCGAGGTCGAGGGTCTGCTCGTTTTGGAGCGTCGCGCGGTCTTCTCCGAGAATGATCTCGCCTGTGTCCACCGATAACGAGTCGCCCCGCGGGCTCACGAGTCCCTGGTACAGCAGAGGCGTGGTCTGGTCGTCGCTCTTCGGCGCGTAGAGAATCTCCGAGAGCTCGTCGAGGGTGAGGTGCCGCTCCACATAGGCCGTCTTGGAGTTGAGTACAAGGGCTCGATGCCGCCCAATCTTGCCGGCGCCTGCCATCACCAAAGAGGGCGGGGAGTTTTGATGCGCAGAGACTCTAGCGCTCGCGCTCCGACTGGCACTCCATGCAGATGGGCGACTCCGGCCGGATCTCGAGGCGCTCCAGAGCGATGGGCTCCTCGCAGGCGTTGCAGAAGCCGTAAGCCAGTGGGGCAACACCGCTCACGGCCTCGAGTATCTGCTCGCGGCGACCATCTTGACCGGCGTCTTGCAATTCATCTTCGGATTGCTCCAGGCCGGCAAATTCATCACGTTTATCCCGCACCCGGTCGTCTTGGGCTTTGTCCGGTGCCAACATCAAGCACGCGGGGGCGCTTTTCGGGCTCGGTTTCATGGCCTCGCCGAAGGCGCTCACGTCGAAAGTGACGTTGTAGTACTAAGCAAGCTGCTTCCACGCCAGGGTCCCGCCACATAGCGAGCGGGCCTGACCGATACCCGCTGCGCGAAGATCGGACGCAGCCTGCTCAGAGCGTCCGCCGCCTTTGTTGCACACGGTGACCACGAGGTTCCTGGCGGAGAACTCGTCCAGGCCGGATAGATGGCCGCCAGCCAACCGATCTGCTCGAGGCTCATGCCCGCGGCGAGGAAGAAGATGGCGAAGATAATCCAGCCCCATGTGGGCGCCCACATCAGCAAAAAGGGCACCGGCAGCGCGATGAGCCAGCCGCCGATGAGCACCGCCTTTCGACCGAAGCGGTCGCCGAGGCGCTCCTCGAGCTCGTCGATCGGGATCGACCGCGCCTGGGCGAC
>JBKGZI010000114.1:0-14016 GCA_046545675.1 Persicimonas sp.
CCAGTCCCGTCAAATTCAGCCAGATCGGACTCCTGAGAACCGTTCCCACGTCGGCAAACCACCCCCAGATCGCCCTCAGACCCGCATGAAAACTGGCTAACACGGTCCCTGGGGTCCGTTGGTTTATTTTTTGGGGGGGGCTGTGGAAAATCAGCGCCGTGTTTTGAGCTTGGCGCGTTTGTATTGGTCCGGCCACTCGACGTCGACGCCAAGCTCGGCGGCGGCGTGCAGCGGCCAGCTCGGGGAGCGCAGGAATTCGCGGGCCATCAGGACCAGATCGGCCAGGCCTTCCTTGATGATCGTTTGAGCCTGGGCCGGCTCGGTGATCAGGCCGACCGCCGCGGTCGGCATGCCCGTTTCGCTTCGGATGCGGGTGGCGAAATCGACCTGGTAGCCCTTGGCGACCGGGACGTCGGCGTCGGGGACGGTACCGCCCGAGGAGCAATCGACCAAGTCGACGCCCAGGGGCGCGAGCATCCGGGCGAGCTCGACGGATTGGTCGAGGTCCCAGCCCCCTTCGACCCAATCGGTCGCCGAGATGCGCACCAATAGGGGCAATTCGTCCGGCCAGACCTCGCGTATGGCGCCGACGACCTCGCGAAGCAGCCGAGTGCGGTTTTCCCATGAGCCGCCCCAGGCGTCAGTGCGATGGTTGCTCAGCGGCGACAAAAATTCGTGGAGCAAATAGCCGTGCGCGGCGTGGATCTCGACCAGTCGAAATCCGGCCTCCAATGCGCGGCCAGCGCCCTGCTGGAAAGCTTCGATCAGGCGCTCGATGTCCGTCTGGTCCAGCTCCTGGGGTGTGGGCGCGTCGGGGCCGAAGGGGATCGCACTCGGCGCCAAAATGGGCCGCCAGCCATCTTCTTGCTCATCGAGATAGCCGCCGCCCTTCCACGGCTCAGCGGTGCTCGCCTTACGCCCGGCGTGGGCGAGTTGGATGCCGGCGACGGCGCCCTGGTCTTCGATGAACTGGGTGCAGCGGCGCAACGAGTCGACGTGCGCGTCACTCCAGATACCCATGTCAGCCGGGCTGATCCGCCCCTCCGGGCTCACCGCGGTCGCCTCCATGATCACCAGCCCCGCGCCTCCCGCGGCACGGGCGCCCAAGTGGACCAGGTGCCAGTCGTTGGCGAAGCCGTCCTCGCTCGAATACATGCACATCGGGCTGACTCCGATGCGGTTTCGCAGCCGGACACTGCGCAATTCGAGCGGTGAAAATAGGTGCCTGTGGTCAGACATGCTCTCTCCGGCAGACGCGCTGGGAATGGGTGCTCGTCGTCGCTAAGTGACCTTTTCTTTTACAGCGTGAGCTTCTTGCCAGCCCCCGACGGCCGCCAGATCCAGGCTAGCCCTCCGAAGGTCAGGGCAGTCGCGATGGAGTTGCCGTATACCTGGGTCTCGGGCCACATCACACCAACGGTGGCCGCCAGCGCAAACGGAATGGCCAGCAAGCTCAGTCGCAGATCGGACATCAGGCCGATGCCGATCAACGCGAGCACATACATGGCCGAGTCAGCCGCGCGAGACAAGATGAGACCCTCTCCGAGATACCAGGTGCTCCACCGCCCAAACGTCACCAATAGGGTCATCGTCACCAGCATATAGACGACCCGGCGGTTGACTTCGTTGGCAAATAATCGCTTTCGAAAGGCAAAGACGCCCACAGTGACGATGCCTACATTGCGGAACCCGGCGATCATATGGTTGCGCAGCTCTTGGGCGTGGGTGACGTCTCCGGCGTCGATGCTCACAGCGGCGTATAGGCTGGTGCCCGTCCACAACACCCCGAAGATGATCGCCAGCAAACTTCGCGTGGAAGTGGCGGTATTAAGATCGAGGTTGTGCTCGAGCCGCTTGAGTCGCGCCAACTCCTCGCCCTCCTCGTCGAGTTGGCGTGCCAGCTCGTCGGCACGCTCGACTAACTCGGGGCGGGGCTCGGGCAGCTCGGCGATGCAGGCTCGCGCCGAGTCGAGGTTGCCCTGGCGCAGTGAATAGTCAGCCATCGCCTCCAGACAACGCTGCAGCCCGTCGGCGGCCTGGGGGTTCTCGGGCCACATGCGCAGGGCTTGATAGAAGCCGAAGCGACACTCGCCGTAGGTATCGTGGACATCGAGCGGGTCTATGTCGTCGGCGGCCAGAAGCTCGGCGAGCTCGACGCCCTTTTCTTGAGCCGACTTGCTCAGCACGATCGACTCGCGGTGTCGCAGATAATCCTGCAGGGCGTCCCGAAAGGCCTCCACGCTCCCAAAACGCTGCTGCTTGTCCCGATGGCAGGCCCGATTGGCGATCGCCGCCAGCTCCGCGGGGACATCCTGTGCGTAGTCGTGAGGCCGGGACTGGTGGGCGGCAAACATCACCTGCAGCATCGACTCGCCGGTGTGGCGAGGCTGGCCGGTCAACACTTGGTGGAGGGTCGCGCCCAACAGGTAGACGTCGGTGAGCTCGTCGATCTCCTCGCCCGAACTCACGGTCATCTCCGGGGCCATATACGAGGGCGTCCCGGACATCCCGCGGGCCTGGGCGCGGTGGGGCAGCAAGGACTTGTCCTCATCGAGGCTGACCGCGATGCCCCAATCGAGCAGATAGACCTCGTCGAAGTGGCCGATCATGACGTTCTCGGCCTTGATATCCCGGTGGAGGATGCCGCGGCTGTGGGCAAACCGGACCGCGTTGGAGACCTGAATGAGAATCTGGAGATGTTTGTCCAACTCGCCGGCCCGACTGTGGCTGTCGTCTTCGATCAACTCGAGCCACGAGATCCCCTCGACGCGCTTCATGACGATCAGCGGAGCGCCGTCCTCGGTTCGGCCCACCGTATAGATCGGAATGATATTGGGGTGCTCCAAAAAGCCGGTGACGTAGGCCTCTTGGAGCAACGCCTGGGCGGCTGCCTCGTTGGTCTCCTCGCGGGTGGTCTTGACGGCGACCTCGCGATCCAACGAAAGCTGATTCGCCAGCCGCACCACGCCCATGCCGCCCTGGCCGAGGGTGCCGATGACGTCCAGGTCGGGCGGGGCATTGCCCAATGTTCCCTCCGCCAGCACCAACTCCGGCAGAGTGTGCAGCGCGTCGCGCCTGCGGTCCCGTGCGCCCTCTTCCTCAGCGCGAAGCGTGCCGGACGGATCCATCTGCAGCGTCGGGGCGTCGATCCCGAGGGTGTGCAGGTGGGTCTCGAAAGAGGCGATGTCACGGAACTTCGACATGATCATGTTCACCAATCACCGGCGGCCAAACAAACGGCTTGGTAGTCGATACCGATGATGTCACGCCTGCTCGCCAACTGACAAGAACGGACGTCTCATCGCGCCAAAAAGCCGCCGTCGACGGGGATGGCGCTGCCGGTGACGAACGAGGCCTTCTCCGAGCACAGCCAGACGACCGCATCGGCGATCTCCTGGGGTGTTCCCATGCGTCCCACCGGCTCCATGGCCACATACTGACGCTCAATTTCCGGATCATTTTGGGTCGTGCGCTCGACCATGGGCGTGTCGATGACCCCGGGGCAGATGGCGTTGATCCTGATGCCGGTCTCGGCGTATTCGAGCGCCGCGGCCTTGGTCAGACCGACCACGCCATGCTTGCTGGCGACATAGGCGGGCAACATCGGAAAGCCACTCAGCCCGGCCACCGACGACATGTTGACGATCGAACCCTTGGCGGCGGCAGTCATAAACTCGAGTTCCTTGGACATGCAATAGAAGACGCCGTCGAGGTTGATGCCGATCGTGCGACGCCAATTCTCCAGCGAGCAATCACCGGTGCGGGCCTGCTTGCCTTCGACGCCGGCGTTGTTGCACGCGAAATCGAGTCGTTCGTAGGTTTGGGCGATCGTGTCGAAGAGAGTGGCGACCTCGTCGACCGAGGAGACGTCGGCGTGCACGTAGATGCCCTCGCCTCCTATCTCGCGAATCATAGCCAATGTCTGTTCGCCGCCGGCATCATCGACGTCGGAGACCACCACGCGAGCACCCTGGCGAGCGAACTCGACGGCGGTCGCCCGCCCGATTCCGGCCCCTGCTCCGGTGACGAGCGCGATTTTCCCATCAAAACTCTTGTCGGTCATTCAAATATCCTCGTTAGTGATGTGAAAAAATTGTCTGACATAAAATAACCACAGCCCGATCTCTTACAAAGGATCGGGCTGTGGTCAGGTTCTGGCAATCAGTTGAGCCCTGACGCTGAGCGCCGGAGTGGCGGGTGTGGACGAGAGCGCAAATTATGCAGCCCTGTCTCACCCGCCGCAAACATTGCGGCCATCCACTACCAACCCGTCGTCGCCAGGCTACCGAAGTAATAGAGAATACCCAGTGTCGCCAGCGTCGCGACGATGAGCACGGCCACCCCGATCAGCGCGTTGCGGCGCCCCTCGTGGGCCATATAATCGGCCGCCCATTGGTCGGCCTGGTCGATCGTATTTTTGGTCTCGGTGGTCATTTGGTCCTCCCAGGGTTGGGTTTACGTCAACGCGACGAATATGCAGCAGTAGAGACTGCAACTTGCGGACCACTCCCCGAGATCATGCCTCATCGCTGCCACTTTCGAGCAACTCGCCCAGCGCCTCGAGGATGTCTATATAGCTGATGATGCCGACCAATTGCCCGTCGCTGTCGGCCACCGGAAGTGCAGATAAGCGGTGTTCGACGAGTCGGTCGAGGGCGTTCTTCAAAGGCTCGGCGGGACCGGCGACGATCACGTCAGCTTCGGCCATAAACCGCGTCTTGAGGAACACCCGTACCGAGGAATCCATATACGCCTCGTAGTCGTCCCGGCCGGCGCCGAAGTGGGCGGCGACGCTGGCCACCGCACCCAGCTCACGCTTGCTGAGAATGCCGACGACAGCCCCACGGTCCATCACCGGCAGGTGGCGCACGCCATGTTTGTCCATCGCCCCCATCACAGAATTGAGCGTCGTATCCAGCGAGGCTGCCACGACATAATCGGTCATCACGTCTCTGACGAGCATTTGGGTCTCCTTCTTTCAACGGTAATTGAGCAAGCTCAGTCGGGCGATGTTGAAATCGTGCAACTTGCGGACCACTGCTTCTCGAGGCCCTGCGACAATTTGCCACATTGGCACGAACCCTGCCTTCTACCACCTTTAGCAGCGCGAGATAACGGCCTGCGCCCCGACGGCGCGCGGCATCCGATGACTTCAAGGAGGCAGTATGAAATTCGGTGAGAAGAGTTGCAAGCGATGGGCGTGGGTGTTGGGCGCGGTGCTCGTGATGTTCGTCACGGTGAACTGTGGCGACGTCGACGACGCCGACGATGCCGACGACGCCGACAATGAGGCGACCGAGCAGGTCGAGTCGGAGGACGGGCACTTCCAGGCCAGCTTCACCCACGAGCCGGCGCCGCCACAGACCGGCGACGCCGAGCTGCATTTCGAGCTCTTCGATGCCGATGAAGAGGCTGTCGCCGACGCGACGATCACCGTCGAGCCGTGGATGCCCGGCCACGGCCACGGCTCCCCGGAGACGCCCTCCGTCACGGAGACGTCGGCGGGCAATTACCACGTCACCAATATCGTCTACAGCATGCCCGGCACCTGGGATCTGCGCATCGACGTGGATACCGACGAGGTCAGCGATCGCTTCGTGGTCACCTACGAGGTCGAATAGCGGAGGCAGCTCTATGTCGAACCCATCGCGTACATCGAATCCCCTCGCACCGAGTTCCGGCGCACTGCTCCTGGCGGTGTTGGTGGCGGCGACCTGCCTGTTTACAGGCCGGGACGCCGCTGCACAGGCGTGCTGTACGGCCACCGGTGCCGGCGAACTCAGCGTGGTCGGCCGCTGTTATGACGGCGTAGCGGCAGCACAGCTTTCCTATGAGCGCGCCTGGGGAAGCTATGATGTCGAAGGAGAGTATCACTCCATGAGCGATGCGGAGATCGACGACTTCATCCTCACCCTCGGCGCCGGCCAGCGCGTGCTGACGCGTTCGTTGCAGGTCCATGCCAGCGTGCCCCTGCGCATGCAGTACCGACGCTTCGGCGACGCCGACGGCGATATGGCGACGCGCCTCGGAGACGCCGCGTTTGCGCTGCGCTGGACGGCCCTCGAGGACAAAATGGACGGGATCGACTTCGATAAATTCGACTCGCTGGTGCCATTTCTCGATGCGTATATCGCCCTGAAAGTCCCCAGCGGGCGCGCCCCCGAGGATAGCGAGAGCGCCACAGGCGCCGACATCACCGGTGACGGCGCCTGGCAAGCGCTCGTCGGCACCAAGATCTCCAAGTTTATCACCTCCAGCCACGTACTCGCCGTGCAGCTCGATTATATCCACGGCTTCGCCCGTGACATCGACCACGGCGGCGCCCAGCCCATCGACTTCGACCCCGGCGAGGAGTTCTCGGCGCGCCTGTCCTGGCTGCAGATCCACGACCTCTTCTGGTCGTGGGGCGCGTTCGCCAAGGGGCAGTGGGCTACTGACGCCAGCCAGGACGGCGAGGTCGTCGATGGCAGCGCCACCGAGCGGTTTCGCGTCGGCGCGCACATCACTCACGCCATCTCCTTTCCCCTCTGGGAGGTCACGCTCTCCGGTTCGGTCGACACCTGGTGGGATCACGCCGGCCAAAACCTGCCCTACGTCGGCCCCTCGGGAGCCGTCACGCTGCGGCGCAATTGGTACTGAGTGCAATCACGCCGACCATTGGTTTACGGTTGGCGTGCGCAGTGCCGGATGTGGTTGCTGATTGGCTGTAAGAGAGTGAGAAAGTTAGTAGTTAGAAAGCTAGACACGGCGCTGGCACGCCACTTGCTTGCAATTGCGGCGGAGTTTCGAGTGGGCGCCTCGGCGCAGTCACGCAGACGTTCTGAGCTTTCGAGATGAGCCTATCCAGATCCAAACGCGAGCTTCGCGACGTCAACGCCGTCAACTTCGACTGGCTCATCAAGCTGCGTTGGGTGGCGGTGGTCGGCCAAACGGCGCTGATCGGCGCCGCCCGATGGCTGCTCGACTTCGGGCTGCCGTTGGGCGGACTGTTCGGCATCATTGCGCTCACGGCGGCGACCAACGTGGGGCTTCAGTGGTGGCAGCGCCGAGGCCGCGGGGTCTCCGAGGGGCTCCTGGCGGGCGTGCTCATCGCCGATATGGGGCTGCTGACCTTATTGCTGTTTTTGACCGGCGGCCCGGCCAACCCGTTCAGCTTTTTGTATCTTGTCCACATCTCGCTGGCCGCCGTCGTGCTGCGGCGCAACTGGCTGGTCTCCGGGGTCTTCGTGCTCGCCGGTGCCCTCTACGGGGTTCTGTTCTTGGTGCATACCGGCTGGCACGAGATCGGAGCGGGGTCGGGCGGGCATATGCGCTCTCATATGGAGGGGATGTGGGTGGCCATGGTCGTGACCGGTGGGCTGACCGCCTACTTTATCCACACCATCCGCCGAGCCCTGCAGCGCCACGAGGACGCGCTCGACGCGTTCCGCGAGGACGAGGCGCGCCGCGAGAAGCTGGCCTCATTGGCCACCATGGCCGCGGGCGCCGCCCACGAACTGTCGACGCCGCTGTCGCTGATCGCGGTGGTCGCCAAGGAGCTCGAGCTGCGCCTGGAGGACGCCGGAGACGAACACGCCGTCGAGGACGCCGTCCTCATCCGCGAGCAGGTGCGCCGCTGCCAACAGATCCTGGGGCAGATATCGACGCAGGCCGGCCGCCACCCTGGCGAATCATCGCGGTGCGTGGAGGCCGCTGAACTGGCGGATCAGATATTGGAGCGAGTGCGCGCCTGCGAGCGTGTCCAGCTCGACGATAACAGCGACGGCGCCTGTGCCCGGGTGCCGCTGAACGCCGTGGCGGGCGCGGTCGCCGAGCTCATCCACAACGCCCTGGATGCATCCGACGATGCCGGGGTGCGCTTGGAGCTTGGAAGCGACGCCGATTGGCTCTATATAGAGGTCGTCGATCGGGGCGGGGGCATGGCTCCGGAGGTCGCCGCCCGGGCAGGTGATCCGTTCTTTACGACCAAGGGACCCGACGAGGGAATGGGCATCGGGCTGTATCTGGCCAGCCAGCTCTTCGAGCAACTCGGCGGCGCGCTCGAGATCGACAGCGAGCCGGGACGGGGCACCCGCGTGGGCGTGCGGTTGCCGCGCGCGACACGGACAAGCACATGATCTGAGTCATACTGACATAGGAGACGTGCGAATACCTTTGTGCTCAGATGCCCCGAGGCCCGTTTGGAAGTAGAGACCAGCGTGGAGGTACAGATGAGCGCGACGCCCAAACCGAGAAGCCAGCCCGACCTGCTGCTGGTCGACGATAGCGATATTTTCCGGCGGCGCCTCGCCCGTGCTCTGTCCAATCGCGGCTACAGTGTCCGAATGGCCTCGAATTACGACGAGGCGATGGCCGCCATCGAAGAGCACGCCCCCGATATGGCCGTCATCGATCTGCGCATGCCCGGCCCCTCCGGACTGGAGTTGTTGCGCGACTTGAGAAAGGCCGCCCCGAGCGTCGAGGCGGTGGTGCTGACCGGTTACGGCAGCATCGCCACAGCGATCGACGCGGTACGCCTGGGCGCGGTCAACTACGTGCAAAAGCCCGCCGACGCCGACGACTTACTCGCCGCCTTCGAGCATGCAGCCTGCAAGCCGCTCGAGGCCGTCGACCACGACTACGACGCCCCCTCCCTGGCCCGCGCCGAGTGGGAGCATATCCAGCGGGTGCTGCGTGATTGCGGGGGCAATATCTCCGAGACCGCCCGGCGCCTGGGCATCCACCGGCGCACCCTGCAGCGCAAACTCGACAAATTCGCGCCTTGATTGGTTCTTGGTTCTTGGTTCTTGGTTCTTGAACTTCGCAGCCCGGTTGACCGACAACGCCACAAGAACCCGAAACCAAGAAACCCAGACGGAAACCTTCCAAGCAACGTGGCAGCGAACACACCACGCCAAGCAAACACGCCGCGTGACTGCACAAATCAGGGGCCAAAGAGATGTGTCGCGGCGGCCGGCGTCATGCCCGAGTGGCTGTGTCCCACGTTGGGCACGATATCCAAGGTCCAGTGGAACGGCAGGCCGGCGGCGAGCGCGTCTTGTTGGGCGGTGGTGTAGTAGAATTGGCCGCGCTCGAGGCGGTTGAGGCCCTGCGCGTCCGCCTCCGAGCTAGTTCGAAGGTAGGAGCCGCGGTTGATGTCGTCCTCGCCGAGGAGCACCACCAGCTCGTGGGCGAATAGCTTCTCGAGCCTGGTGGGGTTGGGCGGAGCGCCCTGGACACCGTAGGGCATATAGAAGTTCGGGTCGCTGCCGCCACCGTCGCCGGCCATCGTATACCAGCCGGCGTTGGCCGCCACCGCCTTGTCGACCCGAGCGTCCGGCCGGAAGGTCAGTAGGCGGTGGACGAATTGACTGCCGGCGCTGTGCCCGTAGATCGAATAACGGCAGCTCGCGTTGCCAAGCTCGGTGCGCACCGCCTCGAAGAGGTGCTCGATCTCGCTGTGGGTATAGTCGTCTGCATCTCGCCACTGATACGAGCGGTACGTGCCCGTGTAGGGTGTTCCCGAGGTGCCGACGCCGAGCTGGTAATCTTCAGAGCCCGGGTAGTGGGACTTCGGAAACTCCGGCGCGATCGCGAGCACATTATGCCCGTCGACCTCGCTTCGCCAGGCGTCGAGGTAGTCGTCGGCGTTGCGGTTGACGCCGTGCATGATGAAGACGATCCGACCGGTAGCCGGATTGAATTGTGGGCTTCGGTGGGTATACGCGTTGAGCGTGTTGCCATCCCCCGCCACGAATTGGAATTGTCCCTGTGTGTTGGCCAAGCCGGCGGGGTTGATGAGCGTCGACGGGTAGGGGTCGACCTCCAGACACGCAGGATCCTGCACGCCGGCATCCGCGTCTGTGCCGGCATCCGCGTCCGCGCCGGCATCTGCATCTGCGCCGACATCTGCGTAGCCCGAGTCGGCTCCGCTCGATCCACCCGCATCAGCGACGCTGCCGGTGTCCGGACCTCCGCCCCCGTCGAGCACATCCCCTCCTCTGTTGTCGCCACCCGCGTCGCTCTCGCCATCCGCATCGCTCTCGCCATCCGCATCGCTCTCGCCATCCGCATCGCTCTCGCCACCCGCGCCGTTGTCGGCACCCGCCTCGTCGTCGGCCCCAGTATCCCGAATATCGAGATCGTCATCGTCGCCCACGTCGCCGGCGGCGCTGTCCGCGCTGTCGGCGTCCGCACCAACATCAGCGCGCCTGTCACTACGAGCATCACGCTCCGTGCTCGCATCATTGGTGCTGCTATCCGCAGCGGCGTCTTCGGCAGCGTCGAGACCGCCGACGTCACCGGCGTCGTCATCATCGAGTTCGCGTTGGGTCGACGACCCGCTATCCGGCCCACTATCGGAGTGGTCAAACCGGCGCACGTCTGTCGCGCTTTCGTTGCAACCGAGGGTAAAGAGGAAGACGAGAAGGGAGACTAACAACTGGATTCGTACTGCCATAACCTACTGCGCAAACGGTTGAATTCACTACACTATCACCGATCAAGCGAGTAAATTTCCAGCCACTATTTTCGCCCTCCTGCGGCCTCCTCACCCGCACATTTTCAGGCTTGCACGCCCACCAGCCACGTTAAGCCGCCAGTTCTCAAAATCGAGCACACGCCGTCCCAGCCGGCGCCGGTCAATCGACGGTCGGCGTGACTGCACCGCACCATCTTAGGGACACACCACCTCATCATTATTGCCCTCGATGACGAGGCGGCCGGCGACGCTCACGCCGTCGACGAGTGCTTCGACCGCGCAGGTGGCCAGCGCGAAGTTGTAGGCGATGCGAAGGCGACCGGCGACGCGGGTGAGCGCAGCCATCTCGAGGACGCTCAGCACGTCGTTATTCTCGATGATGGCGTTGCCGCCGATGAGCTCGAGTGAGTCAAAACGTGCCTCGCCAAGCGCGTCATTCGCGCTCAGGACGAAGGCGGCGTATCGTGCCTCGGCGGGCCTGCGCACGCTCTCCAGCGCGGGGAAGTCGACCTCGGAGAGCGCGAAGTTGCGGAAAATGTGCAGCGGCCCATCGATGACTCGAAGCGCCTCAAAGGCGGCGGCCGTGTGCAACTGGTCGTTATTCGCGATGACCAACCCGGCGCCGATGGTCTCGAGGGCTTCGAGCCCGGTGAGGTCGACGAGGTCTTGGTTGCCGGTGATGGCCACGTATTCGCCGACGCTGCGAAGCCCGCTGAGCGCGTCGAGGTGCTCCAGGCCGGCGGTGTCTTGGATGTACAGCCCACCTGTGATCTCGAAGCAGCCCGCGATGTCGGCGAATTGCTGCAGGTCGGCCGGGCCGTCGACGATGACGTCGCCCTCGATGGTCGTGCAGTCGTCGACCGGCGGCTCCTCGTCGCGCTGGTCGGTGAGCCGAGCGAGGAAGGCGTCGGCGGTAGTGGTGGCCGTATCGCCGCCGATGATGTCGACGAAGGCGCCGGCGATGTACACCGCGTGCGGGTGGGCAGCGATGCCTCCGAAGTCGCCGACCTCCTCGCCGATGACCTCGAAGCTCGCCTCGAAGGTGCCGTCCGTGTCGTAGCGGCGCATCGAGATGCCTCCTTCGACGCGCTGGAACATCCCCAACAGGGGGAATTCATAATTTGTCACCGCGTCGCCGGCCGCATAGAGCGCGTCGTCTCGTAAAACGACCCCCTCGAGGGGCGTCGGACTCGAGCGCGTCCAGGCCTCCTGGCCGTCGCGGTCGAACCTGCGGATGAAGTGATGCTCGACGCGCCCGAGCGTGCCGTTGATGAGTTCGAAGAGGTGGCCCGATCCGACGACGTAGGCCTCGTCGTCGTCGCCAATCGCCACGCCGAAGGCCGCGTCCTGGCCGACGGGACGGTCGGCGTCCTCGTCCTCGAGGTCGAAGGTCTGCTCCCAAACCACGTCGCCCTCGGAGGTCAAGCGGGCGATGGTGGCGACCCAGCCCGGCAGCAATGCGCCGATGCTCACCGGCCGATGGCCGACGACGTACAGCACATCGTCGCGGATCTCGATGTCCTCGTTGAGCGAGCCGACGTTTCGGTGCCACCGCAAGTCTCCGCCGCTATCATAGGCGCGCACCCAGCCGCGGTGCTCGATGACCCGGCCTATACGCTGGCGCTCGAAGCCTGCGACATATACACGACCGTCGGCGGCCGTGGCAGACGTCGCCGCCGTATTCGTAAACGGAAGGACGCCGGGTGCGCCGATCTGATCGGTCCACAGAAGCTCGCCGTCGGCGTCAAAGGCGCGCACGACCGCGTCGTTTCGCCGGACGTCCGAGCCCTCGGAGTGTGGAAACTCGGAGGTGCCAACCACGTAGGCCTGCCCGTCGTCGGCCGCGACGCCGAAGACCTGGTCTTCGTCCTCGTTGCCGAATTGTGTGGTCCAGATGTGGTCTCCGTCGGGATTGTACTTTCGCAAAAAGCCGTCGACGCTGCCCGCGGCCTGCCGACCCGCGAGCGTTCCCTCCGTCGAGCCCGCCACGTACACCGACGCTGCGCCGTCGACCGCGACGTCGCGGGCCGCGTCGAGGTCGTCGGTGCCAAACCGCTCGAGCCAATCGAGGCTGATCGCACCCGACGACTGCGCGGTGGTACTGTTGGTCTGCTCCCGTTGCTGTTCTTCGGCCGCGGGAGTGTCGATGTCTGCCTGACCGCAAGCGGTCAGAGCACACGTGCATAACGCGATTGCGATGCCAAATAAGCGTCTCATGGGTTTCCCCCTCATGTAGTGCGCCTTCAGAATGGTTGTTGGTTGCTTGTCTCGGACCCCTCGCCGCCCGGCGCCGTATTGCTCCGATCGGCGAGGGGGTCTCGAGCGGTAATCAGCTCACAAGCAACCCACCTCATCATCGGTCGCGGCGATGATGATCTGTCCGCCGATATTCGCCCGGCCGACCATCTCGACCAGCGCGTCGGCCTCGCAGGTGGGCAATCGCGGATTGCCGAAGATATGGAGCACCCCGTCGATCTGGGCGAGCGAGGCGAACTCGGTGACACTGACCAGGTTGGGGTTGCCCTCGATGACGAGTCCTTCGCCGATCGACTCGAGCTGCTCGAGGCCGGCCAACGACTCCAGGTCGACGTTGTCGGCGATGCCGACATAGCCGCCCACCGAGCGAAGCCCGCTCAAAAACTCCAGGTCGTAGATGTCGCTGGTCCTCTGGATGAACAATCCGCCGGTGATCTCGAAGCAGTCATCGTTCGCCACAAGCCGGCCGATGTCTCCCGGGTCGTTCACCACCACATCCCCATCGATGACCTCGCAATCTTCGCCAGGAGGCGGCGGCTCCACGCCGTCCTCGACGATACGTGTGAGAAAGGAGGCGGTCCCCCCCTGCGCGGTCTCGGCGGTGCCCGTCACGAATACCTGGTCGTCCCTGGCGGCGAGGCCGCGCGCGAAGTTGTTGCGAGCGATGGCAAATTGCTGGGTCCAAACCTCCTCGAGGTCGCCATCGTAGCGGCGCGCAAAGGCGTCGATGCGAGCGGTTCTGGTCTCTCCGGGGAGCGCGCCGCGGGTCCAGCCCGCCACGTAGACCCCTTCGGCGGTGGCATCGATGGCGTCGATGACATCCAGCTCGGGCGTACCGAATTGGTCGGTCTGCAACTCGGCGGCGTCTGCGCCGAAGCTGCGCACGAAGGCGTCTTGGGCCCCGGCGCTCTCCCGGCCGAAGAACGCCCCCTCGGTCTGGCCGGCGGCATAGACGCTATCGGCGTGGGTGGCGACGTCTGCTGCCTCATCGTCGGCCGAGGTGCCGAATTGCCGCGTCCAGATCTCCTCGCCGTTTCGAGCCACCCGCCGCACGAGCGCGTCGCGGCCGCCCTCGCTGGCCTCGCCGGGCAAGTCTCCGTCGGTCCAGCCGCTCACGTACACTCCGGCGGCGCCGGCATCGACGCCGGTGGCCGCGTCGTCGACGTCCGGATCACCGAAGCGCTCTCGCCACAGCAATTCTCCCTCTGCTTTGTCGAGCTTGGCGACGAAGGCATCCATGGGCTCCGCCGGGAAGGTCACCCCGGCGAATGTGGCCGCCCAACCGGCGACGTAGATGCCCG
>JBKGZI010000115.1:0-14009 GCA_046545675.1 Persicimonas sp.
CCGCGGCGCTGTCCATCATGCGTCGCAAGAATCCCCTGCGACTCGCTGTCGAGTTTCTCTCCTTTTCGGAGGCCTTCGACTGGCGCGTCGAACAGCGCCGACTCGCCTCGGTCGTCAGCACCGACACCGGGCCCGCCACAGCCGGCTCCTGAGAGAGCCACCTCAACCCGAGATCACGCCGGGAATGCCGCCGGCCAGGCGCCCGTTTGACCCCTGGAACATCAGCGGCCGCGTGGCCCTGTCGCAATCCTTGACACCGCCGCACGCGCCGATTATGTTCCCCGCCCTGCCGACGCGAAGGCGCCCGCGTGCGCCCTCGTTTTCGGCCCTGCGGTGGATGTAGCTCAGTCGGTTAGAGCGCAGGCTTGTGGTGCCTGAGGTCGCGGGTTCAATTCCCGTCATCCACCCTGCTTTGAGCGCCCGTAGCTCAGCTGGATAGAGCGCCGGACTTCGAATCCGTAGGTCGTAGGTTCGACTCCTACCGGGCGTGCTGGTCGAGAGCGCGCGACAAGCCACGTAGACGCCGAGTTGATTTGCCACGCAAAATCAACTCGGTTTTCTTTTGTCGCCGGCTGTCGACTTTGCGAGGGTGGCGGAATTGGTAGACGCGCTGGATTTAGGATCCAGTGGGGTAATTCCCGTGGGGGTTCGAGTCCCCCCTCTCGCACTTTGATGTAGGCCTGCGACGGTCCTACATTTTTGGAGCTTATGGGGCAGCACGTGAAAGGCCCCTCCGCCTTCGCTTCGGCACCTCCCCCACGGCTGAACGCCGCGGAGAGGAAATGGTCGCCAGTCCGAGATTCTTCAAAGAGCCGACCATTCGCCCCCCGTTGCTTCGCAGATGGGGGCATGCGGTCAACCCGCATAAAGCCGCGAATGCGTCGGGGGCTCCCACAGCCACCTTATACGCGCCAAATAATCAATCACGCCCCATCTAGCACCATCGATCTCACCATCACGACATCAATCGGAGCAACCATGCCATTCGAAATCGAAGAAACCGGAGAGCTCAGCCGCCGCGCCCAGATCAGCGTTTCCAGCGAAGAGTTCGACAAGCGCATCAACCGGGTCCTCAAGGAGATGTCCAAGGACGTCAACATCCGCGGCTTTCGCAAGGGCCAGGTGCCCATGAAGGTCATGAAGAAGCGCTACGGCGCCAAAGTCCAGCAGGATGTCGTCGAAGACCTGGTGCGCGCTAAGATCGGCGAGATGCTCGACGACGTCGACCAGCCGGTCATCCACCTGGGCAGCCCGGAGGTCGAAAGCGATCTCGACGAAGACGAGGGTCTTCGCTTCAACATCGACTTCGAGCTTCGCCCCGAGATCGACCCCGTCGGCTATCTGGGCCTGGAGCTCGAAAGAGAGAAGACCGAGGTCACCAGCGAAGAGATCGACGAGCGCCTCGAGCAGATGCGCCACCAATACGCCACCCTGGAGCCGATCGAATTTCGCGACACGATCAAAGAAGGCGACGTGGTCACCTTTGACTACCAGGCCAAGGGCGACAACGAGGCGCTCGACGAGTTTGCCGGCGAAGATGCTCAGGTCGAGGTCGGCGAAGGCCGCTCCATCGAAGGCCTCGAAGAGGGCCTCATCGGCGCCGAATTCGGCAGCACGGTGACCGTCGAGGTCAACCCCGGCGAGGACTTCCCCGCTGAAGAGCTGCGCGGCGAGACTTTCGAGATCGAAGTCAATATCAAGTCGGTCAAAAAGCAGGTCATCCCCGAGCTCGACGACGAGTTCGCCAAGGACACCGGCCAGGCCGAGACGCTCCTGGAGCTTCGCGGCCAGATCCGCGAGGAGCTCGAGGAAGAGCGCGACCATCAGGCCATGCACCAGGCCGAAGACCAGCTCGTGGACAAGCTTCTCGAGCAGAACCCATTCGATCTGCCCCCGCAATTCATCGACGAGCAGGTCCAGCACGAGAAGCAGCAGCGCATGCAGATGCTCCAGCAATTCACCCAGCAGGGCATGGACCCGGCCGAGTTGGGCATCGATATGGACGAATTCACCGGCGGCGACGAGCTGGTCGAGGAAGTCAAAGACCGCGTGCGCGCCGACTTCTTGCTGCTGGCCATCGCCGAAAAAGAGGGCATCGAGCTCGAGCAAGAAGACCTGATGAACTACATCCAGCATCGCGCCCAGCACAGCCGCATGCAGCCCCAGCAGCTCATGCAGATGATGATGCAGGACGAGCAGCAGTTGCGTCAGGCCAATATGATGGCCCTGCTCGAGAAGACCAAGGGCGTGCTGCTCGAGAAGGCCGACTTCGAAGACGTCGAGCCATCCGAGGAGGCCGAAGCGGCTGAGGAAGCCGAGGAAATCGAGGATGCCGGAGGCGAAGACGAGGCGGCCGAAAAGCAGTGAGTTTTACTCTGAAGCGGATTGCTTTGTTTGCCCGCCTTCGCTACTGTGAGTCTGTATCCGATAGGAGACATATTCTCAGTTAAGTGCATCGTTTCCAACGAGACCCATGGCGGGCAAAGCCGGGCCATATCTTTCAGCGGGGCTCATCGCAGCGGCGGCAGTCGTCGTGCTGGGTTTGCATACCGGTGAGCAGTGGCTCGAGCCCACCACCCCGCTCATCATCGGCGCCATGGCGGCATTCCCGCTGGGATTCGTAGGCGCGCTGCTCCTCCATCCGGAGGCTCGCAGCGCGCCTTCGCTTTTCTTGAAGCTGGGAGTGCTGCTGGTCGTCTCGGCCGGCGTCGGCGTCGGGATTCCGGCGCTGTGGAGTGTGGCCGGAGTGCGCACCGCGGTGCTCGGCGGGGCCGGCGAATACGTCAACTCGAGTGCCGCTGTCGACGATCCCGATCCGGGCGTGCAGGCGGCGGCCTGTCACCACATGCTCGAAGGCCAGGCGTCGGTCATCGATGCCACCGAGATGCTCGCCGATCGGCCTGCTCTGGCCGTGCGCTGCCTGCCGGCCAGTGACACCTCTAAGGCGGAGATCGTCGCCGAGAACCTCGCCGTCGACTGGCATCGTATCACCGTCTCCGAGGAGCCTCTGCCCGAGTCGAACCAGTGCCTGCACGCCGAGGCGCTGGGCGCGCTGCCCGTCGAGGCCGGCTCCAAGAAGGCTCGCCTGCTCGACTGCGCCCTGAGCGCCCCGACGAACGAAAAACGCATGTGCTGCGTCGACACGTTGGTAGAGCTGGGCGCCTCCTGCGACCAGCTCGCCGAGGAGGTCGACGCGCGCGTGCTCGTCGATTCCGGCTCGGCCGGCACCCTGCTGGCGCTGAGCGAGGGCGAAGAGACGCTCAGCCGCGAGCTCGACGAGGTCGCCCGCCGGCTGAATCTGAGCTGTGAGGCCATGCAGCTCGTCGGCCTGCAGCTCGCCTGCGCCTCGTTGGGCCGGGGGGGCGAGAACTCCACTGCGGTGCTCGATTGGCTATTCGAGGAAAATAACGGGTGCATGAGCCCTGAGGATCGCGAGGACGACACCGACCCCCATGAGGTCTGCGACACGCTGACCGAGGGGCTGCGCAGCGGTGGCGACGCCGATGATGCGGCGATTTGTCAGGCCCGGCGCGAGGTCATCGCCGAGCGGAACGCGCGCCTGGAGCAGTTGCGCGGGCCCAGCGCCGAGGAGAGCGCGATGCTCGCCGGCCAGATCGCCCGCGGCGGCGCCCAGAGCGACGGGCGCAACAACACCCTCGATCAATTCGTGGCCAGTCTGCAGGGCAAAGCCGGGGCTCCGAATGTCGAGTCGTATACCGACGCCGACAAAAAACGGATCATGGAGCATATGCAAAAGAACGCGATGACCCCCGAGGAGGCCATGGCCATCCCGGGCGACGCGCTCAACAACGTCCAGGAGAAATACGAGGCGATCAAGGGCAAGGAGAAGCTGCAGACTGCGCTCGAGGAGGCCGGCGAGACGCCGTCGGAGGACTTCGACGACAAGGTCGAAGAGGCCCGCGGCAAGTTCGACCAGGTCTCCAAGCGCGTCGAGGGAGAGAAGGCGAAGGCCGAGAGCGCGCAGGACCGAAAGAGGCCGGCCCAAAATGATCGAGCCCCGAATGCGCCGAGCCAGCCGTGACCGGGGTGCTCATCGAGCGCAGCGACGTTCGAGCCAGTAATTGAGGACAATAGCCCCCATGGCTGTGACAAGATGTCGCAGCCCGAAGGCCCCTGCCCCCGTGTCAGTGGCAAGTGAGTAGGCTGGCCCGGGATATGCTTTGCTGTAAAGGATGGAGCCAGACCAGTGCAAAACATAAGCAAGCGCCGAGTCAGAAGTGATCGGGGTGCGACGGATGAAGTGTTGAAGAGACAAGCTTAGCAGAGGCGAGCGATGGAGCAGACAACCAATGACATGCTGGCCGCGGCCGCCAAGGTCTGGCTGCACGTGACTGCGACGCTGGTGATCGCCGCCGGCCTGGCGCTGGTAGTGGCCGACCTGGGCGTCGCCGAGCTGTTCTTGGTCTCCATGCTCAAAGGCGGATTCGAGCCCAGTTGGGGGGCGCTCACGCTGCATTTGGGGCTGTCGGGGTTGATGTGGGCGGTGGTGGTGGTGCTGTACCGTCTGGGGTCACGTCGGGCCAAAAAGCACGTCAAGCTCGAGGCGGCGCGCGGCGCGGTGCTGCTCGAGACGCTCATCGCGCTGGTGCCCACCTTGCTGCTCATCTCGGGCATCGGGCAGATGGCCATGGTCAACGTGGCCGGCATCGTCAGCGATCTGGCGGTCTATCAGGCCTCGCGCACCGCCTGGCTGTGGCAGCCCGAGGCCGACGCCGGCCGAAACGGGGTGACCGATGACGACGTGGAGTTTCGCGCGCGCACCGCCGCCGCGATGGCGCTGGCGCCGACGGCCTCCTCCGATTTCCACGTCGGTCGGACCAACCAGCAGGGAAGCGGCCCGCCGTTTCGGCGCATTCGCACGGTGGTGGCCGCCAGCTTCAACACCATTCCGGTCACCGGCGAGAACTACTGGAATATGACCGGTCAGAACTGGTCGTTTTTTGGAAATACCAGCGTCCAGGCCAGCGACGAGAACCTGAACTTTTGGCGAGCCCTGGACAGCGACACCTTCGATATGCGCGCCGGTCGAAAGGTGACCTCGGCGTGGATGTGCATCGACGACTTCGAGATCATCGACGATAACGACGAGATCGGCGCGCGGTTTACCTACCAGTACGTGGCGCTATTTCCCTGGTTTGCGTATATTTGGGGCGACTCGGCCACGATCGCTCAGCGCGACGGCAATTATCTGCCCATCCGCCGCGAGATGACCCTCGATAAGCAGCCCGGGATGTAGCGATTTAGCTGGCCCCACAGAGCCAAGCGCGAGGACGCAGTTGGCGTCGAGGCAATCAGCGCCAAAAGAGAGTGAGAAAGAGGCAACTAGACATGGCACCCCAAAGGCTCATCGAAAAGCTGCGCGAGACGATGCTTCGCATGCACCGCAATGAGAGCGGCGCGATCGTGCTGCTATGCTTTGCGGGGTGTTTGTTTCTATTCGCCATGGCGCTGGTCTTATACGACGCCGGCTCGCTGTCGCGCGACAAGGTCGACGTGCAGGTCGCCGCCGACACCGCCGGCTACAGCCAGGCGGCGGCCAAGGCGCGGGCGATGAATATGGTCGCGTTTGCCAACGTGGGAAAGCGCACCATCAGCGGCATTCGCAATATGTATTTTTACCAGTACCCCAATTATATGAGCTGGCTCGACGGCCAGTGCAGCAAGTGCTGCTGCGGAATGTTTTGCGGTTGTTGGACCGAGTGCCTGAACTGCGCGGGCAATTGGTTGTCGCTGGTGCCGATCTTCGAGGGCATCGACTATATCTTCTTTATGCTCGGCCGCTTCGTCGGCGACGACCTGACCGATTATCTGGAGGCGCTGGACACCTACCAAGAGGAGATGACCGAGTTCGCCCCCTATTGGGCCTTCGGCGAGGGGATCGTGCGCGGGGTCCGAAACGGCGCCAACGTGGTCACCACCTACCCGATGCCCGACAACGACGAGTACGGCTCGCTGCCCTTGGAGCGCGACGACGGGTTCTTTGCGGCCTATGAGGCGTGCCTGGCGCCGACCTGGCTGTTCAACCCGTCGAGCCCGGGTACGATGATCGAGTGGGGGGTGAACTTCGCGGTGTTGAAAGACCGCAGCGTCAGCAAACCACCGCCGGCGCTCAAGGGCCCGGCCGAGGTGGTCAACCCGATGCACTCGTTCACCGGGTGTCTGTCGATGCTGCCGATCTTCAAGGACGCCAAAGCCGCGGTGCCCTACCACCTCAGCGCCGAGGGCAACTCCGGGGAGGACTATATGGCCAAGTCCAACTTCGTGTGGAGCTACCGCTACAACGACGAGTACTCCGGCCAGCTTCGCGACAACTACAACGCAGTGCTCTCCAAGGACTACGACACCAACCTGATGGCCATGCCCGAGGGTGGCCTGTGGGGGATGTCGCGCAGCGAGATCTACTATCCCGAGGACAACCTGCCGCATATCCCGTCGTTTGATAATCCCAACGGCATGTGGATGTTCCATCCGAGCTGGATCGGAAAGCTCCGGCCGGTGGTCCTCAAGGAGGAGGAGGTGCCCGTCGACCCGAGCGATATGTGGTCGGAGGCGCGTGGGATGGCCTTGAAAGAGGGCCCGCTCTTTGGCGTCGGCATGTCCGATCTCGGCAAAGATGTGCTCTATATGGAAAAGGTCAGCCGGAATATGGACGGCCAGATCGAAGGCAGGGAGGCGCTCGATGGCATCTCGAAATGACACCACCGCCTCGTGGCGGCTCTTCGAGTGGTTTCGTCGGTTTCGCCAAGACCAGCGCGGCACCGCGATGACCGAGTTGATCGTGACGCTGCCGGTCTTTGTGATCATCTTCGCCGGAATCGCCCACCTATATACCGTCGAGCGCGAGAGCGTGCGGGTCAAGATCTTTGCCAGCAAGGATATGTGGAATAACGCCATGGACGCCGCCAAGACCGGGCTGATCCCGCCGCCCGAGCAGGGCATCCCGGTCATGGCCGGCATCGACGGGATGGGCACGATCAATGATTACCCCAGCGAGCAGGGCGACTACTTCGGCCAGATGAATAATATGGGGCTGATCAGCGACGGCACCGTCGGCGAGTCCGACTACGCCAATACCGTGCTCGACTTTACCGGCAGCGGGCCGTCGGGCTCGGTGCCCGGCGAGAACCTGAGCAACTACCCCCAGGATATGCTCGACGACTCGCGCTTTAACTTCATCACCTCGGCGCCCGGGCCGCTGGCGATCTATATGCCGGTCATCCCGTTGTCGATGCTCGGCCCCAACCAGACCGTCGCGGCCAATACCCGCTACGGGATGGTCGCCGGCTATCATAAGCTCGAGTTCGACGTGGGCGGTCGAGATTATACCTTCGAGTCGGCTTACGACGTGGCCAACTCCCCGGTGGCCAAGCCCAAGATGCACGATATCCTGATCGTGCCCGGCTTCTCGCGGCTGATGGCCGAAGACGACCCCTGCTTGAGCAATATCCTCGAGCTGAGCACCGATATGGGATATATGAGCAATTGCTTTTGATGCGGAGAGCGCCATGCACTGGCCGATGCTTGTCAAAAACCTACTGCGCATCACGCTCACCGTCGCCATTGTGGTGGCGATCGGGGCGGCGGTGCTGGTCTTGCACCCCGGCTCCGACGACGAAGGCGGGGTGGGCGTGGACTCGTCGCGCGCGGATATCGCGTGGATGACGCCCTTCCAGCCGTCTCATACCCAGCGCTTTGCCTCGGCGCTCGAAGACCTCGGCCACGAGCCTCCGCGCGTCTATGACCTCAACGACAACGAGGTCTTCTTCTCGACGCGGACCAGCCAAAAATCACCCGAGCGCCTGCTCCAGGAATACCAGGAGAAATTCGTCGAAAAGGGCGTCAACTCCAAGATGTGGCTGCAGAGCACCGACAATTTGTCCAGGCAGCGTCGCTCGAAGGGGGCGCACGACCAGATCTCGGAGCGCGCCGAAGCCGCCATTGACGGCGAGATCTTACCCACCGTCGCCAACGATCGCTATATGGCGATGAACGGCATGCTCATGGATACCGGCGAGGGCGATGCCGACGATGAAGAACGCCTGGGCGAGGTCGTCGAGAAGCTCGAGGGGATCTCCTCGAAGCTCGAGAAGGCCTACGCCGAATGCGGCGGCGACGCCGAGCTGATCGACGAGCACTCCAAAGAAGAGCACGTGCCGGTGGGCATGGATCTGGACAAGGTCGACGAGGCGCTCGACAAGCGCTCGTCGTGCGACGGCGGCGGCCCGAAGGTCTGCTCGCAGTGGCAGCACAAGCTCGAGAAGTCCCAACAAAAGCTCCAGGCTTATGCCGGCGCGGTCAAAGCTCAGCCCGAGCTTCTGGAGTGCCAGGCGATGCAACGCCTCGAGCGTGCCAAGGTCCACCAGGCCGGCCGGGACTTCGCCGAGCGCATCGACGGGTTTCGCTCCATCGAGGCGTTTCGCGACAAGGAGGCGGGCAAGTCGGTGGTCACCGCGAGCTGGAGCGACGACGACTTCGACATGACCAGCATGATGCCCAGCCACTACGGCCTGGGCGATCAGGACGGCGACATTCCGCTGTGCAAGAGCTGCCGGCGCGCCTGGAACTTCACCGGAACCGGCAGCGAGTCGGCCTTTGGCACCGACCAGATCTGGTCGAACGATTCGGTCGACGGCGCGGCGTTCGATTACGCCAAGACGATGACCGAGCAGGGATGGGAGTACGGCGACGCCGACGCGCTGATGACCAAGCTGTACCAATTCATGGACATGCCCGCCGAGGCCGGCCGCTGGATGCGCTTCAAGCGCGGAAACCGCCAGGTCACCCTCAATATCAAAGCCGACCGCGACAACGGTCGCACCGAGATCACCGCGTTTTCGTCGCAGTGATCTTTCCCCGCCAAACAACCTCCATCCCTTGTCAAACCGGCCGGTGTTGGTTAGCACTCCCTGGGAGTGTTCTTCTGGATCTAATGTATCTCCGTACCGGCGCTCAGGAACACCGCGGCCTGCTCGTATGTTGAATGATGGCAAGCCGTGGTTCTCCTTGTTGGACACATTGGAATCAATCTTCACATTGGATGGACTGACTATGGCATTCATTCCACGGGTCATCGAACAGACGCATCGCGGCGAGCGCGGCTGGGATATTTTCAGCCGACTGCTCAAGGATCGGATTATCTTTTTGGGGACCCCGGTCAACGACCACGTTGCCAATACGATCATCGCGCAGTTGTTGTATCTGGAGAGCGAAGATCCGGACAAAGAGATCTCGCTATACGTCAATTCACCGGGCGGAAGTGTCACGGCCGGGCTGGGGATCTACGATACGATGCAGTACGTCAACCCCGAGATCAACACGATCTGTCTGGGCCAGGCCGCCTCGATGGGGGCGGTGCTGCTGGCCGCCGGGGCCAAAGGCAAGCGCTTCGCGCTGCCCAACGCGCGGGTGCTCATCCATCAACCGCTGATGGGCGGCCTTGGCGGGCAGGCCACCGACATCGACATCCAGGCCCAAGAAATTATGAAGCTCCGCGAGACGTTGACCCAAGTGCTGGTGAGGCATAGCGGACAGACCGAAGAGAAAATCCGCGAAGACACCGAGCGCGACTATTATATGAGTGCTCGGGAAGCCGTCGAATACGGGCTGGTCGATCAAGTCATTCAGGGGCGGCCCGAGCTCGAAGAAGGGTGAACGCGCCGGTGATTTTTGCCACATCTGCGAATATGCTATTTTTAGATCAGAGGGGCGCCCACACAGCGCGCCCTCGGATCGTCGGCGGCGCACAGCGAGGCCGCCGGCTGCGAACACCGAAGCGGACGCATCCGACATGCATGGCAGCGCGGGCCCGGGGCGCAATGAGGCGAGCTCGGTCGGTACAGTTGAGATACGTCGAGAAGGACATATACGATGACGAAGAAGGGAAATGACGGCGGCCAGTCCAACCTGTGCTGCTCTTTTTGTGGCAAGAGCCAGCGTGAGGTCCAAAAGCTCATTGCCGGGCCGACCGTTTATATCTGCGATGAGTGCATCGGCCTTTGCGGTCATATCATCGACGAAGAGATGGACCGCGAGGAGCGGGCCAGCGGGTTGGCCAACGTACCCAAGCCGGTCGAGATCAAGGCCACGCTCGATGATTACGTCATCGGCCAGGAGCGCGCCAAAAAGATCCTGTCGGTGGCCGTGCACAACCACTACAAGCGCATCGAAAGCAAGGTCGAGGCCGACGAGGTCGAGCTGGCCAAGTCCAATATCTTGCTGATCGGCCCGACCGGCTGCGGCAAGACGCTTCTGGCCCAGACGCTCGCCCGCATCCTGGACGTCCCGTTTACCATCGCCGACGCCACCAGCCTGACCGAGGCCGGCTATGTGGGCGAGGACGTCGAGAATATCATCGTCAACCTGCTGCAGGCCGCCGACAACGACGTCGAGCAGGCCAGCCGCGGGATCATCTATATCGACGAGATCGACAAGATCGCGCGCAAGGGCGAGAACCCCTCGATCACCAAGGATGTCAGCGGTGAGGGCGTCCAGCAGGCGCTGCTCAAGATCATCGAAGGCACCGTCGCCTCGATCCCTCCCAAGGGCGGCCGAAAGCACCCCCAGCAGGACTTTTTGCAGATCGACACCACCAATATCCTGTTCATCTGCGGCGGCGCGTTCAGCGGCCTCAACGAGCTGATCACCCAGCGGGTCGGCGCGCGCAAGATGGGCTTCGGCGCCGACGTCAGCGACAATAATAAAGAGCTCAGCGCCACCGAGCTGCTGGCCCAACTCCAGCCCGAAGACCTGATGAAGTACGGACTCATCCCCGAGTTCGTCGGCCGGCTGCCGGTGCTGGCCACCCTCGACGAGCTCGACGAGGATTCCCTGGTCGAGATCTTGACGCGCCCCAAAAACGCGCTGATCAAGCAATACCGAAAGTTGTTTCGCATCGACGGCGTCGAGATCGAGTTCGAGGAGGCCGCCCTGCGCGCGGTCAGCCGAAAGGCGCTGTCCCATAAGACCGGTGCGCGAGGGCTGCGCACCATCCTCGAGCGGGTCATGCTCGAGCTGATGTACGAAGTCCCCGGCCGCGGCGATCTCAAGCAGATCACGATCACCGAAGAGATGGTCGAAGAGGCCGACGAGTCCTCGATTCACTTCGAAGAGTCCAAAGCCGAGAGCGCATAATATTAATTCTTTTGCGAGTTCGCCTCGCCCAAGTTATTACTTACGTGGTTCGGTGGTGCTGAATCCACCTGTCGTAAGCTTCATTCAGAATACTCACGCACGCGCGGACCTGTTTTGCAGGCCGCGCGTGTCGACGGATCGAGGAAAGGATGCCGTTTTCCACTGATTCGGACGGTGCCGGCGAGTCCAGCACCCGACGCCTCCCTCTGTTGCCCCTTCGCGACATCATCGTCTTCCCCAATATGGTCGTGCCCCTGTTTGTGGGCCGCGAGAAGAGCATCAATGCGCTCGAAGAGGCCATGGAGGGCGACAAACAGATTGGCCTGGCCGCCCAGATCAAGTCGAAGACCAACAATCCCACCCGGGACGATATCTACGGGGTGGGCACGTTGGGCAAGATCGTCCAGCTTCTGCGCTTGCCCGACGGCACCGTCAAGGTGCTCGTCGAGGGCAAGCAGCGGGTGCGCATCGACCAATACGTCAAGAACGACCGCTTCTTCGAGGTCGAAGCCGAACTCGTCGAGCCCGGCGAGCGGAGTGACAAGGATATCGACGCGCTGGTCGAGATGGTCCGCACGACCTTCGAGAGCTACGTCAAGCTCAACAAGCGCGTGCCCCCGGAGATGCTCAGTCAGGTCGCCAAGATCACCGATCCGGCGCGCCTGGCGGACACCATCGTCGCCCAGTTGTCGCTGAAATTGGCCGACAAGCAGCAGATCTTGGAGGCCTTCGACCCCGGCGAGCGCCTCGAGAAGCTCTACGAGTTGATGCAGTCCGAGATCGAGATCCAGCAGGTCGAGCGCGACATCCGCTCGCGGGTCAAAAAGCAGATGGAGCGCACCCAGCGCGAGTTCTACGGCAAGGGTAAGGACAACGACGCCAAGAAGCCGGGGGGCGGAGGCGGCGGAAAGAAAAACCAATTCAAAAACGAGCTCGAGGAGCTCGAAGCCCGCATCGCCGACAAGGAGCTGCCCGAGGACGCCCGCGAGCGCCTCGACAAGGAGATGCGCAAGCTCAAGATGATGAGCCCGATGAGCGCCGAGGCGACCGTCGTGCGCAATTATATCGACTGGGTGCTCTCGCTGCCCTGGTTCGACAAGACCGAGGACAGGCTCGACGTGACCGCCGCCGAGCAGACCCTCGAGGCCGACCACTACGGGCTCGACAAGCCCAAAGAGCGCATCCTCGAGCACCTGGCGGTGCAGTCGCTGGTCGACGAGCCGCGCGGGCCGATCCTATGCTTCGTGGGGCCTCCCGGCGTCGGCAAGACCTCGCTGGGCCGGTCGATCGCGCGGGCGACCAACCGCAACTTCGTGCGCCTGAGCCTGGGGGGCGTGCGCGACGAGGCCGAGATTCGCGGCCACCGCAGAACCTATATCGGCTCGATGCCCGGCAAGCTCATCCAATCGCTCAAAAAAGCCGGCAGCTCCAACCCGGTGTTTTTGCTCGACGAGATCGACAAGATGTCGACCGACTTCCGCGGCGACCCGTCGGCGGCGATGCTCGAGGTGCTCGATCCCGAGCAAAACGCAACCTTCAACGACCATTATCTGGACCTGGATTACGACCTGTCCAAGGTCATGTTCATCTGCACGGCCAACGAGCTACACAAGATCCCGGCGCCGCTTCGCGATCGCATGGAGATCATCCAGATCGCCGGCTATACCGATCGGGAAAAGCTGCAGATCGCCCGGCGCTACCTGATCCCCAAGCAGGTCGAGGACAACGGGATCTCCGAGGTCGAGGTCGACCTCACCGACGCGGCCGTCGACCGGGTCATCCACCACTACACCCGCGAGGCGGGCGTGCGTAACCTCGAGCGCGAGCTCGGCTCGATCTGTCGAAAGATCGCCCGCCGGGTGGTCGAGGGGAGCGACGAGGAGCGCTTCGAGGTCGACGCCGCCGACGTGGCCGAGTATCTGGGGCCAAGGCGCCACCAGAACCAGCGCCTGGAGGACGAAGACCACGTCGGCCTGACCAACGGCATGGCGTGGACGCAATTCGGCGGCGTGATGCTCGCCGCCGAGGTCACCATGATGGCCGGGACCGGCAAGATCCTGATCACCGGCAAGCTCGGCGACGTGATGCAGGAGTCGGCCAAAGCGGCGATCAGCTACGTGCGCAGCCGGGCGATCAATCTGGGGCTGAACCCCGACTTCCACGAGAAGGTCGACATCCACGTGCACTTCCCCGAGGGCGCGCTGCCCAAAGACGGGCCGTCTGCGGGGATCACCATGGCCACCAGCGTGGTCAGCGCGCTGACCCAGATCCCGGTGCGCCACGACGTGGCGATGACCGGCGAGATCACCTTGAGGGGGCGTGTGCTGCCCATCGGCGGGCTCAAAGAGAAGCTTCTGGCCGCCCACCGCGCCGGCATCAACAAGGTGCTCATCCCGCAGGCGAATACCAAAGATCTCGAGGAGATCCCCGACAAGATCCGCGAGAGCCTCGAGATCGTGGCGGTCAAGCACTTCGACGAGGTGCTGCGCCACGCACTCTCACTCGAGCATCCCGAGGCGTTTTTGCGCCGCTTGCGCCAGCCGGTGCTGCCGCCCGACATTCTGCTCGACGATGCCGAAATCGGCCGCGTGCACCCCGCCGAGGCCGACGATGCGCTCGAGCAAGCCACGGCCGCGCAGGCCGTGCAGATGGACGATCCGCCGATCCATTGATTTTTAGGTGCTGAGGTTCGAAAAGCGACGAGAAACGTCTTGACGCTGGAATGTGACTCCCTTATGTTCCGTTTCCGCTTTGGACGGGGGCCAGATGCATCGGCTCCCCAGAGGGCGCATAGCTCAGCGGGAGAGCGGCTGCCTTACAAGCAGTAGGTCCCTGGTTCAATCCCAGGTGCGCCCATG
>JBKGZI010000116.1:0-13977 GCA_046545675.1 Persicimonas sp.
GGCGCAGGTTGGCGCGGATCATCTCGGCCTTGCCGCGATCGGCGCGGCGCTCGCCGGCCTTGATGTGACCGACCACCTCGGAGAGCTCGTCGTGATCGAGGTGAAATTGCTCTTCGATGCTGCGGATGATGCCGCGCGACGACTCGATGACCTGCATGGTCTGCTCGAGGTATCGCTCGTCGAAGGGCAGCTTCGCGTAGTCGATATCGCGGCCTTCCTTGCGGCTCAAGATCAGCTCTTCGAGCTCGTCGCGGCGCACGTAGGCTTTGCGGAATCGCTCCGAGATGCGCCGCTGGCAGCGGTGGACGTTCTCCATCGCCTCCTTGAAGCGGTTGGCGATCTCGTTGAAGAAGCGCTGCGACAAAAGGCAGCCGTCGATGGCCTCTTCGAGCTTGGCCTGAGCCTTGTCGAGCTTTTTCTGAGCTTTATCCAGCGCCTTTGGATCGGCGTCTTCGTCGTGCAGAGCAGCCAGCTTGGCCTTTTCACGCTGGACCTTCTTCCAGGCGCGCTCGACGGGAGGGAAGCGGTCGAAGACTTTCGGTGCGACAGGAAGATCACTGTCATCGGCGCTGGGTGTATACTCGTCGAAGACCTCACGCGCCCGTGCGCTGCCGTCTTTGAGGCGCTCGGGCAGCTCCAGGATCATCTCGATGCCGGCGCGGCTGCGCACGATGATGTCGTAGACCTGTTCGCGGCCGGCTTCGATCTCCTTGGCCACGGAGACCTCGCCTGCGCGATTGAGCAGCCCGACCTCTCCGATGCCCTTGAGGTACATTTTGACGGGGTCGAGATCTCGCCACGACTCGACGCGCTTATTCTTGAGGCGAGCTTCCCGACGCCGCTTGGTCCGCTCGGCGATGAGGTCCTGACGCTCTTGCGCGCTCTTCTTCGACTCTGAATCGGCCACTTCCGCCACCTGTATTCGTTGGGTCATATCGTCTGCCCTGCCCTTCGAGGAACCTGCACTCGGCCTTCGAGCCCCGACGCCGGCTCAACCGCAGTACGTCGGCGTTAGCTCGATTTCTCGACACGCGCTTCAAAACTAACTAGAGTATTCATGACTCCAGTTATAGTCGTGCTCGGTCTGGACCGAGAGCTGAGATCTTCCGAGGCTCATCGGTCGATACCATGACAGCGATGTCATGCACTGTGAAAAAGTTGCACCACTTCTGCCCGTCTCGCCGCCGGATCGATGACGACCGCGGCCACGGATATGACGAGCGCTCGGGCCGTCCGATTCACTCGACTCGACCCTCGAGCACACTGTCAGGCGCTGTCTACCCGAGGAACGTACGGCAGGAGCATCTTCTTCCCGCCGGTCGCCGCTGGGACGAAAGCCCTTCTGCAACTTCCGAGCGTCGAGCCGCGCACCTTGCGTCGACTAAGAAACATGCAAGATGCGTGACAAGAAAACGCTCCGAGACAATAAGCGATCAAAAAAGGCCGCGGCGAGACGCCGCGGCCCGAATACATCGTGCGCTACTGTCGACCTGCTTTCTTCATCTCCACTCGTCTCATACCGGCCGCTGCCCCAGACGGGCGAGCCCTTCGATTTGCTCGCGCAGCCCCTGTAATAGATGAGGATCGACCGAGGCACCCGGCGCGTTGCTCTGCGACTTGGCCTCGAGTTGGGCGATGGTCTCACGGGCTGCGGCGAGCTCTCGCTCGAGTGTTTCGATCTCGTCGCGTTGCGACTCCAGGCGAGCCTCCCACATATCGGTCTGCTGGCCGTCCTTGTCCTCGAGGCGCGCCGAGAGCGTCTCGATCTGCTCGCGCATCTCGATATTTTCGGCCTCGAGTTGCTCGACCAGCTCGATCTGGTCGCGCTCTTCAGTCGACGCGGCCTCCTCGGCGTTGAAGTAGCAAGGTTTGCCCTCGCGCTCCAATTCGAGCTGGCGCCGGGCGCCGGCGATGGTGAACATCTCGTTGTAGAGCAGGTTGCGGATCTGGAAGATCAGCTCGATATCGTCGCGCTGGTAGGTGCGTTGGCCGCTGTCGGTCTTGTCCGGATCGAGCAGTTCGAATTCGCTCTCCCAATAACGCAGAACATACGGCTCCAAATCCAGTAGCTTGGCGACTTCCCCAATCTTGAAGAAGGTCTTGTCTGGAATTTCGACGGCGTCCAGGTGGCTCATCCGGCTGGCTCCTATGACTGCGTGAGGTCTTGCGGGCTGGTTAGACGGACGGCTCAGCTCATTCTTCGAGATCGCCGTTCAACTCGTCTTTGAGCACCTGGCTCACCTTGAAGCGGAGTACTTTGCGTTCCGGGATCATGATCTCGACCCCGGTGCGCGGGTTGCGTCCGACGCGCTCGCCTTTGTGGCGAACCTCGAACTTGCCGAACCCACTGATTTTGAGCTCGTCGCCCTCTTCGAGCGTCTCCTTGATCGTCTCGAGTACGGTGTCCACGTAGTCGGAAGCTTCCTTCTTCGTGACGCCCACACTCTCATAGACAGTGTCCACAAGACCGGCTTTTGTCATCGTCATGGACTACTTCTCCCGTCCTCGAAATATTCGAAACTTACAACAGAATTTAGTCATTCATCGAGGATGATCGATGGTTTCATCGCTCCTCAATTCACCACATATTTTGTAGACCCTGCCATCGTATTATTCAAGGAGCAACATTGTAGATACGCCAGAAACACAGATAAATGAGTCGGTTAAGCCGCCTTACGTGGAGTTCTTGGTTGCCGAGCCTCATGTGCCCAAGTGGAGGCTTGGCTGCCTGACGTTTATGTTCTTGGTTCTTGGTTCTTGGTTCTTGCGCTTTACCAAGAACCAAGAACCAAGAACTTTGACGTTAGCCGGCTAAGTGACTTCAGGGCGCAAGCTTGGCGAAAACCAACAAATTCGCGTCACAGCACTCAACGGAGCGTCGCGTCGACCTGCTCCTCGAGCCACTCGACCAGCGTGCGATCGGCCTGCTCGATATCGCTGTCCGTGAGGGTCTGCGCGGGGGAGCGATACACCACGGTCAGCGCCAGGGAGCGCATCTCGTCGGCGACCTGCTCGCCGGTGTACACGTCGAAGAGATCGTAGGACTCCAGGAGCTCTCCGAACGCCTCATTCTGGACGGCCAACTCCTCGATGGCCTCCACGATCTGCGAATAAGCCTCGTCGGTGCCGTAGATCAGCGCGAAGTCGCGGGTGACCGCCGGGAAGCGCGACATCGGGGCGAATCGCTGGGTCGGCCGGCCCAGCCCGAAGAGGCTGTCCAGGTGAACCTCGGCCAGGTAGACGTCCTGGTCGATCTCCATCTCGGCCGCGACCGCAGGGTGCAATTGTCCGGCGCAGGCGATGGTCTTGTCGGGGCTCGACCAGGAGGCCTGCACGCCCGGATGCATATAGGGCTCGAGGGTCTCGGGCACGTCCCAGCGAAGACTCGCGGTGTCGAAGGGACCCGCGATCGCCTCGATGAGTCCCTTGAGGTCGAAGAAGTCCCACTGCTTGTCGCCGCTCCAGTGGCGCAACTGGCGCCCGCTGAGAAGCAGCGCGAGCGTGGGCCGCTCGCGATCGGGGAAGTAGCGCCTGCCGGTCTCGAAGAGCGCCACGTCGCTGGAGCGCTGGGCGAGGTTGGTGGCCAGATTGTCGAGCAGGCCGGGCAGCAAGGTGGTCTGCATGAAGCGGTCGGCGGCGATGAGCGGATTGGCAAGGACCACCGTCTCGCGGCGCCGGTCTTCGTCGGCGATCTTCAGCGCGTCGAGGTCGTCGTCGGACATGAAGCCGTAGTTGACGACCTCGTACAGCCCATAGGACAGCAATTGGGTGCGCATCTTGCCCAGCAGGTCGCGCTCGGCGCGGTCGACGATCGTCGGCGGGTATTCGGTGCCCTCTTTGAGGGTATGGCTGGAGCCCATCGGCGCGCGCGGAAGCGTCGCCTCGATGGCGTCGTAGCCGTACAGCCGCGCGACCTCCTCGACCAGGTCGATGGGGCGGGTCAGGTCGGGCCTGAACGTGGGCAACTCGCAGATCCAGGCGTCGCCGTCGTCTTCGAGCGTCACGCCGATGGAGCTCAGATAGTCGACGGTCTGCTCGTCGCTGACGTCCGTGCCCAGCACCCGCCTGCAGTGGCCGCGGCCGAGCCGAGTCGTCGCCGGCTGTTCGATGCCCTCGACGGCCTGCTCAGCCACTCCCAGGCGCACCGTGGGCTCCACGTCGGTGCCCTCATGCACCTCGAGCAATAGATGCACCGCGTGGGCGAGCGCTTCGGGCAGCGCCGCCGGATCGATGCCACGCTCGAAGCGGTGGCTCGAGTCGGTGTGCAGCGCGTGGCGCCGCGCGCTCTTTCGCACGGTGGTGGGGTCGAAATAGGCGCATTCGACCAGGATGCGCGAGGTCGTCTCGCTGACCTCGGTGTCCACGCCGCCCATCACCCCGGCGATCGCCACCGGTCGCTCGGCGTCGGCGATCACCAGATCCTCGGGGTCGAGCTCGTATTCGTTGTGATCGATGCCGGTCATCTTCTCGCCGGCCTCGGCCCGGCGCACGCGGATCTCGGGGCCCTGGAGCTTGTCGAGATCGAAGGCGTGCAGCGGCTGATTGACGTCCATCAGCACGTAATTGGTCACGTCGACGATATTATTGACGCTGCGAAGCCCCAGCGCCGCCAGGCGCGTCTTCAGCCAGGTCGGGCTCGGCCCGACTTCGACGCCCTCGATGACCGCGAAGAGATAGCGCGGGCAGCCCTCAGCATCTTCGACGTTGAGGCCCGCGGCATCGGCAGCAGACTCACTCGCGTCGGTCGATTCCCACGGCGGCTGCTCACCGAAGTGGGCCGGCGTGCGACGCTCACGGTCGTACAGCGCGGCCAGATCGCGGGCGACGCCCCGGTGGCCCAGGCAATCGGGCCGGTTGGGGGTCAGGTCGATCTCGATGACCGCGTCCTTGAGGTCGAGCGCCTCGAAGACCGGCCGGCCGATCTCGAAGTGCTCGGGCAGGATCATCAGCCCGGCGGACTCCTCGGCCAGGTCGAGCTCGGCGGCGCTGCACAGCATGCCGCTGGACATCTCGCCGCGCACCTTGCGCGAGACGATCTCGAAGTCGACACCCGGCGGTTGGCTGCCCGGAAGCGCCAGGGGCACCAGGTCGCCCTCGCCCATATTCTTGGCCCCACACACCACCTGCGTGAGCTCGTCGGCGCCATACTCGACGTCGCAGAGCACGAGTTTGTCGGCGTTGGGGTGCTCGCGGATACGCTCGATGCGCGCCACGACGATATCGTCGGAGCCCTCACCGAGCCGCTCGACGCCGTCGACCTCCAGGCCGGCCATCGTCAGACGATCGACGACCTCGTCGACGTCGAGGCCGTCGAGGTCTACCCATTGTTGGAGCCACTTCCAGGTGATTTTCATGGTCTATGCCTAATTAATTGATTCTCGTAAATCTAGCTTGTGGTGTGTCGTGTTTGGGCTGAGTCGAGCGGCGACCCTATCCGGGGGTGCACCCCAAGGGCATTCGGTCGCTTCGCTCCCAGCCACTTCATCGAGGGCGCCTAGCGGCGCCTCGATTGTGCTTACCCCCGGCTACGGTTTGGTTCCACGAGAAGCGCTCGTCCGGGTTGATCGAGCGTGTGCACCGTCAAAATTGGCGTAGGAACCGCACGTCATTGTCGAAGAACATGCGGATGTCGCTGACGCCCAGCTTGAGCATGGCGATCCGCTCGACGCCCATGCCGAAGGCGTAGCCGGTGTAGCGCTCGGGGTCGATGCCCACCGCCTCGAAGACGTTGGGGTCGACCATGCCGGCGCCCATGATCTCGAGCCAGCCGGTGTGGCTGCAGATGCGGCAGCCGTCGCCCTCGCAGAAGATGCAGCCGATGTCGATCTCGGCGCTGGGCTCGGTGAACGGGAAGTAGCTGGGCCGAAACCGCAGCGCGGTGCCCTCACCGAAGACGCGGCCCACGAAGTGATGCAGCGTGCCCTTCAGATCTGCAAAAGTGACGTCCTCGTCGACCAACAGCCCCTCGATCTGGTGGAAGACCGGGCTGTGGGTGACGTCAGCGTCGCAGCGGTACACCCTGCCCGGCGAGATGACGCGCACCGGCGGCTCGTAGGCCATCATGGTGCGGATCTGGACCGGCGAGGTGTGCGTGCGCAGCAGCCGGCCGTCCTCGAGCACGAAGGTATCCTGCATGTCGCGCGCGGGGTGGTCCGGCGGGAAGTTGAGCGCCTCGAAGTTGAAGAAGTCCTCCTCGACCTCCGGGCCTTCGGCGACCTCGAAGCCCATCTCGCCGAGCACGGCGACCAGCTCGTCGTTCATCTCCTCGAGCGGGTGGCCGCCGCGCACCGCCGGGGTGCGCGCGGGCAGCGTGACGTCGATGCGCTCGCTGCGCAGCCGCTCGGCGAGTTCTTCCTGCTCGAGCTGGTCGACGCGCTCCTCATAGGCCTCTTGGATGGCCGTCTTGGCGCGGTTAGACGCCTGACCGGCGGCCGGCTTGTCCTCGTTGGGCAGTTGGCCGATGAGCTTCATCAGCTCCTGGACGCTGCCCTTTCGGCCCAGATACCGGTTCTTGATCTGGATGGCGTCCTCGTTGTGCTCGGCGCCCTCGAGCTCCCCGACGGCCTGCTCGGCGAGCTGCTGGAGTTGTTCTTCGAGTTCGGAAACATTCATGGTGATCTCGTGTGACTTATTGGCACTAGCTTGGGAGGCTGTGCGTCTGTGCTTTCACGACATTGACAGTAAAGAAAGTAAGAGAGTCAGAAAGTGAGAGAGTTAGATACTGCAACTGCTGTTATCTCACTTTCTTACTTTCTCACTCTCCTACTCTCTGCTGTTCAGGTACAAGAAATAGCGACGCCCCGCAACGGAATCCGTGCGGGGCGACGCATTTCTTCGATGCAGCTCGGACTTAAGCCAGAGCTTCTCGCGCCGTCTCCACGACCTTGGTAAATCCTTCGGGGTCGAAGACGGCCATGTCGGCCAGGACCTTGCGGTCGAGCTCGACGTCGGCTTTGCCCAGTCCGCCCATGAACTTGCTGTAGCTCATGTCGTTCTGGCGTGCGGCCGCGTTGATGCGGGTGATCCACAGCCGGCGAAACTGACGCTTGCGCTGGCGGCGGTCGCGGTAGGCATATTGCCAGGCCCGGTGCACCGTTTCTTTGGCGTTTTTGAAAAGGCGGCGCCGGCCTCCGTAATAGCCTTTTGCGGCTTTCAGGATCTTCTTTCGGCGGCGGCGAGCCTTGGTTCCTCGTTTGACGCGCGGCATGTGAACACCTCTCTAATTACGAATACGGAAGCAGTTGCTTGATTCGCTTGGCGTCGGTCTTGTTGAGATAACCGTCCTTGCGAAGCTGGCGCTTACGTTTTTGTGATTTCTTGGTCAGAATATGACTGCGAAAGCCGCGGCGATACTTCACCTTACCACTCTTGGTGATTTTAAATCGCTTAGCGGCGCCGCGATGGGTTTTCATTTTTGGCATAGCTTCCTCTTCTGATGTCGGACGGCCGGGGCCGCCCATCTATCGTGATCAAGCGTATCAACGTGTTTCTTAGCCCAATCGTTCCCGGACGGACCGGAAACGGGTGAGAGTGACTACCCGATCGTTTCCGAAACATCAAATGCTTTTTTCGTCTTGTCCTGCCCGAACGCTTTGAGCGTGCGGTAATGGGAGCGAACCGCGTCGAAAAACGTCTCGTGATTGTTGTAGGGAACGCCGAATTCCTCGGCGGTCTGCTGGACGATGGGCGCGATCGCCGGATAGTGCACGCTGCACACGCGCGGAAAGAGGTGATGCTCGATCTGGAAGTTCAGCCCGCCGATATACCAACTCAGCACCTTATTGTCGCGCGCGAAGTTGGCGGTGGTGCGCATCTGATGGATGAGCCAATGCTCCTCGATTTGGGATTCGGCGTCCGGCTCGGGATGCTCGGTGCCCTCGACGACGTGGGCGAGCTGGAAGATGATCCCCAGGATCAGCCCGCCGGTCAGGTGGACGGTAAAGAAGCCGATCAAAAATTGCCACCAGGCCAGGTCGAGCACCAGCAGGGGCACGACGATGGTATAGCCGTAGTAGACCGCCTTGGTCGCGAATAAAATCGCCCACTCTTTCAGCGGGTGCTTTTTGTCCTTATAGGGCCCGAGATCGCTGGCCAGAAAGTACCGGTAATCCTTGATGAACACCCAGAAAAAGGTCGCAAAGCTATACGCGACAAACGCCAGCAAATGCTGGACGCGGTGGATCCAGTGGTGCTCGGTATGCGGCGACAGCCGGATGAACGGGGCGACCTCCAGGTCCTCGTCGTGGCCCTGAATATTGGTATAGGTGTGGTGGATGACGTTGTGGGTAATCTTCCACATATAGCCATTCGCGCCGAGCATATCGAAGCTCAGCCCGAGCAGGCGGTTGACCGTCTTATTGGACGAATACGCCCCGTGAAGCGCGTCGTGAGACACCGAAAAGCCGATGCCGGCCATGCCGATGCCCATGACCACGCACATCGCCCACATCGCCCACAGCGGCAACATCCCGCTGATGATCAGCGCATACGAGCCGAAGTACAGCGTGAACAGCACGACCGTCTTGGTGACCATCGATGCGTTGGCGTGCTTGGAGAGGCTGCGTTCGTCGAAGAACGCATCGACCCGCCGGTTGACGGTCTTGGCAAAATCACGGTTCTGTCGATTGTTGAAGGTTACTTTTTGGTGGCTGGAACTCATGTCACGCTTCGTTTGGATACGATACTGACGAGAGACGAGGCCACGTGCAGCTTGGACTTCGCATGTCCTAGTACCATATAATACCATCGGAGCAAATCACGCCAAGCCCTAGAGTCAGACGATGCTTTCAAAAACCCTGCGCACGATTCTGGAGACCAGCGCCGAGGCGTCGAAGACGACCGGACCTTCGCTGGAGCTATTGCGCGAGGTGTGGCCGACCCTGCTCGGCGAGCCGCTCTGCCATCGCACGCGGCCGTCTGGTTGGGACAACGGCACCCTGGTGGTCGGCGTGGCGACCGACGCCTGGCGTACCGAGATGCGGCGCAATCGACGCCAAATCCTGCGGCGTATCCGCGCGCGCCTGCCCTGGCGGGTCGACGCGCTCGACTTTGTCATCGAAGATCTGCCCGCCTCGCCTGCACGCAGCGCCCCCCAGCAAGGCGAAGACGACGCCTACGAGCCTCTGTTGCGGGCTGCAGACGCCGATTTTGGCGAAGACAGCAGCATCGGTGAGGACCTCGATCGACTCGACGCGCAAACCCAGGACCTCGTGCTCAGAATCAAACGCCACATCGACCAGGGCACTTGAGAGGGCGCTCTGGCACTTTCTCGTAGGCATGGAACACTTGCGTCAGGTCGTTAGTTGCTATAATGAATGCGTGAGCCTGCCCGGCATCGGCCAACCCGCCGGTCGTGCAGCTTTGTTCGAAAGAGACCAACAGAGGCTCGCGCCTCCGTACACCGCCTGCCGAATCCCGACCTGCGCATCGTGCACCGGCGCTTCCGTTTAGTCCGTTTGTATCCCGCAGTTCAATCCTTAAACGCCGGCGTCGGATATCGTCCTAATCGGTGTGGGGCAACGCCTCCCGCAATGTCGAAGAACCGTTCAAGAACAGTCGAGAAAGCAACAGTATGGTAAAAAACTCCGAGAAATCCTTCGATGACTTTTATTTGAGCGACGAAATGCTCAAGGCCTTGGACACCATCGGCTACAAGAAGCCGACCCCGGTGCAGGTCGAGTCCATCCCCCTGATCTTGGCCGGTATCGATCTTATCGTCCAATCGCAGACCGGCTCGGGTAAGACCGCCGCCTTCGCCATCCCCACCACTGAGATGCTCGAGCCGCACCCCGGCCGCGTCGAGGTGCTGGTGCTGGCCCCCACTCGCGAGCTGGCCAAGCAGGTCTGCCAGGAGTTCGAAAACCTCAGCCAGTACAAAGAGCTGTCGGCGACCGCCATCTACGGTGGCGCCTCCTACGAGAAGCAGTTCGAGGCCCTGGAGACCGCCCAGATCGTGTCGGCCACCCCCGGCCGGCTGCTCGACCTGGCCAAGCGCGGCGCCATCGACCTGAGCAACCTGCGCATCCTGTGCCTCGACGAGGCCGACGAGATGCTGTCGATGGGCTTTCGCGAAGAGCTCAACGCCATCGTCGACTTCCTGCCCGAGGAGCGCCAGTCGCTGCTGTTCTCGGCCACGGTCAACGAGGAGATCAAGGCTCTGGCCAAGGGCATCCTATACTACCCGGAATATATCTCGCTGTCGGGCGACCAGGTCGCCGCCGAGAAGGTCGAGCACATCTACTACCGCATCCGCGGTGTGGGTCGAAAACGCGACCTGCTGCGCGTGCTCGAGTACGAGAACCCGGAGAGCGCGTTGATCTTCTGCAATACGCGCAACGACACCTTCACCGTCACCGAGTTTTTGAAGCGACACGATTACCGAGCCGAAGTGCTCAACGGTGATCTGCCTCAAAAACAACGTGAGGCGACCCTCGGCGCGCTGCGCGAGGGTAAGGTCGACTTCATCGTGGCCACCGACGTCGCTGCGCGCGGCATCGACATCACCGACCTGAGCCACGTGTTCAACTACACGCTGCCCAGCTCGGCCGAGATCTACATCCACCGCACCGGCCGCACCGGCCGCGCCGGCAAATCCGGTCGCGCCGTCAGCCTAGTGTCGCCCGCCGAGATGGCCACCCACTTCGACATCGTTCGAATGTACGACATCGACATCGACAGCCGTGAGCTGCCCGAGGCCGAAAAGATCATCGAGGCCAAGCAGGGCTCGCGCCTCGAGCGACTGACCAAGCGGGTCAACAGCCTCGAGCACATCCCCTACGGCGGCAAGATGGAACTGGCCAAAGAGCTGCTCGAGGACGAAGACGTCAGCGAAGACCGCCTCAAGATGCTCGCCAGACTGTTGGCTCTGGGCGAGACGGTCATCGAGGACTCCGCCAAGCTCGACGTCCTCACCGGTAAAGCCACCCTGAAGTCGACGCCGGCTTCGGCTCCCACTCCCGAGGCGCGCCGCAAGCCGGCCGCCGAGCAAGAAGAGGCCCAAGAGCAAGTCACCCCCCAAAAGGAAGCCCCCCGAAAGGAAGCCCGCAAGAAGCCCGCGCCCAAAAAAGCCGAGAAGCGGGAGGCCGCCCGGGCGACCGCCGACACCGGTGGTGGGTCCTCGCGCCGACGACGCCGCTCTCGCGGAGCGTCCAAGCGCAAGAGCGGAGCATCCAAGCGCACCAGCCGAGGCGACAAAAAGACCAGCCGAAGCAGCAGGTCGGACTCCAAACGCCGCTCGCGCAGCAAAGGCAAATCCGCCAAGCGCCGACGCAGCGGAAAGTCCAAGGGTAGCCAGAGGTCCAACGGCGGCCAGAAATCCACCGGTGGCCAGAAGTCCAACGCCAGCCAGCGCTCCAACGGCCGTCAGGCCCAGCCGGACTTCTCCACCAAAAAGATGTATATGAACGTGGGGCGCGATCACTTCGACGACGAAAAAGGGCTGCTCGACATGATTTGCTTCATGTCCGGCTTTGCGCCCGAGGACTTCGGCGAAGTCTCGGTGCAGAGCAGCTATAGTTTCGTACACGTGCGCGAAGACTATTTTTATGACATCATCAGAGCGCTCAACAATCAGGAATGGAATGATGTCAGCCTGACCGCCGAGCCCGCGCGTAAGTAGGTCGCCCCCACGGCGACCCCCTGCGGACCCGGCGCCGGCTGATGCGCCAGCCACGGAGACTGTTCCCTATGCCGAATGCCAGCATGCGTACTGCCAGCTTCCCGGGTCTTGCCCGCCTTTCCACGCGCACAGCAGCGCTTCTAGCCCTGCTTCTCATCATGAGCTTGGCCGTCGGTTGTGACGACGCCGAACCCGATGCTGAAGAAGCCGAGGCCACCGAAAACCAGGACCCGGCGCAGGTCGACCTCCCGTCGGCCCCGCCGGCCTCTGCGTTCGATATTCCCGAGAAAAACGACGACGGCACCCTTCGCGTCGAGGGGCTCATCCAATACCAAGACAAGCACCTGGGCAAGGAGGTGAAGGTCACCGGCTTCATCAGCGAAGTCCTGGGCGACTGCGATCCCAATAAGGCCAAAAAGCGCGACGAGCCCTGCCCCAAGCCGCACTACATCATTACGGATGAAGAAGGCGACGAAAAAGAGTTGATGGTCGTCGGCTTCGATCGCGAGTATTTCGAAAAGGCCGGCGTCGAGCAGGGTGAGACGCACGTCTTCGAGGGCACCTACAAGAAGATCGCCCAGCAATTCGTCAACTCCGAGAACGGCCTGCTGTTGCTCGACCGCATCGGCGACGCCGAAGCCGTCGAGACCGCCGAGAAGTAGAGAGTCAGACGCTTCGAAACGCAAAAAAGGCGGCCAATGATGGCCGCCTTTTTTGCGTTTTGAAGCGTCTCGACGATGACCTCAGGAGCGCGAGCCCTTGGGCGGGCGCTTCTCGGCCAACACGATGATGCGAGAGCTGGCCGGGCCGAGGAAGTGGCCGCGGTGGTGCAGCTCCCCGCTGACCTCGCGCACGGCGAACCCTGCGGCCTTGAGCAACTGCGCGAGCTCGTGGAGTGAATACAAGCGCAGGTAGGTGTTTTGCTCGAGCGGCGGCGAGCCGTCCTCGTAGATAAACGAGCGCTTGGTGTGAAGCACGCTGCTTCGGTGGTCGAGATCGACCTCCTCGAGGAACACGCAGTCCACCCCCTCCCACCAGAGCCTATGCGGCATCTTCGGGGCGATGTGGTCCCGGTTGAGCACATCGATGAGCAGCTTTCCGCCGGGCCGAAGCGAGCGGTGAATCCCGCGCAACACCCTGAAGTTGGTCTGGTCGTCGAAGAAGCCAAAGGAGGTCTGCCACAAAAAGCAGGCGCTAAAGATCGCATCGAAGCTCAACTCACGCATGTCACCGTGGATGAATTTGATCGACAGCGATTGTTTTTTGGCCTCGTTGAGCGCCTTTTGCAACAGCGGCATCGACAGATCGAGCCCGGCGACCTCATAGCCTCGCTTGGTCAGCTCGATGGAGTGGCGACCAAAGCCGCACGCCAGATCGAGCACGCGGTCGTCGTCGCCCAGCCCAAAGCTCTTCGCGATGAAGTCGACGTCGCGCTTGGTCTGCCGGTGGATCCCACGCGGCAGCGTCCGAAGATACTCTTCGGTAAAGACGTTTTTGAACCACGTGTCGCGCGGCGAGCTCGGCTTTCGAACCTTCTTTTTGGGCTTCTTTTTATTTTCGTCGAGCAGCTCTTGGACCAGCCCGCTGAGCTCCGCGTCCTCCGGTTTGGCCGGGCCAGGCGCGACGTCTTTGGGCTTGTTGGACTTGTTGGACTTGTTGGACTTGTTGGACTTGTTGGACTTGTTGGGCCCATGGGCCGGCGCAGCCCTGGGCTTCGGCGGCGGCTTGGTCTCGGTGTCCTCGATCGCCTCGCTGTCGAGTTCGAGTTCGACGACGTCGGGATCGATTTCGGGGACATCGTCGTCGAGCTCTTTTTGGTCGATGTGCTGCTCAGCCGGCTCGATGTCACCCGGTTCCAGCTCTTCGGGCTCGGCCTGTTGTGGCTCGACGTCAGCCGGCTCGATGTCAGCCGGCTCGATGTCGACGGCCTCTGCCGGCGCGTCCGGCTCGCTCGCTTCGCCCTGCTCGGGCGCATCCATCGTGTCGCTGGCATCTAACGTGTCGCTGGCGCCGGGCGATTCATCTCCGATCTGCAGCGCCTCGACCTCCTCGACGACCTCTTTGGTGGGCAGCTCGACGACACCTGCGCGCAGCAGCGGCCCGCCCTCCTTCCATCGGGTGGTCAGCACGCGCGGGGGAACCACCAACACATCCGGTGCGTGGCTGTGGTCGTTCAACACCACCGATTCACCGATCTCCTCGGCCTTGACCTGCCGCTCGAATTCTCGACGGTCGATGGCGCTCATTTGGATGGTCTTGACCATCGCCTGGCGGTCATAGACGATCTCTTCCTCGACGGGTTCGTCGAGCTCGGTCGGCTCGGAGTCGGTCGTCTGGTCGACGGCTGGATCTTCGTCGAT
>JBKGZI010000117.1:0-13911 GCA_046545675.1 Persicimonas sp.
GAGGATGCCATCGTCGCGCAGCGAAGCGCATAGTGTCGGGTCTGGATCGTCGCCCTGGCAGTCCATATCGTAGACGGTATAACGACCCTGGCCGGCCGCCGAAAACTCCAGGCGACCGTCACCGTCGAAGTCGGCGATGGTCGGCGGGCCGCCCTCGCCGCCGCCGGGGATGGCGCGTGGGCCGAAGATCACGCTGCCGTCCTCCCCGTTCAAGACGTAAACCTCTCCGGAACTGACGGTGACGACCTCCGGGACGGAGTCGCCGTCGAAGTCGCCCACCGCCGGATAGCCGTCGTCGACCGTGTCCGAGACGTCCCACAGGACCGACCCGTCGCTGGCCAGCGCGCGGTTGCCGGCGACCAGCTCCAGGTCTCGGTTGCCGTCGTCGTCGACCTCACCGTCGAGGTCGGCGACCACCGAGATGACCCGACTGCCGTCGTGGCCGCCGGCGGCGCCCTCGTTGATCCCGCCCCAGATATCGCCGTTGGCGTCGACCACGCTCAGCCCGAGGACCACCTCGGCGCTGCCGTCACCGTCGAGATCGGCGATCGCGGGAGCCGACTCCTGGGAGATCTGTCCCAGCGGCCCCTCGTCGTTCGACCACCACTCGCTCAGCTCCCCGTCGGCCGCATCGAGTCGAAACGCCACCAGGCCACCGCCGTCTTGTTGAGCGACGATCTCGAGCTCGGGGGTGCTCGGGTCGAGGTCGGCCACGGCGATGCCCGCGCTATTATTCTGCACGCGGCCCACCCCGCCGTAGGCGATCAAATCCATGGTCTGGCTGTCGATGACCGCCAGCAGCGCTTCATCGAGGCTTCCACGATACAATAAAGCGACGATCTCGGGGATACCGTCGGCGTCGACGTCTGCGACAGCCGGCGTGGTAAACGACTTGTCGTACATCTGGCCGTCGTGCTCGACGCCGCCAAAGGAGCGCTCACTCGAAGGCGTAAACTCACCGATGGGTGGACGAAACGTACACTCTTCGGTGACCGCGTCGCGCGGCAGACACTTCGAGAGCGTCGACTCACAATAGTCGTCCTCGGAGCACTCAAAAGAGTTGTCACAATCGTCCCCCGGCACGTGACAGCCGTCGAAGATGCACACCTCCTGATCGGCACAGCATAGCTGCATCGATCCGCCACATCGCGTCCCGTCACAGGGGTCCATACACTGGTCGGCGACGCATTCCTGGCCGTCCTCACAGCATTCATCGGCGCATTGTGAAGCCTGCGGACATGGCTGCTCGGCGTCGGCATCGGCGACGGCATCGGCGTCGGTCGCCACGTCGGGTCCGACGTCGGGAGCTGAAGAGTCGCCCCCAGCATCGCCCCCATCGACGCCCAGGCCCCCGCCCCCACCGACCGAGTCATCGCAGCTTCCGCAGCCGGCCAGCGCCATCAAAACACAACCCACCGCCACAAAGACCAGTCGCCGCCATTTTTGCGCGCACATATCCATTCCTTTTTGCCAGAATCAGCCAGTACCCCGCCGAGCACGGTGGCGTCAGTATCCCCCCACGCGCATCTCCTTCGCAAACACTCCGCCGGATTCTCCAACAGCGACTCTCATGGCGCGTGATCGGTTTCGGTGGCATCACTGGAGCGACGCCGTCCCTGGCGTCGGGGGCGTCATGTGACGCTGGCCTCGAAGGCACGGAGGCCTTCGCCCCGGTTGACCGGCCACCGAACTGGATCACACACTCTCATGGTGTGTGTGGCATTTGCCTCGAAATTTTGACAGACTGGTTCATAGCCTCTTCACTAGGGAATGCGGGCAGGGAAGGGAAACTTCGATGGAGAATGTAAAAATGCGTAAGCTGTGGATTGTTGCTCTGGCGCTGACTCTTGTGTGCGCGGCCGTCGGCTGTGCCGATGATGACTCCAATAACGGCCCGACGCCGATCCCGGGAAATAATAGCCAGAACAACTCCGACGACACTGGTGTCGACGCCGCCGATGCCGGCGGCGATGCCGATGCTGCTGAGCCCGATGGAGACGCCTCGCCCGACGCCGACGGCGGCACCGAGGTGACAGACCTATGCAACGGGATCGAGCCGTTGGGCACGCTCGCTGGGGCGTCGACCACCAACGCTTCGGGTGATACGGCCGATGGCACCAACCTGGTCGATCCGAGCTGTGGGTCGAGCGACAAACGCGAAGTGGTCTTCGAGTTCACCGTCGACCAGCCCATGCGCATCAATACCGAGGTTCAGTCCCAAGACACCGATGACTGGGTCCTCGCCCTATATACCGGGAGTTGCGACTCGCCCGAGCGGCTCAAGTGTAAGGCCGGTACGGCGGATGTCTTCGTCGCCGAAGCCGGAGAGACCTATTATCTGTCGGTGGAGACCGGCGCCGGCTCCACGGATGCAGCCTTTACATTGGCGTTGGAGACGACCCGACTCGACTGCGCGCCGGTGGGCTCGACGAGCTGCGACGGCGACCGTGTCACTCACTGCGAGGCGGGAGGCACGAGTGAGGTCACCTACGAGTGTGCCTACGCCTGTGAGAGCGGTGCGTGCGGCGGCGATATCTGCGACAACGCCATCGAGGTCGCCAGCAGCGGCACCACGACCTTTACGGGCTCCTATTCGGGTTACGTGAGCAACTTCAACTTCGACAATCGCGCCGATTGCTCCTCATCGGACACCGGCGTCAATACGCCTGGCCAAGATCTGGTCTTCTCACTGCCGGGGCTGAACGCCGGTCAAGAAGTCGTGGTCGACGCCTCGGCCGACGAGTCCCAAAACGCCATCTTCGTCATGGAGGATTGCTCGTCTGAAGAGGCTTGCGTCGCCGGCGGCCTGCAGGTCGACCAGATCCTCGAATGGACGGTGCCCGACGACGGCGACTACCACGTGATCGTCGACCTGCTCGAAGAGACCGACGGAGACTTCGAGTTCACCATCACCCGATAAAATGCTGGAATGGCGGCCCCGCGAAGATGCGGGGTCGAGTTTTCAATTAAGGATGGAGCCGTGAAAGAATGTAGTCGAGTGTTGATTCTCCTGTTGGTGCTCTTTTCCTTAGCCGGTTGCGGTGAGGTTGACGACGAAAACAACGACTTCAGCAACTTCTCGAACCGCAGCAATGGCAGCGGCGGTGATGCTGACGCCGAGATCGACGCGGGAGGCGACGGTGGAGATATCGGAGGCCCAGACGCCGAACCCGACGCGGAGACCGACGCCGACCCATCCGAGGTGGACGAAGGCAGCAGTTGCACGAAGCCGACCGAGCTTGGGAGCCTGTCAGCCGGCCAAGAACATCAGTTCAACTCGACTTTGGTGGCCCCGGCCGACGGGCTGGACAGCTCCTGTGATCTCGAAAGTGAGGGGGTCGACACCGGCGTGCGCGTCTTCTCTTTCGAGGTCGATGTCGCCTCACGGGTGGGCTTTTGGACCACCGTGAGCCCCTCTCGGCTCGATCTGCGCCGCGGCGGCTGCGCGGACGCCGACGACGTACTCACCTGTACCAGCCGCGGCAGCCACACCGACGACCTCCAGCCCGGAGAGACCTACCACCTGGCCGTCTGGGGCGACTTCAATCAGGGCGACTTCGAGTTAAGCCTCAACGTCACCGAGGCCATCTGTGACCCGGAAGCCCCCGCCTGGTGCGAGGACGGCGAGCTCAACGAATGCCCCAACAGCAGCCGGATCGAGACCTCGAGCTGCATCGACGACTGCGCCGATGACGCCGCTTGCAGCGGTGACGCGTGCAGCTCGGCGGTTCCGGTTGATCTGTCCAATACGACCACCGCAAACTTCACCGGTAATCTTGGCGCGTATACCAACACCTGGAGCGCCGACCAAAAGGACGCCTGCGGCTTCGAGGGCGGCGCGGGTTTCGACACCCCCAACGGCGAAGCCATCTTCGAGGTATCGGGGCTCACCGCCGGACAGCAACTCGACGTCGAATCGGTGCGCACCGGCGACTACGCCTTTTATGTACTCGACAGTTGTGCCGACGACACCTGCCTGGCGGCGGTCGACAGCGATGACTCCGGCGACCAGCGCATGAGCTTCGATGTGCCCGCCGACGGCAGCTACATCGTCATCATCGAACCGCTCACCGGCACCGATCTGGACTTCGAATTCGCCTTCGAGGTCCAATAGCCGGCAGCGTGCTGAAGGCCATGTAGGGCGGCGATCCCGCGGCGGCAAAAGCCGCCCTCATCGCCGTGTTTTATCGGTCTTGTTGTGTATTCTCCGGACATTCTGTATAGTGAAGGTTAGACTGCTTCAATCTAAAACTCGTGAAGATTCCAAAGCGCCAGAACCCGTTCTAGCAGCTTTGAAAGGGCGTCAGATGATGAATAGCCGATTCATGAAAGCCGTATTCGCCGGCTCGCTTGCCGTGGCTACCATGCTCGCCATCACCGGCGACGCTCGGGCCGATGACGTGGTCGAGTACGACGGCTCGTGGAAGGCACCCGACGTGTCGATCTTTATGGGCTCCGACGTGCTCGTCAACGCCGGCACCGACAAGACAGGCACCTCGCTAAACGAGACGATCAGCAATCATTGGGTCGAAGGCGATTGCGTCTATGACGAAGACACCGGCGAGCCCAGCGACACCTGCGACCGGCTGCGCTACGGCCTGACGATGTACCGGGGCCCGGCTGATAGCGACGGTGTCTGTGTCGATCTGTTGGTCAATCCGTTTTGGCCTAAAGAGGACGGCGGCGGTCACCTGACCGACGACGACGAGAAGTGGAAAATCGACGGCGAGCAGTACAAGATCGCGTCATTGGGCGGCAAAACTCACCTTTATTGTAGCGACCACCCCGACCAACGACCGCTGGGCGAGGTGATGTATAGCTATCGCGACCAACGGCTCGCAGAGTTGGGGACCAACTGGCCGGATCGACCGCAATTGCACTATCACGTCATCAAGAATCTCCCTCAGCAGTCCGATGGCGCAAACGGAAAGCAAGTTCGAGAGTCGCTGGAGGCCGCATGCAGCCTCTATCACGGCAACGGCAACCAACACCTCTCGATGCCCTCCTGGATCATGACGTCGCCTAATTCGACCGCCGACGCCGATCTATACGGCGGGATGCTCGCCGCAGCCGGCGGCACCGGCCAGTGCTGCTACAAGGACACACTCGACGTCGACTGCGACCCGACCGACCCGGCCGATGTGATCGATATGTGCGACCACCTCGGAGAGCAGACCATCGACGGGGACATGCGACACAACGAAAGCCGACTTCGCGAGGATATCACCGATGGACGCTACAAATGCTCCCGCACTGAAAAAGTCGCCGGCACCGGAGCTATGGAAGCCGAGAGCCAGTCCGAGATGAAGTGCCACCTGCAGGGCAGCAACTGTGATGATGGCGACTATCCGACTAACCTGTGGCCGCTGATGTCCTGCGTGCAGTTCCGGCCCAGCAACATCCATCCGGACGATCTGGCCATCCACTATTGCGGCGACGACGTCGAGTCTCTACTTAGCGAAGAAGACAAGGACACGTACGACTATCGCGACGACGACGAGGAATGCATCACCCTGTCGGTGGCTAATGGCGGCCTGGAGTATGTCGACGAGGAGCAACACCTCTTCTATCCGACCCTCGGTGGCACCGACATTTGCGTTCAAATTGCACACGGCCTTGGATGGACACAAATCGTTTGCCCCAACCAGGGCAAGCTATGCGATCTCAATGACGGCAGCCAGTGCTCGCTGGGGCGGTTCGAATGCATCAATGAGCGCGACGTGTGCGAGCGCTATCCGGGCAACGACAGCTGCGACTCGGCGGCCTGCGGCAAGGAGAGCATCCACGAGACCGGCATAGTCCATCCCAACGTGCAATTTGCCGTGGACCGCTCCGGTTCGATGGGCGGCAGCCGCTGGAGTGAGGCCAAGACGGTGGCTCAGAACTTGGCCGACTGGAGTTATCAGGGGTCAGGCTGCGAAGACGACGGCACCAATTGCGACAAGCTGCGCCTGGGCGTGCACTTCTGGAACAGTAATTCCTTCGCCGTACACCCCGCGATGGAGGATATGACTTCGGCCATCATGGGCGATGCCTTCGACGATTACGGACCTACCGGCGGCACTCAATTTCACCAGGCGGCCAAGCTGCTTGCGGGCGAGACCGCCCTGGAAGACCCCGACAACCCCAGCAACGCGATCTTCATCACCGACGGTAAGCCCGACCACGCATTTACCACCCGTGAAGGGGTGCGAAGGTTTTGCGATCTAAAGAACCGAGCCTCCTCGCCGGTGGCCACCTATTCGGTGGGTTACCAAGGCGGAAACGAGCCGCTCAACTCGCTCATCGCCGCCGCTGGCGGCACCGGCCAATGTTGCTTTAGCGGTGACGGGGACTGCGACGATGAGAACGAAGTCTCGCCCTGTGAGATGTATCAATACGAATTGGACAACGGCCAGTCCATCGTCGACGACTTTGTCGCGTGGCTGGACAGCAATGGCTACCGCGCCCAATGGGATGAAATCGTCCAGGCACACGAGGATAGTGGGTATACCTCGGACTCCTTCAATGCAGGGACGGTGGCGACTCACCTCGACATGGTCGATGACAGCGCCCGCTTTCTGTACGCCAACTTGGTCGGCGACCCGGAACTCATCGACTGTAACGTCGACTCGGGTGATCCCAACGGCGATGAAGAAGCCTTCTTGCGCCACACCCTATGCCGCACCGAGCAAACGCTCGCCTATGTGGTGCGACATAAATACAACTCCGAAGATAAGGTCGCCGAGGAGCACAGCCTCGATGACTACTGGAAACTCAAAGACATCAGGGACGACTCGCCCTTCTTGGCGCACCAATACGTATGCAATGGAAGCAAATTCGCCAACGACTCGCAGGCCCTGTACGAGGAACTCCAGGCGATTCTGGAGGCCATGGAGTGTACCTACCCGTTGTCGCTGCTCGATGACCAGGAGAGCGCCCCCGAATTCACCGACGCCACCCACGTCAAGCTGTATATGCCCGAGTACGACGCAGTCGTGCGCATACCGTATGCCGAAGACGACGACGGCCTCCAGGAGTTCGAGGACGAGATGTGTGCGCTGGGCGTGCCCAACTGCACCAGCTACGGCGACGACGGCTGGAGCTTCGCCAACGAGGGCCGCACCGCCGTCGAACTCTCCGCCGAGCTCTGCGACTACACCAAGAGCGACGACGTCGAGAAGGTCACCACTCAGGTCTGCCGCACCTGTGACCCCGACCAGCTCGGTGATGCCTGCGATTGGGTGAAGTGCAATCCGACCAGCTTCCCGGACGGGTCGGACGGGTACGGCTATGACGACGAAGGCGTTCAATGCCAGGAAGTCGACCACCCCTGCCCGGACAACCCCAATGAGACCTGCACGAGCTGGGCGAAGACCGGCCGCTGCGGTATGGGCGAATACGCCTGTGACGATCGCGGCCTCCCCTATTGCGAACAGGTCCACAGCCGCATGCCGGAGATCTGCAACGGCGTCGACGACGATTGCGACGGCGATATCGACGACCTGGCGGAGAACCGCGAGGAGTGGGACGATGACAAATATGACATCACCGGCGAGGACTACGACGGCTGGTATTGCAGCTACCACGACTCGTGTCGCTGTCCCGACGGCCAGCCCGACTCCATCGGCGGCGATAAGACCGACGACGACGAATTCGTCAGCATGATGGAGCACCAGCAGGAATACGGTAACTGTGAGTGCGGTGAGGGACTCTCCGCCGACTTCGAGCCGACCCGCACCTATAGCGTGGACGACTCCAGCCAGCCCGACGAGCCCAAGGCCGGATGCTCGGCCGCCGGCAGCGGCTCGGCGGGCGGCTTCGCCTCCACGGTGCTCGCCCTGCTATTCGGCGTCTTCGGCCTGCGCCGCCGCCGCGGCTAAGCCACTGCAACTGCAACTGCTATTCAACGCAGAGGGCGCAGAGAGCGCAGAGATAAGAAGATGAACTTCTTTCTCCGCGCCTTCTGCGCCCTCTGCGTTGAAGCCGCTTTTTGCCGTCTATTTTAGGTAAGCACGTCGTCGCCGAAGACCGCGCGGATCACGTCGGCCAATGTGCGCGAGAAGTCGAGCTTGAAGCCCTCCAAGGGCGCGTCTCCCGGAGAGGAGACCTCTTCGATGGCCGCCAGATTGCCCCGGGGCAACACGCCGCGCTCGAAGCCGAGCTTTTTGGCCTCGCCCAGGCGGGCCAGCGCTTGAGTCACCGCGCGCACTTCTCCGGTCAGACCCACCTCTCCGAACGTAATGGCGCTCGAGGGCACACCCCGGTCGAGGTAACTCGACAAGATCGCGACCGCGATTCCCAGGTCGGCCGCGGGTTCGCTTACGCGCACGCCGCCGGCGACGTTGACGAAGACATCGTGGCCGGCGACCTTCAGGCCGGTACGCTTCTCGATGATATTGAGTAGCAACATGACGCGGTTTTGATCGACACCGATGGCGGTCACCCGCGGCGGCCCGTAGTTATTCGGGCTGACCAGCGCCTGGACCTCGACCAGAAGCGGGCGCGTTCCCTCCACGATCGGAACCACTGCGCTGCCGCTGGCCTTGGCCGGCCGCTCGGCCAAAAACATCGCCGAGGGGTTGAGGACCTCGTGCAGCCCGCTCCCACGCATCTCGAACACGCCAATCTCGTTGGTCGACCCGTAGCGGTTCTTGACCGCTCGAAGCACCCGGTAATTCATGCCGGGTTGGCCCTCGAAGTACAATACGGTGTCGACCATATGCTCGAGGACCTTCGGGCCGGCGATGGAGCCATCTTTGGTGACGTGACCGACGAGGATCGTCGGTATGCCCAGGCCCTTGGCCAATTGAGTCAGCGCGCTGGTGACCTCGCGAAGCTGGGCGACGCTGCCCGGAGACGAGTTCAGCCGCTCGGTGGACAGTGTCTGGATGGAATCGACGATGACCAGGTCGGGTTGCTTGTCGCGCAGTTTCCTCTCGGCGCGCTCGAGGATGGTCTCGCCGACCACCCAGATATTATCGGCTTCGACGTCGAGCCTGTCGGAGCGCATCTTCAGTTGGGAGAGGCTCTCTTCGCCGGAGATATAGAGGACGTCGAGGGCGCGGCGGGCGAAGTCGCCGGCGACTTGCAGCGACAGCGTCGACTTACCGATGCCGGGATCGCCGCCCAAGAGGATGACGCTGCCGGGCACGAAGCCGCCGCCGAGCACGCGGTCGAACTCGGAGATGCCGCTGCCGACGCGATTCTCGTCGACCAGCTCGACCTCGCTCATGCGCACCGGCTCGGCGCCACCCTCGGCTCCGTAGCCGGCGCGAGCCCTGGTCGACGACGAGGAGTTCGAGCCGGCGTGCTCGCCGCCGCGGACCTCCTCGACGAGTGTGTTCCACTCGCCGCACCCGTCGCATTTACCGGCCCATTTGGGGTGCTCGTGACCGCAACTCTGACAGACGTAGAAGGTGCGTGGTTTGGCCATTGGCTGGGATCTCGTCTCAATCAGAGCCACCGACCTTCATCGCTAAGCAACGGTCCGTGCCACCCTGAAAAAGTTCTTGGTGATTGGTTCTTGGTTCTTGCCTTCGCATAGTGAGACGCAATGCCTGAGCGCCCTACTGTACCAAGAACCAAGAACCAAGAACCTTTACAATGAGCCTGTGCCGCTGACGCCACGCGAGATTGGGCAACGTCAAGGGACGCCAGTCTTGCAGCGTTTCAATCGCGGGACTCATCAGACTTCTCGGTCTCGTCCAACCCCTGATCGGTGATTCGAAATTCCACGCGTCGGTTCAACGACTGATTGCGCTTGGAGGTGTTGGGCACCAGCGGCTCGGTCTCGCCCAGGCCTCGGGCCTCGAGACGATCGGGGCTGATTCCCTTCTCGATGAGGTATTTGCGCACGCTGTCGGCGCGATCCTGGGACAACTCCATATTGTAGTCGTCTGCCCCGACATCGTCGGTGTGTCCGTCGATGCTGATGCCCTTGATGCGCGGCGTCTCCAGAAGCACGGAGCCGACCTGGTCGAGCACGTTGAATGAGCGCGGCAGGATCTTGGCCTTACCGGTCTCGAAGAAGACCTTCTCGTTGATGCGGATGCGGTCTTCCTCGACCTCGACGAGCTTCTCCTCGGGTTTGGGCTGCAGCGTGATCTCGAGTTGGAGCTCGCGGTTGGTGGCCACTTCGGCGTCACGTCCGCCGGTCAGGTAATCGTCGGCGTGGGCCGCGACGGTATAGTCACCGGCGGTGACCTCGAGCTGGAAGCGACCGTCTGCATCGGCAGTGACCTTTTCGGTCTCGGGGCCAGTCAGTTCGAGGGTCGCATTGGCGATCGGCTCGCCTTCCTGATCGATGACCACGCCCCCGACGGTGCCCTTCCTGGGCAGCGGCTCGAGCGAGACGGCCAATTCGGCCTCGCCCTCTTCGTCGAGCTTCTGGCTGGCCTCTGCGGGCTTGTAGCGGGGATGAGAGATCTCGAAGCTCAGCTCGCTGCCGGGCTCGAAACCGTAGGAGTGAAAAGAGCCGTCGTCGGAGGTCGACTGAGGGGTCTTTTCCACCGACCCGAGATAGCGCACGGTGGCCCCGGATATCGTCTCGCCGGTCTCCTCGTCGGTGACCGTGCCGAGCACGAAGGCCTGCGGCGGCATCTTCTCGATCTCCTTTTCGACCACCTTTTCGACGTATTCGATCTTCGGCTCGGGATCGATGGCCCAGCTCGCGCCGAGGATCATCTGCCAGGGCGCGGTCACCGGGATGCCTTCGACATCTTCGCTGGTCAGGCCGATGTCGACCCCGGCGGTCAGCCCGAGGTTGTCGATCGGCTCGGCGCGCAGCCCGAGGCTGAGCACATTGGGATAGCCGGCAAAGCCTCTATCCGAGACACAGTCCAGCGTCGATGTCTCCGGGCAGACGGCGTCGTCGGGGTTGACCGGCACGTCGAGGTTCCAAGCCATAAACGGGGACACATACGGCAGTCCGTACTCGAAGCCGAGGCCGAACTGCAGGTAGTCGTAGCCGCTGATGTCGTGGGCGAAGCGCTCCACGCGCGTGAGGCGCGTGTCGTCGGGCACCATGCCGGAGGTGTTGTCGAAGCGGTATCCGAAGTTGAAGTGGCCGGTCAGCGGAACCTTGGCGCCGTCGACCCTCGGCAGATACTCGCCGAATTCAGCGGTGGTCAAAAGCCGCGGCCGAACGCTGGTGGAGCCGGCGTCGAGTCCCGCCGAGGCAAAACCGGTAGGCACGAAAGCCGTCAGGTCGCCGGCCACGTAGATCCCCGGCTGCGGGTTGAGGTGGCCGCGCACGCCCAGATGCAAGTCGCCCTGAGCCAGCATCGCCTGCGGCCGACCGAATGTATTGACGTTATTGGAGGCGCCCACGCCCAGGTTGGCCGTGAAGTGCTCCATGATGGTCGCCTGGAAGAGCAGGTTGCCGGTGAAGTACTCGTTTTGATCCTGATAGCGCACGACTCCTTCGCCGGAGGTGAAGCTGCCCAGAAAAGCCACGTGGTAGGTGTTGGCCTTGCCGGGCACCGCCGAGGCCATGTGCTGGAAGCCGCGCGCGCCCTCGATGTTGACGCCGGTGTCCACCAGACGCTCGTCGGCCGCAGCGGCGTCGTCGGCCTCATCGCCGCCGAGCTCGCCGTCGCTCGTCTCATCGCCGTCGGCTTGGTCGGAGGCGTCTTCGTCTTCGGCCGCCTCGGAGTCACCTTCGTCAGCCGATTTTTGGTCGGCTTCGTCACCTTCGGCCTCGTCACCTTCGGCCGGGGCATCTTCGGGCTCGGCCGGATCTTCATCGGGTTCTGTCTCGACGACCTCGTCGTCGGGCTCGGAGGCGTCCAATTCGTCTGCAGATGGCAGGCCTTGGGCGCCCACAGCCGCCGGAGCGGCGAGGAGCGCGAGCGCCATGGCGACGATCATCGCCCGCAGGGGCGTCGCCAATTTGGTGAGCTGATGGTTTCGTTCGAAGTCACGACCATTCATCCACATACTCCCTTCACGAGAATCGCCGGCCCGAGAATCTTCGGGCGGCAGGCTCCTCAGCATCGTTGAAACGTCACTCACAGCTAACCTCAGTTCACACTGGCGTCAAGAATCCAGACAATTCCAGGGCGAGCCGGACCGCTCCGAAAATCACCACCGAGATGAGGCAGCCCATTAAAACGGGATTGTCGACTCTTTTCCAATACGCCTTTCCCGGATACTTCAACCGGCGGCCGAAGGCGGCCTCGATTGAATTCCTCACAGCCACCGCAAAAAACCCGAGCACGACCAGCCATGCGAATGGATGGGTGGTCAGCGAGGAGCTCAACTCGCCGTGGGCGAGCAAGACACAGGCGCGGGTCATCCCACAGCCCGGGCAGCTCAAGCCGGTCAGCCGCCGAAACGGGCACAATACCGTACCGTCTACCGGCGTGTGTGGAAAAACGATCAACGCCACCACGAACGCGACGAATAATCCGGCGACCACGCCCGCCTTTCGGCGCTCGGCGCGAGTCAACCCGGCTTCAAGCTGGAAGAGATCACTCACGGTTGCCTGCTGACGCGATCGACGAGGCTCTCGGAACACGCCCACGATAGTTGCCGAGCGCCAAATAGAAAAGGCGCCAGCAACCGCGACCTGCATAAATCTTTATGCGAGCCCACGCTGCGGACGCCTCATCTACCTATCAACGACGACAAAGACGGCTGAGTAGTACAACGTCACTTCCCTCGCGGCGCCTCGCCGAAGGCGGTCACGTCGAAAGTGACGTTGTAATCTTAGAAATCGCCCGTGGTGCCATGGCCGGCGCCCTGGGGTGCGCCGTTTTCCCAGGCGTTGTTGAGTGACTGCTGCAAAAACAGCGGCCCGATGCCGATGAGCATCATCACGAAGAGAATCGGCGGGTCCATGACCGGCTGTACGCCCCAGCCGCGCTGCAGCTCCGCCAGCGACTCGACGACTCGCCACCAATAATAAAGGCCCCACAGCCCGCAGGTGACGATGGTGAGCAACAACTCCTTGACGCCGTTGAATTCTTCGTGCCCCAGACCCTTATTGATATCCTCGGGCAACGCGAAAAACGAATACCATACCGCGTAGATACCACAGGTAACCAGCGACAAAATGAGCACAGTGATCGGATTTCGAACTTCGCCCTGTTGCATATTCTTCTCCTGAAGACGGCCGTCCTCGACAAAGACGTTATTAGATGCCCCGACCACCGACACATTCGTGCCGCAATCAAGGGAGTGACCTTCACATAGAAATCTTGATATATTCTTTAGATAATTGCGGCCGACGCGTCAACCTCCAAAGCCCTCACAAGCGCTCGGAGGGGGCTTCGGCCGACGCGCTCTCCGGCGCACCGCCCACGAGTCCGTGCTTTGTTTGAAGCCATTCTTTGCGTATGCTTCTAAGCGATCAACTGCATTGACATCAAAACACGAGTTCGTGATGTACGCCGCCTCCATTCGCTTATTAGCCGCCGCTGCAGTGGCCTCATGGACGATGTGGGCCCTGGGATGCAGCCTGGTGGTCGACTCCGACGAGTGCTCGGAGTCGGCGAGCTGCGTGACAAAATATGGGCGAGGTTGGCAGTGCACCGAAGATAATATCTGCCAGCGACAGCCCCTGGTGCAGACCCAGGAGGCGGCGCCGTGTTCGGACAGTGCCGGGCCCATCGACGATCCCGACGCGTTCAATATCGGCGTGATGCTCCCGCTGGACCGATCGGAAGGGGCCAACCGAAGGCCATTGCTCGAGGCGATCAAGCTCGCCCAGGACGATTTCAACGAATTGGGCGGGGTCGACAACCGGCCCATCGGGCTGATCATCTGCGACACCGAGGGCAAGGATGACATCGCGCTGCAATCGGCCGACCATCTCGTCCATGGGGCCGGGGTCGAAGCGCTCATCGGGCCGAATTTTTCCAACCAGGCCATCGCGACGGCCGTCGAGTATACGGTACCCAACGACGTTTTGCTGGTGACGCCGGCGGC
>JBKGZI010000118.1:0-13896 GCA_046545675.1 Persicimonas sp.
GTCGTATTCTTCGTCGCCGGTGGGGTTTTGTGGCGCCGACGGCAGGCGCGGAAGTTCGAGAAGATGGTGGAGGAGGAGTGACCGAACTCGACTCCCCCCGCTATGCCGGAAAACCGTCAACTCGGGAAGACGTCCGGGGCCTCAACAGAGCGGCACTCGTATTCAATCCAGCTCGTTCGCCCTCCGTGGACCACGCAAGGCGAGCCCAGAGGCGCTCGCGGCGGGCCCGAGGTCACGCGCCCCAAGCCACACCAACCGCTCGGCGATCTCGAGCTCACAGTCGAAGATCGCTGTCGAGTCGCAACGTCGACGTCTCGAATACGAGCAGTCGGCCGCGCTCGTCCCAGATCGTCAGCCAGCGCTCGTCGAGGCGCGCTCCTTTGGTCGTCTCGGCCCCGGCCAGCTCGACCTCGAGCTCGACCCGGGACCGTTTCACGTCGACCAGACTCACCGCTTCGTGGGCCACGACCGCCACTCTGTCTCGACACGCCAAGGCCCGATGCTCGTCGGCGAACTCACCACGTTCGCGCAGCGTCAGTGACGGAAGCTCGTATTTCCAAACCTCCTCGTGCTCGATTGCGACGTTCAGCCACTGCCGGCTGCGCTGCATGTCGCTGATCTCACCATCGAGCTTCGGCACGCGCCAGAGCGTGGCGAAGTCGTCGGCCATCGCGTCTACGCCGAGCAGCGTGTCCGAGCGCGCGGCGAACCAGATCGAGCCGTCGTAGGTGTCGACCCACTGGTCGATCGCCGCATAGCACCAATGCGACGAGCTTAGTTGGACCAGATCGAGGCGACTGAGCCGACAGCGGTCCTCGCGCTTGGCCACCGCGATGGCGCGCTCGCCGTGGTCCGAGATCACCAAGCTATGCGCCGGCTCATCAAAGTGAGCGAGGGTGTGGGCGTTCCGGTCGATCAAGCGCGCACCCACTTCGCCGAGCGCTACCAAGATCTGTCCATTGGCTAAGCGCGCCGCGTCGTAGATGCGCATCGAGCCGACGTCCTGCGTGGCGACTGTGTAGTTTACCGGTAATTCTGGGCGGCCACTCACGGTCGCGAAGGTCACCCGTTGCAAATCCTGGAGCAAGGCGAACTCATCGGCGGCGGCCGCCATCGAAGCAGCCTGATCAGCGGTAAAGCTGGTCGCAGACGACTTTCCCTCTCGGACCATCATTCGGGCCGCCGCGCGCCGCATGACCGCCAGCGCCTCGTTGTGCCCGGGACCGATCAACGCCTGCACCAGGCTGACTCGTTCCAGGGTCCGTTCGGCGCTCCGATCGTCGATGAGTTCGAGCACCGGTTCGCGAATGGTGGGAAATTGCTCGGGCAAAAGCTCGGCCTTGCGGGCGTACATTCTGGCGGCCACCGGCCCACCGACCGCGACGCCGCGCTCGATCCATGCGGCGGCGACGTGTCTGGCCTGCTCGACCGGCCAGAGCGTTTCGACGGCGGCGCAGTAGTCGCCGGAACTCGCCAGGTGGTCTGCCCAATGGACCCGCAAGACGTCAGCCTTCTCGGGATCTGACTGCTCGAGCCTGGCGACCGCCCCGGCGAACGCTCCGGTACGCCGAGCCACCAGCAAGGCGCGCTCGAGGTCGCCGGCCAAAAACCTCAGCCGCACGACCAGGGCGGCCGGCAGGTCGTGACCCTCGGCGATTTCGGCGGCGAGCTCGAGTTCGTCGTGAGTCTCCAGATAGTCGACCGTCTCGATTGGCTGATCGAGCAACTCCAAGAGCACGAAAGCGGCCTTTTCGACCTCGCCGCGCCGGTCGAGCGATTCGAACGCGCGCCGGTAGATGTCGCGCAGACTCTCGAAGAGCCCGCCGTGCGCGCCCATCGACGAGGAGATGCGCGTCCTATGCCTCGAAAGCGAGATCTCGTCGCGCGCCGAAGGCGTGCCTAGCGTCGGGCCCGCAGACTCGCCGTCAGCGCGGGACGAAAGCGGCACGGCGTGCTTCAGCGCCTCCTCCAACTCGCCTCGCTCGAACATGCGCACCATATCGCGCAGATACTTCGCCTGTCGCCGGCCCACCAGCCCCGAGAGGCGACTCCACATCAGAAATCTGGCGGCTGTGGTTCGAAGCCAGCGCGCCAGAGGATTGACGGACTGCTCCGGCACAGCGCGGGACTCGTATGAGCCCGAGCCACTCCTGCCACCACCGCTCCTGTCACCTCGGGCGGACAAGACGCGTGAGAGGGGATAGAAGATCGCGCTCATGAGTGTCCCGAAAAACGAACGAGCCCGCGACCGCGTGACCGTCAGGGCACTGGTATCCTGAGCGTCATCGGCGCCAGCACGCTCAGCCTCGGCGAGCCTGCGTGCGACCGCCTCGGCGCGCTCGTCGGCCTTGGGCACGCGCTTGGCGAACACCTCACGAGCGTCGGTCTCGACGACAGGCGGCTCGCGCTCCAGCGGCGGTTCAGCAGGGGCGACGCTATCGAGCTCGACGACAGCGAATCCGTCGAGCGCGATCCACTCGGACGGGTCGATGCGATGCTCGGAGCCGAGCGCTTGCCAGCGGGCGCGGCCACCTCGGGACCACACCAGCGCCCCGGCAGGCGCGCCGAGCGCGTCGAGTTCATCGTCGCAAAGAGGCATGGCCAACCACCGGCGGTTGCGCTCGACCAGCGCAAGACCGCTCGCGTGCTCACAGCGCACTTGGCGAGGTTCGGCGAGCAGCAAGACGTAGCGCCCGTCGATCTCGAAGAGTCTCGAGCCGGTCTCCCACAGCGCGAGAATACGCCGCCGGCAGAAGGTCTCCCCGACGAGTGCGGGCTCGAAGACCAAGCCGGCAGCTTCGATCACGCCTCGATGAATGACCGCTCTTGGGCGCACTACACTCACAGCGCCCTCCTCATATCGCGCCGCACAAGCTCCGCCTCCCAGCGAAGTGAGTAGACCACCAGCTTACCGTCCGCAGTAACCCACGCCCACTCGGGGCGCCGGTGGCTTACCCCGACCGCAACGATGGGTGCCTCCTCGCGCACCACAATCGCGGATTTGCGAGGGCCCACGAGCGACAGCTTTCGACGCTCGTCTTCGAGCAACAACAGCATCGTCTCGGGACGCGCGCCCACCACGCCAACCACCTCGGCGCCCGACGGCGTGTGCAGTTGGCGGCTGCTTATGTCGTGGGGCGTCGTTAAGTAAGAGCCCGGCTCGGCCACCTGCCAAGCACCGGGCCGATACGAAACCGCCACCGGCGCCCATCCGTCCTCCTCCTGGGGCGCACCCACAAATGCTCGCGGGTGGTGACCGGCCACGGCGGCGACCACGAACGGTTCGTCGGAATCGGCCGCCACCTTCTCGGTCTTGGCGTAAGCCTCGCCCCTCATGCGCCAAAATTCGATACGCACCTGCCAGGGATCGACGGCAGACTTGGGCGGCACCGCACACGCCGCAATCAAATGGTTAGACGCCAGGCCGTAGTCCAAGATCTCTTCGTCGGCAGAAAAGCCGGCGGCGAAAGGGTCGTCGACCACGCCCGGCTCTCCTCCAGCGGAGATCTCGCGCAGGCGGCCGTCGGGGTCGAGAAACGCCGTCGAGGCGTACTCACGACCGCGTGATCCCCAACACGGACGAAGCTGCGCCGGCTCGTCGGCTCCATCGTTGTCCCGGCGACCGTCGCGAGGAACCACGATATCGGGCGCATCATAACGACCGCTCCCGCGGCTCAACCCTCGCACTCGGAGCTCGGAATCGGTGTGGGTGATGGCAAAAAAGCTCCCGTGCCAGCCCATCGCCAGGGCCTCTTCGCCGACAGGTGGCTCGAAGATTTTAGTCGGGCCGGGCTCAGCACGCGGCGAGTTGGGCACGTGAAAGGCGCCGATACGACCGTCGTCGAGCCGCGCGAATAGGTAGTCGCCGCGCGAGGAGAAGACTAACCTCAGATTATCCGAGACAGGTTGGTCATCGCGCTCCGAGAGATCGGCGAACGGCGCCCTGAGCAAATGGGCGCACAACCTGGGAGAGGGTAGCGAGATGGTGGCCGACTTGACAGCACGCTGGGGCTGGACCACGTCGACCTGAAGTTTATGTACGCCAGGCTCGAGCGGATCTTCGATCGCCAGATGAGACGCCCCCTCCTCGACAGCGAGCCGGTTGAGCCTCTCGGAGCCGATCAGCCACAGATCATCGGGCCGCTCGAGCCCGCCGAGTTGGTCGCGCCAACCGATGAGGTGCTCCTCGTGAGAGCCATCGCCGAGCGACGCCTCCAGCCAAGCAGCCACCGTCGTCTTGTCAACTCGGCAAAACAACTGGCGCGCATCGTCCTGCAAGATGCCCCATTCAAACACGACGTCGGCGGCTCGAGCGCGCCTGAACAACAAGATCAAGCAGGCCAGTTGGGCGATGCGTGGGGTGCCGAGTTGGTCGGGGCCGACGTCGAGCAGCGCTAACGAGCGACGGGCGGCGGCCGGCTCGCGACGGACGCGGCGAAAGAATGCGTGCTCGCCGGTGGCTGCCCGCCGAACAAACTCGTCAGGGTACTCCTCGGCGAGCACCCACTCGCTCATCAACAGGCGCTCATAGCCACCTCGACGTGTAAGCCCATCGTAGCCATCAGGCTCACCATCTGAGCGCTCGGCGCGGCCGCGAAGAGGGCCCACCAACGCCTGGAGCCGCGGAAGCATCGCACCGAGGGAGGCAGCGACCTCGTCCGGGAAGAGCTCGAGTTCGGCGACCCACGGCTGCAACGAGCGTGGAAGACGGCTCAACGCTGGCCTCCTCGGACCATGTCTCGCAGGCTATTGGGATCGATGGGGCCAATATGAGCCAGAGATACGATGCGCTCGGGGCGCGCGCTGACTAAGAATATCTCCTCGGCGGGCCGGCCGACGTGTCGGCGCACCGCACGTTCGAGAAGGTCAGGTGGGACACCAGGCGCGAGATTGGTGGGAAGGTACAACGCGGAGGCCGCCTGGGTGCGGCCAAAATACACCAGGCCATCGACCCATGGCAGCGCCGCCTTGCGGCCCACGACTACGAAGAGATCTTCGTCGGCCAGCGCGCTCAGGCTTTCGAAGCGTTTGCGGTCAACACGCCACAGTTCGAGCAGGCGGCGCGCCAGCCGCTGGACACCAGCACCACTGGCAACCGCCGCCTCGGGCTCGAGCGGCTCAGACCTCGGCTTCCAGTTCGGTCGAAACATCTGCATCTTCTCGCCTAGATTCGAGCCTCTCGATGACTGCCTCTCGAACCCCGGAGAGGTCTTCGGGCACCTGCTCGGGGGTGAAGCTTGCATCGATCTCGCGGGCCACTGCCTCCAACTCCAAAAACCAGTCCCTGCCAGGAGAATCCGGAGCGCCTTCGAGCAACGAACGTGCGGTGCGAGCCAGGCGATCAGCGCGGGCGGCTGGGCCAAGCGAAGCGTCCTCGGCTGCCGCCCCCAGTGCCTCGTTTTGGCTCGGCTCGAGGACGTCGCGCAACACGTCGCGGGCCAACTGCTGCTGGTCGTGCGCCGAAATGGCGTACACCAACGGCCACAGGTCGCGCTCGTCCGGCTCGTCGCGCCCGTCGAGGACGCAGGCCGCCGCCACTAGGCGTTGGGCGCGCACGATGCGCCGGTCACTAAGCTCGACACCTGCCTGACGAAGCTGGCGCACCGCGTCGGCCAAGCGCGGCTGGACTGCCTGCATTGCGACGTCTCGGGCGGCCTCAGCGAGGGTGTCGATCTGCGACATCGACGCCAGCGGTTCGGTGGTCTGGCCGTCGAGGCGCCAGCCCTCGGCCAAAAGCTCCTCGAGCCGCGTCGGCCCGACCGGCTCGACAAAGACATGCACCAAGAACCGGTCGGCAAAAGCAGCCAGAGACTCGTCGGCAGGAAGATGGTTGGCCGCCCCCACGCAGACCCGAAGCGGACACTCGATGCGCGTGTGGCCGCGCCTAAACACTCGCTCGTTGAGCAATCCGAGCAGCGTGTTCAAGATGGCGGTCGACCCCTGAAAAACCTCGTCCAAGAACGCAATCTCAGCCTCGGGCAACATGCCCTTGGTTTGGGTCTCGACCACACCATCCCGCAACTTGCGCAGATCCACCGGCCCAAAGATCTCACTGGGCTCCGTAAAGCGGCCCAAGAGATACTCGAAAAAGTCTCCGCCCAGCGCCCGCCCTACTCGCCGCACCGCCTGACTCTTGGCGGTCCCCGGGGGACCAATCACCAGCAGGTGACTCCTGGCCACCGCCGAAAGGACGACCAGCTCGACCAAGTTCTGACGCTCCACCAACCCCTGGCTGGCCGCCTCGATCACCTGCCGAACCGACTCGGCCGAATCTACTCGCTCGAACAACACTCACTCCTATGCACTTCGGTGCCACCATTCGCATCTTTATAGATCTAGAACAAACTCGATTCCAGGAACCGTCTGGGCACTTACCTGCTTCATTCCTGCGCAAACCCGCATGAAACGGGCTTCGGTATAATCGACGGTGGGTGCGAAAGACCGATCAACACCAAATCTCATAATAATCCCATAAGGACAAATCGCCCCCGCCATGCGACGGAGTATTGTGAAATCCCCCACACAACGTAGCTTCGAACCGCGTTCACCCCACCGCGTCCCATCTCGAATGGTTGAGGAGTCGCGTAGATTTTGTTCTATCCCCAGCCGGCCTCGCAAGTCGTTTTCGAGCGGGTTGTAGGAGTCGGCGCCGCGCTCGAAGACGCCCTGCAGGCCCTGTTCAGATTCGTTATTAGAGCAATGGGTCGATGGAGATAGCGACATCGCCGATGAGGAATTCGGTATTTTCGCTGTACTCGGCATTCGCGCCGTCGGTCGACGATGACTTCACGTGCACCGAGCAGCTCGCGATCGGCCGATCGGGCGCATAGAATGGGCCTCGTCGGGGAACCCCCTTCCCTTACACGCTGCCCTTACACGCTGGACATGCGAGGCGCGAGCGGAGGTCGCGCTACTCATCGGCGAGTAACTCCTGGCGAAGCTCGCCGGGGGTCTTTCCGGCCCAGCGTTTGACCGCGCGATTGAAGCTCGACACCTGCTTGTAGCCCAGTTTCTGAGCGATTGTGGAGAAGGTGAGCCACGGGCGGGTCAGGAGAACCTCGGCGCGGGACTGGCGGGCGGCTTCGACCAGGTCGCGGTAGGACGTGTCGGCTTCGCTGAGTTCGCGCTGCAGGGCACGCACGCTGAGGCCGAGGCGGCGGGCGACGTGGTCGATCTCGCAGTCGCCGATTAGCATGCACCGATCGATGGCATCGCGCACGCGGGTGACCAGCGGCCCGTCCTCCTGCGGGCTGGGCACGGAGTCTCGAGGCTGCTGGAGGTGGGGCTCGAGAGGGCCTTCCTGAGGTTCGGCTCCTTCCATCCACATACTCATCAGCCCGACGCGGTCGCCCACGCCCAACTTCTGGTAGATCTGGTCGGCAACCTCGGCGAGCTTCGCCGAGGTGACCTCGAGGGTTGCGGCAATCTCGTCGAGAGATCGAGGGCCGATCAGATGCCCGACGGCTCGTTGCTCGAGCGGGTCGAGGCTGTGCTGGCCCGGCATGAACCCGTAGCGGCGCACAAATCGGGCGGTCAGCGGGCGAAGCCCCTCGACCGCGGCGAGCAGAAGCTCGCTGTCCGCTTCGCTAAAGACCGGCGCACCCAGCGGACGATCGACGCAGTACGAGACCTCGATATCTTCGCCGAGGGGCACCACGACATTGATGCGGTCTTCGAGCGCGAGTTGCTCGAGCAGTCGGCGAACCGCGGACTTCTCCCACTGTTCGGGATCGATATCGCCCCGGTGGCGCACCGTGCGAGGCTCGCCGATGCCGGCGGCGAGGCGTTGGAAAACCGGTTCGGTGGCCAGGGCGGTCGCAGGCTCGTGAGCCTGCCAGCGTTGCATGACCCGCTGGCGAACTTCGAGGTCAGGGCCGAAGTCCTGGGAGAAGACCGGCGCGAAACCGCTCAACGGCGCGCTCTCGGGCGCAATGCGTCGCTGAATCACCATCAACACATGCGATCCTCCCACCAGGGACAGCAGACCGGCGGCGGCACGTCGCCGCGCGTGCTCGAACTCGTAGCTCGGAATCTCGGCCAGTTCTCGCCAGAGGGTTGCGATGTCTCGCCACTCCGTTGCACTCAATCCCACTGCAGCACTCGACTTGGTTGGATTCTTGGCTAGTCGACAACGAAGGTAACAAGGTCGAGGAGCATCGCAAGCCAAACCCGCATCGCACGAAGATCTGGCAGAAATAGAAAAGAGGTTGGCGTCTCGAGACAAAGACAGCATCTGCCCGCGGCCATATACTTTCCAACTGCAACCTATCTGTTCTCCCATTTGGATTTTCGAGGGTACAACGATGCATCGCATTCATTGGTCACTGTGGGCGCTCGTGATTACGCTGACCTTTTTTGGATGTGGCGGCGACCCCGGCTCCGGGAACAAGCCGCTGTCCGATGTGGGCGCGGACGCCGAGCCAGACGCGCACATCCCGCTCCAACAATGCACGCCCGACCCCGAGCTGGTCGCCCAACAGAGCCGTTGTCAGCTCGACGACCACTGCCCGTGCGGCACGTATTGTGATCTCGGCCGCTGCATTGCCGAGTGCAGCGAGGCGGCCGACTGCCAGGACGGCGAGGTCTGTGACGAGTTCGGACGCTGCCGCGACACCGCGGCCACAGGGCTGGTGCCGCTTCCGCGCCAGCAAGCCGACAAAGGGCGTATCGCGCTGGACCAGCGCCGGCTGCTCATCGAGGAGGGCCGAGAGGGTAGGCTTGTGATGCGCGTCGAGGAGCGCGCCGTCGACCGGGCGCGGGCCACGGCCAGCGCGGGCTTGGAGATCAAATGCCCCGACCAGACCGACTTTAGCGAGAGCTGCATGTTGGGCCCGCTCGGCGCCGGTGCCGCCGTCGAGTTGCTCGTGCGGCGCGCAGCGGGGGCGCCCCCCTCCGCCGACGTGCCCTCGGTGACCGTCTACGGCCCCGCCAACACCGAGACCGCGGTGGTGCCGCGGCTCGACCAGCTGGACGGCGAGGCGGGCGACACCGATCCGGTGAGCATCGCCGGGCGCTACACCGGCACGATGCGCCTTGTAGGCGCGGGGACCGACGCGGACCTCGCCAACCTGCCCGCAGCGCAACTCCCCACCGAGTTGAGCGTGCAGGCGACGGTGTGGGACGACGCCGGCGAGGTCGTCATCGCCATCGACGACCCCTCCGGCGCGCTGACCAGCGCCGAGCAATTCATCGGTACGCTCGCCTTGGAGCAGGACGACGACGCTGACGGATTGGTCGACGGACAGGCGGTCTTCCAGACCCACCCCTTCGTCCAAACCATGGTGGCCGGACGCGACCACAGGCTGGTCGCCGAAACTGTCGCGGCGCAGCTTCGCTCGCGGCTCTCACCGCGCACGCTGAGCCTGTCGATCACCCAGAGCTATCTGGGCCACGGCACGACGGTGGCGCCGACGGTCGAGTGGGCGGTTGACCTTCAGCGCAACGCGGACACCACCGCGGCTGTGCCCGATCGCAGCCACCTGCCCGCAGAGCTTGGCTACGATGCTGCTCAGCGCTTGGCCGCCGCGTCGCCCTGGGAGCAAGCGTTTGCCGGACCGACCACGCGCAGCGTCACCTCGTTGACTCACGTCCTCAACAACGGGGGCATGGACGCTAATATGTGCGGCTGGAGCGAATCCGAGCGCCGCGCGATGCACCGGACGCTCTCGGGCTATTGGCTGGCCCAGGAAGGCAAGCGTTCAACAGAGTCCCCCAACAACCACTCACAGACCGGAGAGTTCACCGCGGTATACGCCCAAGCGGAAGATGCCTTTCAGCATTTTGGTGAGATGGCGATTAGGGATTATGAGACCCAGGCACCCTGGTCCCAGTACGCACATCCGTCGATGACCGATGGCATGGCGTGCGGATTCCAAAACTTCACCGCGACCATCCACTTTGCTGGCGAATCGGAGACGGCCACTGCGAACATCGACTTCTGCAACGATCTTGCGGCGAAGACCGGCTGTCACGTCAAGTCGGTCAACTTCGATCACTCCTTCACTATGACGGTGGACCAATACCACGACCTTGACAGCTTGGATTCGTCTATGAGCGGCTCCGGCGACCTGGACGTGTCGATGACGGTCACCAAGGCGTGTGAATTCCCCAGCGCTCCGGCCTATTGCGGCGAGTCGATTTCGTGCATCCGCGCGACCTCGACCGACCCGGCCGTCTACCGAGGCTGGAACTTTGCCGAAAGTCAACTCGCCGAGGTCGGCGACCTCGAGTGCGCCGACAGCGGGCTGAGCGCCGGCATCGCGCTCGACCGCGCTGTCCCCCAGATGACGGCAAGCGAAGTGCTGCAGAAGTGCCCGGCCGAGCTCGATCAGCTCGAGTTGCAGCCTCCGGCGTCCGGCAACCCCGACGCGATCTTCGACTCCAGCGCCGAGTGCGTCGACGTCGGGCGCATGCTCGCGGCCATCGGCGCTCAAGGCCGCACCCTACGCCCGGGGGTGAGCGCGCTGGCGGCCAACGAAGAGACCCGGGCCTCGGCCTACACCCAACGCATGCTGGTGCGCTGGCTGGAGCTGCACGGCTTTCTGGCCGGTGAGACCGACCAGGTCGCCCAGATGTCCGAGTACTTCCGCGAGGGTCTGAACACCACCGCCAGCGACCGCATCCCGCCGACACTCCAGGAGATGGTCGAAAAGAGCACCCGCGGCTGGGACATCTTCGTCACCCCGCACGTGGCGAATTCAGTGCTGCAGATGCCGGTCGAGGCGCTCGTCGCCCCCGATTATCGCCTGCACCGCTTCGGACAGACCGGAGATCCGACCGACGAGCAAAAGCAGTCCCTCGCCCCAGTGATCTTCGAGACACTGACGCGACAAGCCGACCTGCTCGCGCGCTACGCCGAGATGGAGGGCCGCACCAACGACCCGGCCCGCCAGACGCCCGACCCGCTCGCCGAGTGGATGCCCCGGATGCTCCTCGCCCAAACGATGGCCGCCGACATTCACCAGCGCGCGCTAGCCACCCCATCGAGGCCTGCGTGGAAGGATGCCTATGACGCCAAGCTCGCCCGGGCACGCGCCAACCTCGCCGAGTCGCTCGACTACGTGGTAGCCGTCAACGCCGGCGCCAACCCGCTGGACATCGCCGACACCGACCTTCCGCTGTACTTCGTCGCCGACGACACCGACGGCATCGCGGACCACTTCTCGGCGATCACCGACTATATCGCCGGCCGACGAGACACCGCCGACGGCTGGACCTCCAAAGCGATCGAGCAAGCCGAGGCCTCACTCGTCGCCGCCGAAGATATCTACGCCGATGCCGCCGACCGCAAGATCCGCCAGCAGCGTCTGAACCAGTGGGAAAACGAGCTTCGGATGAAGTACAACGACCAGCTCCTCGACTTCTGCGGACCACATATCACCACGGACGACCCGTCTTACGATCCGCTCGAGGATCCCGATTTTGTCGCCTCTTCGTGCGCGCTGATCGACAAGCCGGAGTGTACGATCGACAACGACGCCTACTTCGACAGTTGGCGAGAGGAGGACATCCTAGGAAGGCTGTGTATGCACAATGAGGTCACCAAGGCCACGTTGGCCGAGGACGTCGGCTTTGGCTCCGAGGCGATGCGCAACTTCGCCGCCGAGTGCTACACCGACGCGACGCCCGACACCGGCGCCGTCTCCATCGGCGCGTGCGGAGCCGATCCGCAAGCGCAATGTCTGCGCTGTGACTGGAAAGAAAGTGTCGCTGAAGTTCAACTCGACTCGACCAGCCTAGAGCTCGCCGCTATGGACAAAGCCCGCGACGACGGGTCGTCCGCCGAGCCCAACCAAAACTTGCAGCAGGCGCAAATCATCTGCACCGCCCACCACCCGAACATGCGTGTCAGCGTCCCCCGCCCGGACAACCCGCTCGAGGTGCCCGGCTGCGTGCAGGGCTCGGTTGGAGAGGCCTACCTCGACGTGGTCGCGGCCGCTTCGGACGTCGACTCGGCCCGTCAGGCCATCGTCGAGCACCGCGAGGCCTATGATATCGAGATGGAATCGTGCTTTAGCCTCCAAGTGACCAACGAGGCGCTCCAGAGCGCCCGTGAATCGCATATCAGCGAGATGAGCGACCTGCGTCGCCGCCAGCTCGTCGCCGACAGCATGGCCCACGGCGCCGCCGCCATCAAAGACTGCGCGGGCACCATGGCCGGCGCGGACAAGGGGCTTATAGGCGCGACGGCTTCAGGCATTGCGACTGGCGTCGCCTGCACCGCCGCCGGCACTGAAGCGGCCGCCAACATCTCCTCGGCGGCGCTCGAAGAGGAGATGCAAAACGCCCAGCAGCGCCACGACGACCGGGTGGCCACCCTCGAAGAAGACGGCGAACTCGAGCGTTGCTTCATCGAGGCCAAGCAGGAGCTGGTGGGGATGACCACGGCGGTGATGGATCTGGAGGGCGCCGCCTTCGACCTCGAGCGCGCCCAGGGCGAACTCGAAGATCGCATCGCCCAGGCCCAGGCCGCTCACACCGAGGGCTACGCCTACTTCGCCGATATCGACGACTCATCCGAACACGACCCAGCGGGCGACCAGTGGGGCCGCGCCGAAGTCGAGCAGTACGTGCGCGACTTCAAGCTCGCCCGGCGGGCGACCTACCTGGCGGTGCGCGCGGTCGAGTACGAGTACCAACAGAGCCTCTCGCAGCGACAAGACGTCTTGGAGGCCAGGCTTCCCCGAGACCTGCGAAACGTGCTCAGCACTCTGTGGGACACGGCGGGCACCCGCAAGATCGGGGGCAACGCGCCCAACGAGTTGACCGTGGTGGTCAGCCTGCGCGACGACATCTTGCGGCTGAGCGACGAGAGCGCCTGGCCCGAGTCGATGCGTCCCATGTCGGCCGTCGAGCGTTTCCGCACGCTGCTCAGCAGCGAGCGCTACGCCACCTATGACGAAGACGGGCGCTACCTTGGCCAGCGCATCCCCTTCGAGCTCGCCCCGCTCGCGACGCTCGACGTCGAGGGCGGTGGGGTGTCCATCTACTCGCGCACCGACTGCGCCGAGCGCCTCTGGTCGCTCGACGCCGGCGTGGTGGGCGAGCAGGCCTACAACGGCACCAGCGGCACGATGCGAATGGACCTGTTGCAGCGAAATACCTTCTACAGTCAGTGGTGCGACGATCAGGGCGGCTTCCAATCCTCGAGCGTGCGGCCGAGCCGAAACCTGTTCCGCGTGCCGGGTGTCGGCAAGCTCGACGGCACCGACAACGCCGCCAACGGCGTGGAGGCGTACAGCCGGGCGCGCGTCCAGGCGTCGGTGGGCACCGACCACAATACCCTGGAGAGCCGGCAGAACTCCGCCGGCGCCTCCACCGAGCTCGCCACTCGCGGGCTGTACGGCGACTACGCGCTGTTCATCGATGCCCAGCTCATCAGCCGCGACGGCAGCGAGGGGCTGCTCTTCGACAGGGTCGACGACATCTTGCTGCGCTTCGACTACCTGTCGGTAGCGAGCCAGTGATCGGAGGAGCCGGGCGCTCCGCTGGTTGACTCCCGAAGAGGCCGTCGACAAGCTCGCCCACGAGTGTTTTCGGTGGGTCGTCGAGCAGCATGTGATCGGCCGCTCGGGCGCATAGAATGGGCTTCGTCGGGGAACCTGGTGCCCTTACGTACCCTTACGTAGAACGGCGGTTTAGGTTTAGGTTTAGGTTTAAGTTTAGGTTTAAGTTTGGAGTTGGGGAGATAGAGCGATGAAATTTTCTTGGGTATCAAACTAGCGCAGTTAAATGATTGGAATTGCCGGTTCTTTGGTGCGATCTCGGGTGGTCCGGGCGGGGTTCGAATAGTGAAATAACGCAAACCACCGCCGAGGCCACCAACACGCAACTTAAACTTAAACCTAAACGGGCGCAGCACTGCAAAGAGGGTGACTCATGCGGCCATCCGGCCTT
>JBKGZI010000119.1:0-13845 GCA_046545675.1 Persicimonas sp.
GATCTACGGCGAATACGACGCCAAGGAAGAGGGCTTTGTGCCCGGCGGCATGAGCCTGCACAACACGATGCTCGCCCACGGCCCCGACGCCGACGCCTTCGAGAAGGCCTCGAGCGCCGACCTCGAACCCCAGAAGCTCGCCGGCACCATGGCGTTTATGTTCGAGGCCCGACTCCCCCAGCATCTGACCGAATACGCCGCCGGCCTCGACACCCTCCAGCAGGACTACGAGGACTGCTGGGCCGGCCTCAAAAAGCGCTTCGACGGCACCATCGAGGGCGACTGGGATTGATTTAAATATAATATTGATCTGGATCATATTTGTGGGTCTGCAGCTCACATGATGACTTGGATCATGTCCGGGTAGGGGGCACGCCTCTAGGATTGCGTGGTGTCTGAATGACGGAGATCAGCGCCACTCAATTGCGACCTAGAGGAGTATCTCGATGAGCGACGAGAAGAATAAGAGCCCCGAGCAGGTAAAGTCCCCCCGGGACGCGCGAGAGAGCGCCGAACGAGGCCAAAAGGGCTTCGGCCGTCGGAAGTTCATGGGCCATATGGCGCTGTTCGGCGCGGGCGTGGTGGGGTCGGCCACCATGCTGGCCGGGTGCGAGAGCAAAGGCGACCAAGGCGACCAAGGTGAAAAGAAGACCGCCAAGGCCGAGAGTAACCAAGGCTCGGCCAAGGCCGACTACCACGTCAGTCCCGGGGAACTCGACGATTATTATGGGTTCTGGAGCGGCGGCCAATCGGGCGAAATCCGCATCCTGGGCGTCCCGTCGATGCGCGAGATCAAGCGCATCCCGGTGTTCAACAGGGACTCGGCCACGGGCTGGGGCGCCACCGACTTCTCCAAGAAGTTGCTCGGCGATCGGCAAAGCGGAGACACCCACCACGTCCACCTGTCGTATACCGACGGCACCTATGATGGGCGCTATGTCTACGTCAACGACAAGGCCGCCGGCCGGCTCGCGCGGGTGAATATTGCGACGATGGAGACCGACAAGATCGTCGACATCCCCCACTCGCAGGGCACCCACGGCATCTTTCCGCAGCGCCACAAAACCGGCCTGGTGCTGTGCAATGGCGAGTTCAGAAATCCGATGCCCAACGACGGGCGGGATCTGGATGACCCGTCCAAATACGGCGCGCTGCATACCGCCGTCGACGGCGAGAAGATGGAAGTGGTCTGGCAGGTCCTCGTCGAGGGCAATATGGACCTGTGCGCCACCGACTACGAGGGCAAATACTCGTTCGCCACCTGCTATAACTCCGAGCAAGCGGTGACCCTCGAGGGGATGATGGGCGCTGACCTCGATCACGTCTACGTCTTCAACCTGGAGGCCATCGCCAAGGCCGTCAAAGCCGGCGAGACGATGACCATCGGCGACTCCGACGTGCCGGTCCTCGACGCTCGCGGTGACGACGGCCCCCATGTGATGCGCGTGCCGGTGCCCAAGAGCCCCCACGGGGTCAACGTCGACCCGACCGGGCGCTACGCGGTCGCCTCGGGCAAGCTCTCTCCGACGGTCAGCGTCATCGACATCGAGAAGCTCGCGGACGCCTTCGCCGGCAAGATCAAACCGCGCGATTGCGTCGTCGCCGAGCCGGAAGTCGGCCTCGGGCCGCTGCACACCGCCTTCGACGGCCGCGGCAACGCCTATACCTCGATCTTCATCGACTCGGTGGTCACCAAGTGGGATATCGACAAAGCCATCGAGCAATACGCCAAGGAGGACAGCGACATCGATCCGATCATCGAGAAGATCGACGTCCACTATAATATCGGCCACATCAACGCGAGCATGTCCGAGACCAAGGACGCCGACGGCAAGTGGTTGATGGCGTTGTGTAAATTCTCCAAGGACCGCTACCTCAACGCCGGCTTGTTGCACCCGGAGAACGACCAGCTCATCGACATCTCCGGGGAGTCCATGAAGCTGGTCCACGACGGCCCCACCTACCCCGAGCCTCACGACGCCGTCATCGTCAATCGCGACCTGATCAACCCCAAGAAGCTCCAGCCGCGCACCGACGACCGCTTCGATATGTATGAAGAGTGGGCCAAGGAAGACGGCGTCGATCTGATGAAGGCCAATAAGGTGATCCGCAAGGACGACGGCCTGGTCCGGGTCTATATGACCAGCGTCGCGCCGTCCTTCGGGATGAGCGACTTCCGCGTCAAAGCCGGAGACACCGTTCAGGTGGTGGTGACCAACCTCGACGACGTCGAGGACCTGGCTCACGGCTTCTGCATGTCGCAACACGACGTCAACTTCCTGGTCAACCCCAGGGATACCCAGTCGATGACCTTCGAGGTCCCGCGGCCGGGGGTCTATTGGTATTACTGCCCCTGGTTCTGCCACGCGCTGCACCTGGAGATGCGCGGCCGCATGATCGTCGAGGCCTGAGCGCTTAGTCAGGTAAGCAACATACTCCGGGCTTCGAGACCGGCGCGCGTCATACGACGTCAGCGCCGGCCTCCCCGCCCGCCTTTGTCGAGGCGCACCCACTGTCTCGAGTCAAGAATCACCGCATAAACCAAAGAATACCGTGCGACGACTGCAGTATTTGGTCATGAGTTCGATTCGAGCCGGGAGCGTAGCGCTCCTGCTGCTGGCCTGCATGATGCCCGCGATTTCGTGGGCAGATGATGTGCCAGGTGGTGTGCAAGGAGAGCCGCCCGGGAAGGCCTCCGGACAGGCGCCGGGGCTCGACTGCGAGGCGATGCCTTGTGCGGAAGTGCTCCCTGATGCGGTGCGCTTCGAGGCGGTCGAAGATGCTGCCTATCAAGTCGGCTACGATGGAGATGACGAGCAGGTCGGCTGGGTGATCCTGTCGACCGACGTGGTCGATATCCGGGCGTATTCCGGCCAGCCCATGGTGACCCTGGTGGGCCTGGACACCGATGGCGTGATCACCGGAGCGCATATCGTCGATCACTCCGAGCCGATCTTGCTCATCGGCATCCCCGAGGAGGCGTTGGCCGAATTCGTCGACCGCTACCGCGGCATCGAGGCGACGACCCACGTGGTGGTCGGCTCGTCGCGCGATGAGGACGCCGTCGCAGTCGATATGATCTCCGGGGCCACGGTCACCGCGCTGGCCCAGAACCAGACCATCCTCGACACCGCGCGCCAGCTCGGCCGGGCGGTGGAGGTCATCGAGCTCGACCACACCACCAAGGGCGACTTCGTCGAGGAAGAACAGGCGTGGACCTGGTCGAAGATGGAGCGTGAGGATGTCTTCGGCCGGCTGACCATCGACAAGAGCGAGATGGGCGACGGCTCGGCCGACGAGGTCTTCATCGACCTGCGCTTTACCCTGGCCGACGCGCCGCATATCGGGGGCGCGCTGCTCGGCGATCATCAATACGAGCGGATGATGGGCGAGCTCGAGCCCGGCGAGCATCTGCTGGTCGTGCTCGGCAACGGTGAGACCTCCTTCAAGGGCTCGGGATTTGTGCGAGGCGGCATCTTCGATCGGGTGCGCGTCGAGCAAGGCCTGAGCAACCTGATGTTTCGTGACCGCGATTATACCAACCTGCCCGATGTGCGCGCCGAGGGAGCCCCGGATTTTCGAGAGGGGGCGGTCTTCGTCACCCGCGGCGGCAAGCTGGACCCGGGAGAGCCCTTCGACCTGGTCTTCGTGGGCAGCCGCTACGACGGCCAGGGCGGCTTCAGCCGCGACTTTCGCGCCTTCAAGGCGACTCACCAGCTCCCCCAGAGCGTCTATCGAACCGAAAACCGCGCCGACCAGCAGATCTGGCGGCAGGCCTGGTATAATAACCGCTATCGAGTGGTCATGCTGGGCATCTTTTTGAGCCTGATCATTGCCCTCTTCATCGCGCGTCGCTGGCTGACCGGCGACGCCGAGCGCCTCGAGCGGCTGCACACCGGGGTGCTGGTGGTCAGCTTCTTCGGCCTGGGCCTGTGGCTGAGCGCACAGCCTTCGATCACCCAGCTCCTGACCCTGATCGACGGGGTCCTCAGCGACTGGCGAATCGAGCTATTTTTGAGCGAGCCGGTCATCTTCATCTCGTGGATCTTTCTGGCGCTGATCGTCTTTATCTGGGGCCGGGGTGTCTTTTGCGGCTGGGTCTGCCCGTACGGGGCGATGTCCGAGCTGCTATTTCGGGTCGGCCGCTTTTTGCGCCTGCCGGAGTTCGAGCTGCCCGACAAGCTGCACGGCTGGATGCGCTATATCCGCTACGGCGTGCTGATCGTCCTCATCGGAGCATTCCTCTACTCCCACCAACTCGGCGAGCAGATGGCCGAGGTCGAGCCGTTCAAGTCGACGTTTTTCGTGGCCCCGTGGACGCGTGAGTGGTGGTATTTCGGGTGGTGGGCGCTGCTCGCCGGCCTGTCGCTGGTGTGGTTTAGGCCATTTTGCCGCTACCTCTGCCCGCTCGGCGCGGGCTTGGCCCTGCCGTCGAGCTTCCGCCTCTCCGGCCCGAAGCGGCGAAACTTCTGCCAGAGTTGCAAGATCTGCACGCGCCAATGTGAGCCGCGCGCCATCCGCCCCGACGGCACCATCGACCCGCGCGAATGCCTCAATTGCATGGAGTGCGAGGCCAATTACCGCGACGAGGAAGTATGTCCGCCGCTGGTCGGCCTCGCCCGGCTCAACAAAAAGGCCGCCGACAAGGGCGAAGAGCCGGATCCCAAGCGCGTCCAAAAGCTGCTCGAGCAGATGGAGGACTGGAATTGAATCACGTCCGACGACATAGCCGCTGGTTGCTGAGCGCGGTCGTGCTGCTGATCGTGGTAGCCGGCCCCGCCTGGACCAGCGCCACCAGCGCCGAGCTGGTCGCCACGGACGGGTTGCAGTCCCTCATCGACGCGGCCGACGACGGGGACGTCGTCGAGGTGCCGCCGGGCCGCTGGGCCGGCCCGATCGTCGTCGACAAGGCGATCACGCTGCGCGGCGCCGGCGGGATCATCGACGGGCTCGGCGAGGGCATCGCCCTGAGGATCACGGCTGCCCGGGCGGTCGTCGACGGGGTGCCCGTCCAAAATAGCGGCCGAGATCTGGGCGGAGCCAGCCCGGACTCCTGCATCCGGCTCGAGCCCGAGGCCCGCTCGGCGGTGGTGCGCGGGGTGACGTTGCGCGGCTGCGCCTTCGGCATCTGGGTCCACCAGAGCCCGAAGGCCCAGCTCCTCGACAATCGCGTCTTCGGCGCCGAGCGCGGACACCGCTCCGAGCGCGGCAACGGCCTCCACCTCTTCGACGCCTCCGAATTGCTCGTCAGGGGCAACCACATCACCGGCGGCCGCGACGGCATCTATGTCGGCGCGACCGAGGACAGCCTCATCGAGGCGAACGTGATGGAGCGCACCCGCTACGGCATCCACTATATGTTCAGCTACAGCAATATCGTGCGCGGCAACCACGCCCGGCATAACGGCTCGGGGCTGGCGTTGATGCAGAGCCACTACCTGGTGGTCACCGACAACGTCGTCACCGACAACACCGGCCACGGCATCTTATTTCGCGACGCGCGCGACTGCGAAATCCGCAGAAACCGCGTGGAGCGAAACGGCCAGGGGCTGTTCTTCTTCTCGGCCACCGAGAACACCATCGCCGACAACCAGTTGCTCCACAACGAGGTGGGCGCGCGCATCTGGGCGGGCAGCGTGCGCAATGAGGTCGAAAATAACACCTTCGTCGGCAACCGCCGTCAGATTCTGTATATCGGCACCGACGACCTCGAGTGGGGCGTCGACAAACCGGGCAATTTCTGGGGCGATTATCTCGGGTGGGACCAGACCGGAGACGGCATCGGAGACCGCCCGTACCGCGTCGACAGCTTCACGGCGAATCTGACACATCAATATCCGGCGGCCTCGCTGCTGCTGCGAAGCCCGTCGCTGGAGTTTTTGGCGCGCCTGGAGCAGCAACTGCCGTTTTTGCGCACTCCCACCGTCATCGATCACCAGCCGCGTATGCACCGGGAGGCCAGATGAAGACCATCGCAGTCAAAGACGTCGCCGTGCGATTTGGCGAGGTCGAGGCGCTCGCGGGGGTGAGCCTGGAGTTTGCGGCCGGTGAGGTCCACCTGCTCGCCGGCCCCAACGGTGCGGGTAAGTCGACGCTATTGCACACGCTCTTGGGGCTGGTCCGCCCAGACCGCGGCGGGCTGTGGGTCGACGGCCAGTCGCGGTCGGTCGACAACGCCTTCAAGGAGCAATTGGCCTATCTTCCCGAGGCGGTCTCCTTCGCCGACAACCTGACCGGCCGCCAGATTTTGCGCTTTTTTGCCCGCGCGCGAGGCTGCGATCGGGAGCGCGTCGACGTGGTGCTCGAGCGCGTCGGTCTGCTCGACGCCGGCGACCGGGCCATTCGCGGCTATTCGCGCGGCATGCGCCAGCGGCTCGGCTTGGCCGTGGCGCTTCTGCCCGAAGCCGACCTGCTCATCCTCGACGAGCCCACCGGCGGCCTCGACCAGCAGGGCCTGCATGTCCTCTGGGAGGTGCTCGGCAGTTGTCGAGAAGAGGGCCGCACCGTGTTGATCTCGAGCCACGATTTGACGCTGCTCGAAAGCCGAGTCGATCAGATATGCCTGCTCCAAGACGGCCGACTGGTCGCCCACGATTCACCCGAGCGCTTGCGCCGACAGGCCGCATTGCCGGTACACGTCGTGTTCGATCTCGACGACAGTCCCGAAGCGAAAGTACTGGGTAAAGCAGCCCAGAGCGCCTTCGGCGAGGCGAGCTGCTCTCTCGATGAGCGGCGACTCACGATCGACATCGCCGCGGACCAATTGCTCGAGGTGCTCGACCTGCGCGAGAGCCACTCCGGGGCCGTCGAGCGCGTTCGGGTCAAAGAGCCGGGGCTCGACACCGTCTACGAACACCTATTGGCCAATTGCGGAGGCGTATGATGGGTCGCATCGGTCGAGCATTGGCGTGGCATGAATTCCTGGAGCGCACCCGTGATCGGTGGGTGCTTGTCATCAGCGTGCTCTTCGCTCTATTGGCCGCCGCCACCAGTCTCTATGGCCGCAGCGCCGGCGCCGACGCCGCGGCGCTGACCGGGCCGAGTCTGGTGACGTTGATCAGCCTCTTCGTCCCGTTGGTCGGCGGGGTGCTGGGCCACGACGCCATCGTCGGCGAGCGGGAGCGAAACACCCTCGGGCTTCTGCTGTCGCTTCCGGCCAGTCGCATCGAGATCTTGGTGGCGAAGTTCGTCGGAAGGCTCCTGGCGATGGCGACCGCCGTCGGCCTGGGGCTGGGCGGGGCGATGCTGGTGGCGGGCGCCGAGCAGGCGCCGGTGCTGGCCAGACTCTTCTTGCCGACGCTCCTGCTCGGGGCGGCTTTCTTGTCGCTCGGGCTGTTGATATCGACGGTCGTCCGCCGCCAGACGACCGCGGCGAGTCTGGTGATCGCGCTGTGGTTCGTGCTGATCTTCTTCTACGACCTCGGCCTGCTCGGGCTGCTGGTGGTCACCGACGGCGCGGTCAGCTCCGATACGATCGGCGCGCTGGTCTTCGCCAACCCCGCCGGGCTCTTCCGCCTGGAGATGATGGCGATCTTTGCCGGCCCGGAGGTTCTCGAGAACCTTGGCATCACCGTCGAGTTGCCGGGGCCGGCGCTGTCGGCTGCCACCTGGTTAGCCTGGCTATTGGTGCCGCTCGGCCTGAGCGGGTTCATCTTCAGTCGACGAAGGAGTATGCGATGAGGCCGACGATTTGGAGCACGCTACTCGTGAACGCTTGCCTTGTGACTGCGATCTTTTTGGTGCCGCTAGCCGGCTGCAAGGACGACGCAGACGACGAGCACGCCGAAGAGATTCACGCCGAGCCCATCGGGACGGCGGAGTGCGCCGCCTGCGGGATGGTCGTGCGCGAGCAGCCCGCCCCGCGCGCTCAGTTGGTCCACCGCGACGGCACGCGCCAGTATTTTTGTGCCCTCTCCGACCTCGTCCACTATGCCGAGACGCCCTCGCCGCACGGTCGGGTCAACGAGGTCTTCGTCGAGACCCTCGATCCGCAGGCCGACCCCGAGCAAGTGGGCCTCGAGCCCCGACCGTGGCTGGAGGCTGAGGAGGCGCATTTTGTGGTCGACGTGGCACGACCGAGCGTTATGGGAGTGCCGGCGCTTACCTATGCGAGCCGCGAGGATGCCGAGGCCGTCGCCGAGCAATTGGACGGGCGCCTGGTCAAATGGGACGAGCTGGACGAGCACCTCATCGGAGCGGCGTCCGCGAATATGCCCGACCGCCAGATGCCTGGAAGCGACAAGCCTGGAAGCGACAAGCCTGGAAGCGACAAGCCTGGACGTCGAGTCGTGGTCAGCCGCCAGGCGATCAAGATGGGCACGAATTTCGAGATCAAGGTGGTCGCAGACGACGAGGCCCGGGCAGACGCTGCCATCGACGCGGCCTTCGCGGAGATCGACCGCGTCGAGGCCCTGCTCAGCGAGTGGCGAGACGACAGCGAGATCAGCCGCGTCAACCAAAAGGCAGGCAGCGGCCCGGTCGAGGTGGGCCCGGAGCTGGTCGAGGTGGTGGAAAGGGCGCAGCAGATCTCGAAGATGACCGACGGCGCCTTCGACATCACCTTCGCAGGCTGCGCCGACTTATGGTCGGTCAGCGACGAGCGCATCCCCACCGACGAGGCGATCGCCGACTGTAAGCCGCGCATTGATTATCGAAAGGTCGAGTTGGACCCGGACGCCCAGACCATCGCCCTGGAGGACGAGCACACGCGCATCGGCATCGCAGCCATCGGCAAAGGATACGGCATCGACCGAGCTGCAGACATACTCTCCGAGCGCGGCGTCGATGACTTTATGATCGAGGGAGGCGGCGATATCCGCGCCCGAGGCAGCCACCCCAAACGCCCGTGGAAGGTGGGCGTCGCTCATCCGCGCGTCCGAGAGCGCATGCTGACCACGCTGCCGGTCACCGACGCAGCCGTGGTCAGCTCGGGCGATTACGAACACTTCTTCGAGCGCGACGGCCGCCGCTACCACCACATCATCGACCCGACCACCGCGCGCCCGGCGCGCGAATCCGTCGCGGTCACCGTCGTCGCGCCCAACGCCACCGACGCCGACGCCCTGGCGACCGCCTTCTTCGTGGTCGGCCCCGAGCGCGCGCTGGCCACCGCCGGCGATCTGCCCGGCGTCGAGGCGCTCGTCGTCGGCCCCGACCTCGAAGTGCACACCACCGAAGGCGTCTCCGCGCCGTAACGATGAGGAGAGTGCGCGGTCAATCAGCACGGTCGGTATTGCGCGCCACCACCCAGAGAGCGTGAATCATGCCGGGGACCCCGCCGAGCAGCGTCAGGATGATGTTGATCCAGAAGTGCGTGCGAATGCCGATCGTCAAGAAGACGGCCAGCGGAGGCAAGAAGAAGCACAAGATGATGCGGATGAGCGTCATAGGCGATTCCTTAGGCGTTATAGGACCAGATCCTTATAGGACCATAGCATCCGTGATGGGACCAGCGGCCACCAAAAAAACCGACGCACGCGGCAGATTATTTCTGCAGTCAGGCGACGCCACTCGAGCTCCGGTCGAAAGAACGCACCCAAGGGCTCAATTCTGCAAGTCACGATCTGCGGAGGCAAACCAGGCATGACTACCCACAAAACCAACATCTTCGACATCCCCGCCGACCTCCCGAGCGACGACGAGTTCTTCGAGGTCCTCGTCGGCGGCGAGAATGTGCGCATCGAGCGTATCATCTCGCACGGGCATACCACGCCGGAAGGTGAGTGGTACGACCAAGACGATGACGACGATCTGTACCGCAACTACCACGACCAGGAGTGGGGCTTTCCGGTCGCCGCAGACCGGCGGCTCTTCGAAAAATTGTGCCTGGAGGGGTTTCAGGCTGGATTGAGCTGGCTGACCATTCTGCGAAAGCGCGAGAATTTTCGCCAAGCCTTCGACGGCTTCGACTTCGAGAGAGTCGCCGAATACGACGAGTCAGACGTCGAGCGCCTGATGGGCGACGCAGGCATCGTGCGACACCGCCAGAAGATCGAGGCGACCATCAACAACGCCCGGTGCACCCTGGAGGTGATCGAGGAGTTCGGCTCGCTGGCCCGCCTCGTGTGGCAATTCGAGCCCGACGCCGACCAGCGGCCCGAACCCATCACCCGGCAGGTGCTCGGCTCGCAGAACCTTCCGACCTCCGGCGCCAACAGGGAAGGACATTCCCCGACGAGGCCCATTTCATGCCGGGCTCCGCAGGTATCGCTTCGTTCCCACTGGTGTCCCTACGACCGATCCTCCCGCATGTGACACCGCTTGTACTTCCTCCCACTCCCGCACCAACACGCGTCGTTGCGCCCAAGCTTCCCGCTCGCCCCTTCCTGAAACGGCTCGCCGAGCTGTTCGAGCTCCTTTCGCAGTCGAGCGCGGGAGCTTGTACGCACAACGTTGACCGGGAGCGGTTGTGTAATTACAATCGTAATGGCATTTGTCGTGGTTTCCTGAGACGCACCGTTTGGCACGTAGGGCAATGACATGGACATCGGATATGTCTGGGACGAGGACAAGTACCGCGAGGTGCAGAACAAGCACGGTGTTGACTTTGGGGAAGTGGTCGACGTTTTTGAGGGGCTGCGAACCCTCTATGAAGAGGACCCACAGGGACATCAGGAGCGAATGATGGCTGTTGGGCAGACACGAAGTGGGCGCATTCTCCAGGTGATTTTCACCGATGAGGACGCTCCGTTGATTCGCTTGGTCACCGCATTCGATGTGAGCAAGGAGTGGGAATATGAGTTCAAAAGATGAGTCGAACGCACATGAAGACTATCGTGAGGTGCCTGAAGAGCGTGCAGCCATCGGCCGCGGTCCGGAGGCGCTGCGTAAGCGGCTCGAGCAGGCGGCACAGCGCAAGCAGCAGGTCACGATTCGGCTCGACGCCGACATCGTCGAACGTTTCAAGCAACTGGCGGGGCCGGACGGAAGCTATCAAACGCTCATCAACCGCGCGCTACACGAGTGGCTCGAGGCCCAGAGTGTGGGCGGGCTCTTGCGCGCCGAACTCGAAGAGCTCCGGGCTGTGATCCGAGAACTGAAGGCCGAGGGCGGCGACCACCAGCCATCGATATAATGTCGCCTCACCCCGCCCACGACGCAATCTGCTGGTCGCGGCACATCCGGCCTCGTACACGAACAGCTCGCGCAGCTTTGGCGCTCCATCAAAATACGCCCGCTCCCACCAGCACGCTTGTAGGGTGGTTGGCACCTATTCGTGCGCGGCGAAAGGCCAACCAGGGTGACAACTCGAAGTAACCCGCGGTCAACAGCTCATCGACGAACGCGATATACCCCTCGATCGCCTCGACGTGGCTCGAAAAGGCGTGCTCATGGCTTCGCCCCTCACCACCCCAGTCGCCCTGGTGCGACTCGAAGGCCTCCGAAAATGGCGCCGCCACCGTGACAAAGTGATGTGGCTCGCTGTTCGTGTTCAAAAACGTGCGCTTCATGCATTCTCTCTAAGCATCGGGCCAAATCGTAGCTGACAGATAGAAGCGTGCCAGTGATCAAGACGAGCATGCTCGCCAATTTTTATCTGAGTTGCAGGGGGACTGTAGCGCCGAAGGTTTCTGAGGGCAATTAGCCGGAGGACTTACAATCCAAATATTCGAACTTGCCGAGGGTCTCCGCCGACAGGTGAGTGTCCTACAGCTCGGTTCCCTCTCCAAGCCGATCCAGATAGCTCTGATAATGAAAAATCCGGTCGCGTTGTCGACCAGTGACTTCGATGAGAACTCCAGCCTCCTCGAGTACTGAAATTGCCTTGCCTGCGGTGGGCCGGCTGGTGTCCAGAAGCTCGATCGCATTGGTGGCTGTGACAACAGGGTGTTCGGGAAGCAACTCGAAAAGTCGTATGCTCATCATTGTGGCAGAGTCGAGAGATAGGACTTTTTGCCTGTCCTCACTGACCAATTCGAATAACGCGCGCGACGTCGATACGGCCTCCCTGGCCACCTGCGCGACACCTTCCAAAAAGAAAAGCAGCCATCCTTCCCAGTCTCCTTCTGTACGTACTGCATCGAGCAGACGGTAGTACTCTTGTCGGTGCTGTTTGAGAAACAGGCTCAGATATAGCAGCGGCTTCGAAAGAAGCCCCCATTGCTGGAGCAGCAGCGCAATGAGCAGCCGGCCGATTCGCCCGTTCCCATCGAGATACGGATGGAGGCTCTCGAATTGGACGTGCAGCAAACCGACACGGAGCAGTGGCGCCAAGTCGTCGTCGGCGTGGATATAGTGCTCGAAGTCGCTCAGCGCCTGACCGAGCAGGTGAGGTGGAGGCGGCACATACTGAGCGTTACCCGGTCTCGTTCCACCGATCCAGTTCTGACTCGTTCGAACTTCGCCCGGCCGTTTGTTGGCCCCGCGCACGCCTTGCATTAGTCGTTGGTGTGTCTCATTGAGCAGTCGCCGCGAGATCGGCAGGCCGTCGGAGTGGCTGAGTTGGTCACGTGCAAACTGCAGGGCGTCGAGGTAGTTGCACACCTCCTCGACATCGGCATCCATGGTTCGTTTGTTGGTCTCCGCTTCGAATTCGAGCAGATTTACCAGCGTGGCCTGGGTTCCCTCGATCTGACTGGATAGCACGGCTTCTTTGCGCACGAATGCATATATGAACCACTCGATCGAGGGCACCATCTCACCAGCTAGCTCGAGGTGTGACAGTTCTTGCCGAGCGTCTTCGAGTCGGGCGAGAAGCTCGTCATCTAGGTCGAGGGGAGGCTCCGAAGGTGGCAGGGGCTCCGGCACAAATGCCGCGACCTCCTCACCGGCTACGGTGGTGTGTTCATATCGTCCAGTTTTTCGCTTCACCGTGATTTCCTCCATCGTGGAAATAAGAGAAACGTTCACATTCGATCTTGATAATAAAGGTTCCTTAATTAGCTCGCCACTCTAATAAAGGTATCTTATTTAGTGGCGGGCGGGAGTGCTGGGAAAACCGTTCGAGGTAGCTGCGGCCCGGGACACGAAAGCGCCCGGGCTGCATCGAAGGGTTGCTCAGAATGAATCATCATCCTCAAATGGCGGCTCGAAGTAGTCGATGATGCCGACTTTTTCGGCGGCGCGACGACCGTCTTCTTCTTGCAGTGCCTCACCGAGGGCGTCGAGTTGACAGTCGGCGACGTACGCCTCGCTCTCAATGAAGCATGGGCCGTGGTGCTCGGCGATCGGCGCCATGAGTTCCTGGGCGCTCGTTGCGCCGGCCGTGCGAGGTCCGGAGGCGGCGCCGCGATTGTCGGCCGCGAGCGCCTGCAGCGAATCGGGCAACGTTACGTCGTCGTCGAGCAGAATCATCGCGCGCTCGGGGACACCGGTCGCGACCGCTGCGGACACGAGTTTGGCATCGTCGACGACAAGGGCGCTGTGCCAGGCGAGCGAGTGATGGGTTTTGGGCGATTCCTCGGTGTACAGCGTCTTTTGGATTACCGATTCCAGCCGACAGAGTTTTCGGTAGTGGTCGCGCTTGTAGGGTGGTTGGCACCTATTCGTGCTACGCCCAAAAGGATGCCCCACCTTGATCCTCCCCACTTTTGGACTGCAAAAGCGGGGAGGGGATCTTCTGCCAACCTACTGGGGATGAACACCCCCCTGTAGCGCGCTTGTAGGGTGGTTGGCACCTATTCGTGACGCTTGTAGGGTGGTTGGCACCTATTCGTGCTACGCCCAAAAGGATGCCCCACCTTGATCCTCCCCACTTTTGGACTGCAAAAGCGGGGAGGGGATCTTCTGCCAACCTACTGGGGATGAACACACCCCTGTAGCGCGCTTGTAGGGTGGTTGGCACCTATTCGCGCTCCAAGCGTGGCATGAAGGCGGCGGCGATCCTGTACTCGCTCATCGAGACCT
>JBKGZI010000120.1:0-13807 GCA_046545675.1 Persicimonas sp.
CTGTCGACCGAGAGCTTCATCTCGGCGTCGAGCTTCCAGGAGACCACCAAGGTGCTCACCGAGGCGGCCCTGGCCAGCAAGATCGACCACCTGCGCGGTCTCAAAGAGAACGTCATCATGGGACGTCTCATCCCCGCGGGAACCGGCGCGACGCAGTACCACCACTTGCGCCATCAGGTCCAAGAGCCCGAAGAGCTGCCCGAGGAGCTGAAGCGACGCTTCGGCACCATTGACGAGGAGCTCGCCGCCGGCGAGTAATCCCGAGCCTCGGCGCTTGATTTAGCCGCGTCCCGCCAACGGGGCGCGGCTTTTTTGTGGCGGATGGCCCGGAGGGGTTGAATATTTATCTAGACGATGATGTTTGTTTAACGAGTGCCGACCGCTACCCTTAGGCATGTCGGATTCGAGTTGAAGCACCCGATGGGGAGCCCGATGAGCGATCAAGAAAATGAAATGAGCGAAGACGAGCTCAACTCGCTGCTCGCTGACCTGGAGAGTCGCGCTGACGCCGGGGAGGGCGCGGCGGCCGGCGCCGACGGGGACGACGAGGACCTGGAGGCCTTTCTGAGTCGCTTGGAGTCCGAGGAGGCGTCGACGTCGAGCGGCAAAAAAGCGGCGGGCGGCCAGAAAAAGGTCGCCAGCGCCGAGCGAGACGACGAGCTCGACGCGCGCTTTGCCGAGCTCGACAATCTCCAGCCCGACGACCTCCCGGCGACCACCCCCGATAAGAAGGCGAAGAAGAAGGCCGGCAAAAAGGCAGCGAAAGCAGAGAAGAAAAAAGACAAGCAAGAAGCCAAGGGCGAAGAGGCCGGCGAAGAGGGACGCTCACGAGGCGCCCGATTCGCCGTCGCCGCGCTCAAGGTGGTCGCGGTCGCGCTGCCGATCGCCGCCTTCGCCTGGGTGTTGGGGTCGTTTCTGGCCAATTGGGTGTCGGCGGGCTGGCTCATCGCGATCATGTCGCTGATCTTCGCGCTGGGCATGCCGCTGCTGGTGAGCCGCTACGTCAAAAAGGGCAAATTCGCCTGGTGGGCTGCCGGAGTCGGCGTGCTGCTGACCGTTGCGCTGACCGCCCCGATGCCCGAGACGGCCGGCGAGACCCTCGACGATTACGGCCACTGGCCGGCGACCACCGTCGGTGAGTTGGCCGGCTGGGAGGCGGATAATGCGTTGGTACAGATCAACGCTAGCGTGGCCGGAGCGCTCGGCGGGCTTCTATACACCCCCCCGGCCGGCGAGGCCGACGGCCCCCTGGAGCTGGGCACCGAGCACTCACTTTACGGCCAAGAGCAAGCCGAGACCCCAAATACGGCCCCGACGCCCGAAGACGCCGGCGCCGACGAGGGGGTGACGGGCACGCCACGATAAGCAAGACCGGCCATCGCCGCCTGGCCTGTCGCTAGGAGGGCAGGTTCAGCTCGTCGAACGATTTGATGGTCGGGAAGTCATGCTCTCCGATGTCCGGATTTCCGGGCCGCCGGGAGACGGCGACCTCCAGGCCCGCCTCACGTGCCGCCTCGGCTTCCTCGAGGTTGTCCGTCACGAATAATAACGCGTCGGTGGCAACCCCGACCTCGTCGCTGATCGTGCGATAGCTCTCCGGTTTCTTCTTATGGCCGGTATGGGTGTCGAAGTACCCGGATAGATACGCGCGCAGGTCTCCGTGGTCGCTGTGTTCGAAGAGCAGCTTTTGGGCGGCGACGCTGCCCGACGAGTAGATATAGACTCGAATGCCGGCCTCCTTCCACGCCTCGAGCGCTTCGGGCACGTCGTCGTAGACGGGTGCCTTGAGCTCGCCTTCTTTATAGCCGCGTTGCCAGATGCGCCCCTGCAGCGATTTGAGTTGAGGGTGCTTCGAGTCTTGGTCCATCGCCCATTCGATGTGCTCGATGACCTCGGACTTGAACGCCTCGACGGTGCTCTGATCTTGGCCCTCGCTCAGCGGTCGGCCCTGCTCGTCGCGGGGCTGCTCGGCAAAGTGGTCCATGAGCGTGTCGAGATCCTCCTGGATATTCGGGTCGCTCCAGTGCTGCTCGAGGTAGCTCTGCAGCTCGCGTTGGGCATAGGGAAATAGGACCTCGTAGACAAAATGAATCGGGGTGGTCGTACCCTCGATGTCGAGGAGCACGGCTTCGTAGTTGCCGAGTTGGGACATATCTTCTCCAAAGAAGTGCGGGGACAAAACTACAGCTCAATAGCGCCCGCGCAAACGAGGGCGTCGAGGAACGGTTGCGAAACTAATACAGCCGGCCGTGAGTTCAACTTGGGGATTAAACCCGATGGAAAGTTTGGAACCCTCTCAGGATACAGTTACAATTGGACCTGCCGCAGGGATACGGGCTGCAGGTCCGCTCGCCAGCGGGTCGTGCGTCGGTTTGGGCTTTTCGGAATCTAGTATGTACGAATATTTGTTAGATGTATGAGGCATGTCCGGATCAGTCGCGGGCTTGACCCGATGGGCTCGCGACAGAGCAACCCGAAGATGCTGCGGCCGGTGCGTCGAGAATGTGGCGCGCGTGTCGGCCCTCGGCGGTCTTTGGATGGTGGCGGGCCAGACGGCTCAGGAGCATCTGGCGGGCCTCCATGTCGCGGCGCTCACAGGCGTCCTCAGCTAGCTGGAGCAGCTCGTCGGGCCGGGCTTGATTCGGGCCTCCCCGATGGGGATAGCAACCGGCTGGGAGGCTGAGTGAACTTATTGCAAAAAGCGCCGCGACTAGAAAGTATAACACTTGCGAACACAGGCGCATGGTCGTCGTCCATTCGTATCACAGGGCATCTCACGGGCAGGGCCCACATAGATGTCCTAACAGCAGTATTGCGGAGTTCACAAGCGCCATTGAAGACGACGCTTGGAGCGCACGCAACACGAGGAGTTGCCAATGAAGTCCCGATTGCTAGCCTATATGTGCAGCGATGACAGTTTAACCGCTCATGCGATGAAGCAGGTCCAGGCCGAGGCTTGGCCTCAGGAGCCCGAGCGCCTGGCAACGCTGGGCTTCGGGTGGGTTCAGGAGAGCCGTACGTTGTTGCGAAAGCACCCCAGCCAGGCGGCCGATTCGATCGACGTGCTCGGTCTTCTCTGCGATATCCCGGCGCGCTCGATCGTCGGTCATATGCGCAAAAAAAATGACGACGACGTCGACACCCTCGACCTACAGCCGTTTCGCTTGCGTAAATGGGTCTACGCCCAGAGCGGCAAAGTGCCGCACTTCGACCAATATCGAGCCGGGGTCGTCGAAGATATCCCCGACCATATCCGGCGCAGTATACAGGGAAAGACCGACGCAGAGGTCGTCTTCCACAGCTTCTACAATCGCATGAAGCAGGCCGGCGCGCTGTCGGCCGGAAAGACGCGCGGGTCGAGAGCCGGGCAGGCGTTGGCGGAGACGGTCGTGGAGATGGGCCAGCGCGCCCGTCAGGCCGGCCACGAGGGGCCGCTCGGGGTCAACCTGGTGGGCGCCACCGAGCGGCTGGTCGTCGCTGCGCGCCTGGGTGAGCCGATCTTCTATCGAATCTTCGACGGCGTCGAGCAGCCCGGAGAGGACCCGCTCTTTGCCGGCCATCGCCCCAAGAAGATCCAACACCCTCACTTCAAGGGAGTCTTCGTGGCCAGCGGCGTCCAGCCCAAAGCCGGCGACTGGCACGAGCTCGCAGAGCGCGAGCTGATGTGGATCGACGATACCTGGGAGCCGCATACCCTTTCGATCGACGATGTCGAAGGGCAGGAATCGGTCTAAAACTGCCCGCGTAGCAGCAACCCGCCGCTGTCGGAGGTCACCGCAGGACTGATCGACATCGTCGCGGGCTCCTCGACGGAGTCGGCGGCGGGGTCGTCATAGTCGCCGCCCAGCAAGTCCCAGCTAAGCAACGTCACGCCGCCGGTGAGCAGCGCCGTGCCCACGACGCCCAGGGTCATGCCGGCGCCGCCGGTGGCGTAGATCTCTTCACATTCGGTGATCGGCCGGCCGTCGCCGCAGGCCGCCTCGCCGTCCATCGACGTCAGCACGATGCCCGTCGCCAAGAGCACGGCCCCCGAGCCGGCGCCGATCCATCCGTAGGTCGTCCGCTTCGGGCCCAGCCTGTCGATCGGACCTTCGCCGACCGGAACGCGCACCGCGTCGGGGTCGGTCTTGCTCAGGTGGACGCGCAAGACCACCGGGGCGTCGGAGTTCTCGTCGATGACGACCGTCTCGTTGAGGCCGCGGTAGCCTTCCTTTCGAAATTGAACCTCGTGGGAGCCCGGACCGATGGTGCGCTCGACCTTGCCTTCGCCGGCGCGTTGATCGTTGATGCGAATCTGGGCGTCGGAGGGGACCACGCTGATCCGCAGTTCCACGCCGTCGCTGCTCGTGGCGTCCGCTTCGTCAGTCTGGTCGGCCGCCGCCGGCTTCTCGCTTCGCCTGGCTCGCCGCCGCTCCGGGAGGGCGGTGGCCGCCAGGATCGACTTGATGCTCGACTCGAAGGTGCGCTGGACCTCCGCGCGTCCGCACAACTCGCAATTGCCCTGCTCGCTGGTGAGCTTTTTACCCGAGCGAAGATCCCACACGTTGACGGTCCACTCGTAGATCTCGGCCTCGCCGCTCAACTCCACGCTCATGCCTGCCGCCGCTCCGGTCGCCTCGCCGGCCTTGGTCAGACAGTCCTTGGTGAAGCAGTCCCGGGTCAGCGGCGTCATCTTGCCGCGTGCGCTGGAGAAATCGATCAGGCTCCATCGCTCGACGGAGTCGAACGCGCTCTTCATCGACGATTGTAGCTGCTCTTCGAGCTCACCATCGATACTGCCCGTCTCGAATTTGAGGCCCGCCATATCCTCGGCGCTGGCCTCACCGACACCCAGCAATACAAACGCCGCCGCAGCAACGCACGTCATCCACATCTTGAATCGCATTGATTGACCCATGGTCGAACCTCATCAGGGATAGATCTGCTTTCTTGGCCGAGTGTAGCGCGTGAGCGCAATTACGCCAAATTCAAGCTCATTTTAGTACTCGACGTCGATATCGACATGTTCGAAGTCGGCAATATGGCTGCCGAAGAAGCGCTCGGCGGTGGGCTTGAAGCCGTCGGGGACGTCGGTCAGCAAAAAGCTCAGCGTCCGACCGGCGCGCTCGGCGCAAAGCAGCCCGTCGTCGGCGAGGCGGTCGCGCAGGTCGCGCGCCGTGGACGTCGCCGAGTCCAGCAGCGCCACCGGCTGCTCGACGACCTCGCCGAGGACGTCGGCGATGACCTGGCGAAGCAGTGGGTAGTGGGTGCACCCCAAGATCAACGTGTCGATGTCGGTGCCGGCCAGCACCTGCAGGTAGCGGCGCGCGACTCGGTCGGGCACCTCACCGGCGGTCCAGCCCTCCTCGGCCAGGGGTACGAAGAGCGGACAGGGCTGCTGGACCACCCGCGCCTGGGGTCGCAGCCGGCCCACGGCGCTCGGATAGCTATTGCTTCGCACGGTGCCGCGCGTGCCGATCACCGCGATCGAGCCGGATTTGCTGGTGGCCGACGCGGTGCGCGCCACCGGCTCGATGACGCCCAGCACGGGCATATCGTAGCTGTGCTGGACAGCCTCGAGCGCGTAGGCGCTGGCCGTATTACAGGCGATCACCATCGCCTTGACGCCGCGCTCGGCCAGCAGGCTCGTGCAGTTGAGCGCATACCGGCGCACCGTATCCGCGCCCCGGTTGCCGTAGGGTACGCGGGCGGTGTCGCCCAAATACACGATATCTTCGTGGGGTAAGAGCTCGGTGACCGCGCGCATCACCGTCAGTCCGCCCACTCCGCTGTCGAATACGCCGATGGGGCGCTCGTCTCGTATTGTCTGATCTGCCACCAAGTCCTCCATTCTCCATCCGGACACCGTATGCGGGCTGAGCCTAATATCGCCAACCAGCGCGCGCAACGCTCCAAGTTGTCCACCCAGATCGGTTGTGGTAGAGTTTTTCGACGTGACCAGCCACGAAATGGAGCTCGAGCCCTATGCTGATCGGTTTCAATAACGACGTCGAATACCGCGACATGACCTTCCACATCCAAACCGAAGACCACGGTGAGGGTGACCCGCGCATCGAGACGCAACTATTTCACTCCGGGGCGATCCTCGACACGGTGATCACCTCCTATGAGGAGACCATCGAGGGTTATGAGGGCCAGGAAGCCGAAGAGCGCATCCGCGCGCAGATGAAGGCCAGCCACCGAAGCCTGTTCAAAAAGCTGATGGCCGGCGAGTACGACGAGATGGTCGGCCTCGAGCCGCTCGAAGAGGTCGAAGAGGAGATTGCAGCGCCCGACCCCGATGAGTTCACCCCCAGCCAGGAGCGCGTGCCGGCGGCGGCCGCCAAGGTCGAAGAGGAGGGGGAGGACGCCATCATGAAGTTCCAGAAGAAGAAGGCCAAAGACCATGTCAGCCTGGACAAGCTCAAGAGCCAACTGTCCAAGCTCGACGCGAAGGAAGAAGCGTCCGCCCAGAAGGAACACGACGAAGTCGACGAAGCCGACGAGGAGGACGAAGACGACGTCCTCCCCACACAGGTCATCGACACATCCCAGAAAGGCTTTCAGATCAGCTCGGCGGCCGAAGATGACGCCCAGCAGCCTGAAAAGCCGGCCCAGACCACGGTAGCCGCTGCTGCAGGCCAGCCCGCGCTCGTCGAGTACGAAGCCACCGGCGCCCAGGCCTGGGAAGGGTGTGACAAGCCGATCTATCCACTCTCGTTGACCGACTTGGTCGAAGACTTTCTCGGTCTATAACTCTTTCCACCCGATTCGGCGCCCGCTCATCGGGCGGGCGCTCGATTTCGCGTCGCATCCCCGCGCGATGATATCCTGCTACCATCTGACAGTGTCGCACCCGGGCCGACAGCGCCCGCTGCTGGACGACGCCTCTTTCGAGATCGACAAGGGCGCCTTTGTCGAGATCATCGGGCCCAGCGGCGCCGGCAAGTCCGTGCTCTTCTCGGTGCTCAGCCTTCGGCGCCCGCCCGCAGGCGCCCGATGCATCATCGCCGGCCGCAACCTGGATCGCCTCGGCGAGGCGGGCCTGGCCGAGCTGCGCCGCGGCGTCGGCTCGTGCGCCCAGCGCCCCGAGCTTCTCGAGGAGCGAAGCGTGCTCGAAAACCTCATCTTGCCGCTCGTCGCCCGCGGCGAGCACGACGGGGCGCTCGACCGGGTCGACGAACTCATCGAGGGCAGCCGGCTCGAGGCGCTGTGTGATGTCCCCGCGGCCGGCCTCTCCGACTCGGAGGCGAAGCTGGCCGGTATCTATCGCGCGCTGGTCGGCAGCCCCGCGCTCGTGCTCATCGACGGAGGCGTCGAGGGGCTCGGAGACCTGGCCGAGGACGCGCTCGCGGCGCTTCGTCGGGCCTATGATGGCGGCAGCACCGTGGTGCTCACCTCCCGGGAGTTGTCGCCGCTCGACGACGTGCGCACTGCTGCGCTGGGTCTGTCCGACGGAAAGCTCGTGTCGATCCAAGGTGGCGCGCAAGAAGCTTCGATTATCGACGGTGCCGCCTGATGTTACGCCCGGCAAGTGACGCCCTCATACGCCAGAAGGCTGCGACGACCACGACCGTGGTCGTGCTGGCCTTCGCGCTGTTGGTCCCGTGCCTGGCTGTGCTCGCGGCGACCTTCGCCGACGCCGCCGCCAGCGATTATCTGGCGGCCTACCGCCCGGTGGTCTACCTCGAGGCCGACGCCGATCAGGCGGCGGCCGAATCACTCGCAGACACGATCAACGCGTGGTCGCAGGTCGACCAGGCCGTGCTCCGCAGCCCCGAGCAAGCTTTGGACGCCCTCGAGGAGCGTCTGGGCGCCGACGAGGTGGCCAAGCTTGGCGTGAACGCCGAGATGCTCCCCTTTAGTGTGGTGCTCGAGCCGGCGACTCCGGTGCTCGGCCACCTCGATCTGGTCGCGCGCGCCTCCGGCCTCGACGCGCGCCCACAGGTCGCCTCGGTGGACGTGCCCTCGCCGGCCGCTGCGCGTACGCTGTCGTTCGCGCGCTGGATTTTGATCCTCGGAGCCGTCCTGCTATGTGTGCTCGTGGTCACCGGGGTGAGTCAGCTTCGCGTTCATCTGCTGCGGCTGGCCGGCGATCAGGAGCGCGAGAGCGCGCTGCTCGCCGTTTTCGGCGCGCCGCCGGCGAAGCTGCGCCGCCCAACGCTGGTCCGCGGCGTGATCGTGGGCGTCGTCTCCGGTGTGACGGCATTTGCGGGGCTCTTCGTGCTGCTCTTGCAGTGGCAGAGCGCGCGCCCCGAGGTGCTCGGCCTGGCGGTGACGACCGGCGGCACGGAGTGGTTGGTGGTGATGTCGCCGCTCGCGTTGGGACCTGCGGCAGGATTTGTGTCTGGATGGTTCGCTAATCGCAGCCTTAAGAAGCGCGGCAAATGGTGAATGAGAACTCGAAAATGACCTCGCGCCGAGCAGCCATGGCGCTCGTCGTCGGTTCGCTGGCGCTGGTGTCGGCGCCTACCGACGCCCGCCAGTCGGCCGACACGCGTTCGGTCGTCGAGCGAATCGAGCAGATCGAGTTGGAGATCGAGCGCGCCGAGCGAGAAAGCGACGCGCTTCGAGGCGAGCTCGACAGCGCCGCGCGCAAGCTCCGCGACGACGCCGCCTCGCCCGACACCGCCAGCCGAGCGCGCCAGAAGGTCAAGGCGCGCCTCGCCGAGCAATTTGTAGTGTGGGAGGCCGCCGGGCGCCGCGTCGAGCGCGCCGCGCGCTACCTGCCTCCGGGCGAGGCGGCCGATACGCGCATCCTGCTCGCCAGCGCCGAGCCCCGGGCGCACCACGCTCATATGGACGATATCGGGGTGTTCCAGGCGATCACCGCCGACCTCCGACGCACCCGCGAGCTCGTCGCCGAGCGCGCCGGGCTGACCGTCGAGCTCGCCCAGAGCGACGCCGGCGCCGACGCCTCGCGCGCCGAGAAGGACGCCGTCGTCGAGGAGGCCAACGAGCCCGAGAACCAAAAGAAGCGCGACCGCGAGCTCGAGCGCGCCGACGAATCGCTGGCAAATTCGGTCGGGATGCTGCTCAAAAACGACACCGACCGTGATTTCCACCAGCTCAAAGGCACTCTTTTGCCGCCGGTCACCAGCGACCCGGCCCACCGCTACGGCCCGAGAAAACAAAAGGGCTCGATGAGCTATGTGCGGCATACCGGGCTGACCTGGAAGGTCGACGCCCAGACGCCGGTGCGCAGCGTCGCCGCCGGAATGGTCGTCTACTCGGGCCGGTTCAAAGGCTTTGGCAAGCTGGTCATCGTCGATCACGGCCAGGATTATCACACCCTCTACGCGCACCTCGACTCCATCGACGTCGAGATCGGCCAGTCGCTGCCGCGCGGAGCGACCCTCGGAGCGTCCGGCGAGTCCGGAAGCTTCGAGGGGCCCAAATTATATTTCGAATTACGCAAAAACGGACAACCCCTCGATCCCTCACCATGGCTTATCCAGCGCTGAATGAGCGAGCGCGTCGCCGCGAAGCTCCCGTCGAGATCGACGGGATACGGGGCACGCAAAAGAAGCTCGCTGTCGTCATTCCGGCTTATCGCGAGACACGTCTTCTGCCCGAGACCGTCCGCTCGATGCCCGCCTTCGTCGACCACGTCATCGTCGTCGACGACGGCTCACCCGACGAGACCTTCGAGGTGGCCCGTCGGCTGGGCCGGCGCGATCGCCGCGTCGACGTCATCCGGCTGGGCTACAACCAGGGCGTCGGTCGCGCGATCACCCGCGGCTACGAGCGCGCGCTCGAGCTCGGCGCCGACGTGGTCGCGGTGATGGCCGCCGACAACCAGATGGATCCGGACGATCTGCTCGACGTCGTCGAGCCGGTCGTCGAAGATCTCGCCGACTACGCCAAAGGAAACCGCCTGGCGCATCCCGAGAGCCGGCGTATGCCGTTTGTGCGCCGAATGGGCACCAACCTGCTCGCCCGGTTGACCGGATTGATCTGCGGCATGCCGGGACTGTGTGACTCTCAGTGTGGCTATACCGCGATCAGCGCCGATATGCTGCGCAGCGTGCCACTCGATGAGCTGTACCCGCGCTACGGCTATCCCAACGATCTGCTGCTGAGGCTCTCCGAGATCGGCGCGCGCGTCGAGCAGCCGGTGGTGCGCCCGGTCTATGCCAGCGAGCAGTCCGGCCTGCGTATCCCGGCGGTGATCTTGCCGATCGGCGGGATCTTGCTGCGCGGAGCGGTGCGCAGGCTGCTGTCGGCCGGGTTCGTGCCGGGCGGGTTTCTGTCGCGAAGCGGCGCATGAAACTCCTCGTCGTCACAAGCAGCTATCCGCGCCGTGAGGGCGACATCGCCGGGCGCTTCGTGCTCGAGTGGGTCGAGCACCTCGAGCGGCTCGGCCACACCGTGCGCGTGCTGACCTGGCACGACGGGCAGGGCGGCGTAGGCTGGCAGCCCGACACCCACAAGGTCGTGCGTGTTCGCTACGCGCCGACTTCTTACGAGACACTCTTCTACGGCGCCGGCACTCCCGAAAATCTGCGCGAGAATCCGGCCCGAGGCCTATTAGCCGCGCCGGCGGGTGTGGCGATGGCCGCCGCGATGGCCCGCCAGGTGACCACGTGGAGGCCCGATGTCCTCGTCGGCCACTGGCTGGTGCCCTCGGGCGTGCTGGTGCGCGCCGTCGGGCGCCTGTTCGGCCTGCCCAGCCTCGTGGTCGGCCACTCCGGCGGCGTCCATCTGCTCGACGGTCTGCCACGCGCGGCGGGCAGGGCGCTGGCCGGATTCGTCACCCGCGGCCCGACGACCATCCCGTCGCTCGAGCTCGCCGAGAAGCTGCGCCGACTCACGCCCAAAGCCGAGCCCGGCGACCTGCACGTGCTGCCGATGGGCTTCGAGCCGCCGGATGAACAGATCGAGCTGGGCGCCGAGCGCGTTTTGGGGCAGAAGCAAGACTGGCTGTGCATCGGTCGACTGGTCGAGATCAAGGGCGTCGACCTGGCCATCGAGGCATTCGCGGCGGCCGATTGGCCCGACGCCACCACCCTTCACATCGCCGGCAATGGTCCCAAACGCGCCGAGCTCGAGCGACTCGCCGCGCGCCTGCACGCAAACGTCGACTTTCATGGCGTCGTCACCGGCGAGGCCAAACAGCAGCTCTTCGAGCGCTGCGGTTTCGCACTCTTTTGCTCCAAGGAGCTCCCCAGCGGCCGTCATGAAGGGCTCCCGGTGAGCTTTCTAGAGGCCAGCGCACAAGGTTTAATCCCACTGTGCGCCTCGATTCCCGGCTTGTCTGATTATCTGGTCGACCGCGACTTACAACACCTGGACAGCCGGGGCACAACCGACTGGGCACGGGCCATCGAGCGCCTCGCGAACCTCTCGGCGGACGAGCGTGCCGACCACGCGCGCCGCCAACGCCGAGCCGTCGCGCATCTGCAATGGCCGCGGCTCGCCACCCATTGGGACGCCTTGCTGAGAAGCATCGCCCACAAGTTTTGACGTGGACAGTTCGGGGAGAAGTGGGCCAGACGCAAAAAGCCCGCTGCGCTCATCATCATGACAATGAGCGCGGCGGGCTTTGGCGTGGTCCGAAGGTCGTGCTCGGCCGAGCCTATTCGGCCTGCGGCGAGGTTTGAGCGGTCTGCTCTTCGCGGCCGATCGCTTCGGTGCCGCGGGCCTTGAGCTGCTCGTAGCTCTCGTTGCCCTTCTCGCGGAGCTGGTCGACCTGGCTGCGCAGATCGGAGCGGATCTCTTCGCCGCGCTTGGGCGCAAAGAGCACCCCGAGGGCCGCGCCCACCGCGATGCCGGCGCCGAAGATGCCCAACGCCGGCAGCACCACTTCCATGGTGCCGCGCTTTTGCTCCAGTCCGAGCCGGTCGAGCACCGAGTTCATCGAATTATCGTAGGTGTTGCTGACCGAGTCGTTGAGGTTTTGGAACGATTTTCGCCAGTCCATATCTTCTCCTTTGGCTCTCATTAGTTGGAGCAATTGCCCAGGTGACAAGTCCATTGTAATCCTCTGTGGTCCAAGTGCGGGTGATTCGAATCAGACGCCAAACGTCTGGGGTTCAGGACCTCTTTTTGAGGTTGTTCAGCTCGGCGACTCACCCTCGAAGGAGACCTCCGAGGGGTGTGCTGCTGCCGAGACATTCTTGAGCTGCGAGCTCGCGATGGGAATGACCAAGCCCTTCATGCCGATCTTGAGGATGCGCTGAGTAAACGGGGTGAATAAGCCGCCTCCGAGCAGATAGCCCACGCCGGCGGCCGCAGCCAGGACCGCGAACGGATTGTCCTGGTACGTCTTGGCCAGCCCGCCGTCTTGGGTAGCGCGTTTATACAGACGTTGGACGTCTTCGACGACCTGCTTGGAGTCGTCCACCAGATTACGGCTGTCATCGAGGAGGCGTTGTGCGTCGTCTTGACCTGCCATGAGTCGTTGCTCCTGGGGTTGTCGTGAAGTGGTCGAATAAAAGAATCAGCGCAACCATCGCCGAGAGGCGAGGCGGCCGACCACGTAGCCGACACCGATGGCGCCGACGATGGCGATCGCGGGATTGTTGCGGATAAAGTCCACGGCGCGGTCGTTGACCTCACGAAGCTGATGGCGCGCGTCGTCGTAGCGCTGCTCGAGTTCGTGATAGCCCTCCTCGATGCGCTCCTGAACTTCGCGGGCGCGCTCGCGGACTTTCGGCTCGCCTTCGGCGTGTTCAGCCTGGGCGCCCGGTTTGGAAGCCGAGGCCCGTTGGCCGGTCGACTCAGTCGAGCCGCCGGGGGTTTTGGGGGAGTCTGTGCTCATGGTTGAAGCCTCAATGGTTCGCGTTGTGAGTTGGCTCACGCGTCGATGTCTCTGGCCTGGCCCGAGCATGCTGGGGCCGGGCGGCTGCCGGATCGATACCACGCTTATTCAGTGTCACTGATGTTCGGTGTCACTGATGATCTCAGCGCCACTGATGATGTTCGGTGTCATTTCCGTACCTTCATAATAAATGAACCCGCCGCTGTAGAAGTCAAGAGCCGCGGGTCCATCTGCGCTCAACGAAGACCCAGATAAAAGCCCACCGCTACGCCTAATCCGACCGTCTCCCAGGGATGCTCGCTGACCCAGCCGCGCCAGTCGAGGCTCTCCTCGACGGTGTGCTGGATCTCGTTGAGGCTCATCGAGATCTGGCGGCGAGCGTCGTCGATCGATGCCCGGATCTCGGCGCTGTGATCATCGAGATGCTTTTTGGGGGCGTCCTGTTGGCGAGTCAGCTCGGTGGAAGCTGGCTGCGCTCCTCTTGTGAGAGCTGTGCTTGTCTCTCGCCGTTTTTCGGAGTCTGGGCGATCTTGCGTAGCCATTGCTTGTCCTTGTCGAGTTCATCGGTGGTCTGAGCCAGATCGACCGGCTTTTCTTCTTTGAGCTGCTTACCGTAATGCACGAAGATCCCGGCCGCGGCGGCCAGGTGAATCACCGCCAGGCTTACGCCCACGATGAAGGCGGCGGCGAACCCGCCCAGCCAGCCGGCCAACAGGATGGCTGCGGCGAGGAGCAGCACGTAGCCGATCAGCGCCACGACCCCGCAGGCAGCCACGAACGCCAGGCGCTTGCCGGTGGTGGACACGTCCTGCTTGATTTCGTAGCGGGCCAACTCCAAGTGCTGCTTGACCAGCGTCGAGACGCCGTCCGTCAGTCGCTCGAAGGCGGGCTTGAGCCCGTTGGCCCTGCCTTTTTGTCGGTACGTTTCGCTCATGATTTTACCCGAAGTTGGCGGCAATGTCGTGCGTCGAAATCCTAGTGGTGTGACACCGAGATTCGATTCACCTTCACCGGTCTAACACCACCAGATTCGACGCTCACTCCTCGACGATGCGCTGCATCGCC
>JBKGZI010000121.1:0-13798 GCA_046545675.1 Persicimonas sp.
GCGGGATCCAAACCGTAGCTGTGGGTAAGCCACCACCGGATGCGCCGTAGGCGCGACCGGTGGGGCGCACCCACAGAGAGCCCCGGACACCCGCCATGTACGTCTTGGGGGATTCATCTATTTACGACGGCACCGCCACCTCATCCCACGGCCTAGCCCGCTCCAACTGTCCCGCCAGCGACAAGAGCCTACACTCCGACGCATGCGGCCCGATAAATTGCGCGCCGATCGGCAGCCCCTCTGAGCGATACAGCGGCACCGACATCGCCGGCAGACCGGCGGTATTGGCGATCGGAGTCAGGCCCGCATACGCGAAGAGGTCCTCTTCGACCTCTTCGAGGGTGGCCGCGTCTTGGTCGTAGTGGCCAATTTTCCAGGGCGGCTCGGTCAGCGTGCTGGTCAGCAGGACGTCATGCTCTTCAAAAAAGAGCGTCATGTCGGCGGTCGCCTCGTTCAGCGCCTGCCAGATGAGCCATAAGTCGGCGGGCGCCATGCGGTCGGAGTGGCGGGCCAGGCGCAGGGTCAGCGGCTCGATCATCGGGTGGCCGACCACCTGTGCGGCCCGCAACGCCGCCTCGAGCGTGCCGGGGAGTTGCAGCAGGCGGACTAAAGGCGCGGGCACACCCTCCAGGCTGCCGATCTCGGCGCGCGCTCGCTTCAAGAAGAAGCTCGCTCCGACCGCCCACAATTGGCTGAACGCCGCGCGGTAGGCCAGCCCGTCGAAGGGCGGGGTCACCTCGACGACCTCGTGGCCGAGCTCCATACACAGCTTCGCGGCATCTTCGACCGCCTCCCGACACGCCGGATGCAGCGACTCGCCCAAGAAGTCCGTCGTCAGCATGCCCACCCGCAGCGCGTCGGGTTCTTTGTCGACGGCATTGGCGCAGGTCGTCTGACCGCGCATGACCGCGGCCGGCGGGCGCCACCGCGAGCCGGGGCTCGCGCCCGAGCTCAAATCCAGCAGCAACGCGCTGTCGCGCACCGAGCGGCTGACGCAATGATGCGACACGAAGCCCTCGGGCACCTCGTCGAGCGCCTCGACCGTGCGCCCGCGGGTCGGCTTGAATCCGAAGAGCCCGCAAGCCGACGCCGGGATACGAATCGATCCGCCCCCGTCGGCGGCGTGCGCCACCGGCACGATTCCGGCCGCCACCGCAGCCGCCGAGCCACCGCTCGAGCCGCCCGGCGAGCGTGTGAGGTCCCAGGGGTTTCGCGTGGGACCGTAGACCGTCGGCTCGGTCAGCGGCATCAAGCCGAGCTCGCTCATATTGGTGCGCCCAATGGGGACCAGGCCTGCCTGCACATAGCGCTCGACCAACGGATGGGTGCGCTCGGCGATATACCCGTCGAGCAGCCGCGAGCCGAGTGTCATCGCCCTTCCCTCCCACTCGAGCATGTCTTTGAGCAAAAACGGCACGCCCGCCAGCGGGCCTTTCGACGAGGCCGGATCTCTCGACGTACACTCTTCGCGGGTGCTATCCACCCACGACTCCACCAACGCGTTGAGCTTTCCGTCCCACGCGGCCAGCCCCTGGGCTGCTGCCTGGATGAGCTCGATTGAGGTGACCTCCTTGTCGCGGACCATGCGGGCCAGTTCGACGGCGTCGTGCTTTCGATACTCTTCAAAGTTCATGGGCGTTCCGGTTGGGAAAGCTGCTCCGATACTGATCACGCAACTCGCTCATCAGTCGCGCGGACGAGATTCATCTTCGTTGGACTCACCGACGTAAGAAGCCGCGTCGCTGCAATACAACGTCGTAGCCGGCATTGGCGAGGACCCGCAGCACCAGCCCTACTTCCGCGGTTTGCTTCCCGCGCTCCAACTCGGACAGAAATCGCACACCGACACCTGCGATGTCGGCAAATTCCTGTTGGGTGAGTCCCTGTTCCTTGCGAGCCGAGCGCAGGGCGCGACCGATCGCGGCGACGTCGTGGACTGGAACTGTGCTGTCATCGTCGGAGGTCTTCACAATTTTATCTGTCGGCTTGAGTTTTACCGTACGGTACAAATCACGTGGCGATTGCCGAGATAATAACACTATTTTCCCGTACGGTAAAAGCAACGCCGCCACAGACGCCGGACACCAGGGACGGCGTCGCTCCATTGGATTGCGAGTTGCTATGCCCCAACTCGGAAGGCATCCCCCCACCATTTGTTCATGCCACCCCAGCCCAGTTGTTATCTAGCCGCACGTTGTTATGTAATGAGGGCCCCCAAAAGCTCTCTCCCTAACCTCGACCCACCACGCGGAGGCGCCATGGCAGGCCACAGTAAATGGAGCAATATCAAGCATAAGAAGAAGAAACAGGACCGGCGACGGGCCAAGATCTTCAACAAGCTGATCCGCGAGATTACCGTCTCGGCCCGCGAGCAAGGCGGCGATCCGGAGTTCAACCCGCGGCTTCGGCTGGCCATCGAGCGCGCCAAAGAAGCCAATATGCCCAAGGACAATATCGAGAGCGCCATCAAGCGTGGCACCGGCGAGCTCGAGGGCGTCAATTACGAGGAATATACCTACGAAGGCTACGGACCCTTCGGGATCGCGGTGTTCATCGAGACGATGACCGACAATAAAAACCGCACCGTCGCCGACCTGCGCAATATCCTCGAGGAGCACGACGGCAATCTGGGCGAAGACGGCTGCGTCGCCTGGCAATTCGAGAGGCAGGGGCTCATCCAGGTCGACGCCGCTTCGGTCGACGATCCGGACACATTCATGCTCGAGATCATCGGCATGGGCGCCCAGGAGATGAAGGAGTCGACCTACGAGACCGAAAAAGATACCGAACCGGACTTCGTGCCGGTCTTCGAGGTCTACACCGAGTTCGCGTCGCTGCACGACGTGCTTGATGAGCTCGAAGACGCGGGGTACAAAATCCGGGACGCTTCGCCGGTGCGTGTCGCCACGCAGACTGTGGATGTCGACCGCGACCAGCTCGACGATTATTTCGAATTCTACGCCGCGCTCGACGACCACGACGACGTCCAGGACGTCTACTCGAACCTCGAGTACCACGACGCCTCGCTCGACGACGCGCTGAACGCGAGTTAGTGCCGGCTACAATTATCCGAGAGGTCATTTGTGCTCGTCCTTGGCATCGATCCGGGCTCCCGCTACACCGGCTATGGCGTGGTGCGAAAATCCGGCGGCGATATCATCTACGTGTCCAGCGGGCGCATCAACGCCGCCAAAGCCGGCGAGCTCAGCAAACGCCTGCCGTTGATCTTCTCGGGCATCCAAGAAATTCTCGCCGAATTCGAGCCGGCCGAGTCGGCCGTCGAGTCGATCTTCTTCGCCAAAAACGCCATGTCGAGCCTCAAGCTCGGCCACGCCCGCGGCGTCTCGCTGCTCGCCTTGCAGCTGGCTGGGGTCCCCCTGTCCGAATACCCACCTGCCACCGTCAAACAGGCCGTCGCCGGCCACGGCCGAGCTACCAAAGACGAGGTCCAGCGCATGGTCAAGATGGTCCTCAGCCTCGAGGGCGACCTGGCCGAAGACGCCGCTGACGCCCTGGCCGTGGCGATCTGCCACTGCCAGACTGCCGGCTTCGAAGACCGCCTCCGTTGAAATAGACTTCCCCTTGCCTGCGACGCCGTTGCACCGGGGCGACTTCGCGTGCTAGTGATACGTTTGTTCAGGTGTCCCATCCCCCATACAAGCCATGATCGCCAGACTTATAGGCAAACTCCAGCCGCTCTCGCTCAGCTCGATCATCGTCGATGTCCACGGTGTGGGCTACCACGTCCAGGTTCCGCTGGGGACCCCCGGGCGCATCGAAAGGAACGACGACGGCGAGGTCAGCATCCACATCCACACGGCGGTGCGTGAGGACGCGATCACGCTGTACGGATTCGCGACGACCGAGGAGAAGCGGCTGTTTAGTAAGCTGACGTCGGTCTCCGGCATCGGCCCCAAGCTCGGCCTGGCGGTGCTGTCGGATCTGAACCCCTCGGAGTTTATTCGGGCGGTGCGCAACAGCGACATCAAGGCGCTCAAGCAGGTCAGCGGTATCGGGAAGAAGACCGCCCAGCGAGTGATTCTAGAGATGAAGAGCTCGGTCGACGACTTCGACTTCGCCGAGTTCGTTCCCGCCGAGGCTACAACTGGCGGTGGCATCGCCGACGATCTGCGCTCGGCGCTGGCCAACCTGGGCTATGGCGACAAGGAGGTCGACGGTGTCGTGGGCGTGATGGGCGACGATCTGCAGGATAGCGACGACCTCGAGCCGCTTCTGCGAGAAGCCCTCAAGATGTTAAGCTAGAACAGCAGAAAGTTAGATAGTTAGTAGTGAGAAAGTAAGAAGTTTAATGTGAGCAAATGAGGTCGGCCACGAGCAGTGGCAGTATCTAACTCTCTTACTCCCTGACTTTCTCACTCTCTTGTGTTTCTAGGAAACGACTGATGTCCAAGAACTCACACATCGAACGAAGCGACGTCCGGCGCAACGCCGACGAGCAGGGCGCTGCGGGCGCTGAAAACCAACGCAACCCGAATATCGAGCGCGAGGTCGTCGGTGACGACGAGAGCGTCGATCGCTCGCTTCGGCCACAGAATTTCGGTGAGTTCGTCGGCCAGGTCTCCATCAAGGAGAATCTGGGCGTGATGGTCGAGTCGGCCAAGATGCGCGAGGACACCCTCGACCACGTGCTCTTGTGCGGGCCTCCCGGGCTGGGCAAGACGACTATGGCCCATATCCTGGCCCGTGAGATGAACGCAAATATCCACGTCACCAGCGGCCCGGCCCTCGAACAGAAAAAGGACCTCGCCGGCATCTTGAGCTCGCTGGAGCACGGCGACATGCTCTTTATCGACGAGTGCCACAGGCTCAACCCGGTCATCGAAGAGAACCTCTACCCGGCGATGGAGGACTTTTATTTCGACATCGTCATCGGAAATGGCCCCCACGCGCGCAGCATGAAGCTGTCGCTGCCGCCGTTTACAATGGTCGGCGCGACCACCCGCGCAGGGCTGGTCTCGGCGCCGCTTCGAAGCCGATTCGGACAGGTCGCCAGGCTCCAATATTATAATTTCGACCAGCTCACGCTGGTCATCAAACGCTCGGCGAAGCTGCTCGAGATCGGCATCACCGACAATGGCGCGGTCGAGATCGCGCGCCGAAGCCGCGGCACGCCACGCATCGCCAACCGGCTGCTTCGCCGCGTGCGCGACTATGCCATCGTCGACGGAGACGGCCACATCGACACCGACCTCGCCGACTACGCGCTGGCTAAGCTCGAGGTCGATGACGCGGGCTTCGACTCGCTGGACCGGCTGTATCTGGAGGCGTTGACCGCCAAATTCGGTGGCGGCCCGGCCGGGTTGAGCACGTTGGCTTCGGCGATCGACGAAGAAAAAGACACCATCGAGACGGTCATCGAGCCGTATCTGCTCCAGCAGGGCTATATCCAGCGCACCCCGCAGGGGCGAGTGGCCACCCGAACAGCCTTCGAGCATATGGAAGTCTCCATACCAGAAGGCGCCCAGAGCTCGATCTTTTGACCTATTACACCCGGAACACCCATGTCCGACGAAGCCGTCGACCACGCGCGCGAACTCCTGAAATCGCTGGGCCTCGACGAGACGGTCGATCCCGAGCTTCGCAGCGCCCCCGAGCGGTTCACTGAGCTGCTGCGCACCGTCTTTCACGGCGTCGATGAAGAGCCGCCGGTGCTGAGCACCTTTCCGCTCGAGGCCGCCGGTACCGACGCCCTGCCCGAGCCGATCGTGCTCCTGGGGCTGTCCTTCCAGAGCATGTGCGTGCACCACTTGGTTCCGATGTTCGGCACCATCGACGTCGCCTACGTGCCCGGCGACCGCATCGTGGGGTTTGGAGGCATCGGCCGAGCGATTGACCATGTATGCGCCCGCCCCCAGGTCCAGGAGCGCATCGTCGCCCAACTCGCCGAGCTCATCGAGCGCCACCTCGAGCCCGAGGGGCTGCTGATTCGATGCCGCGCCCGCCAGATGTGCATGGAGATGCGCGGGGCCAAAAAACACGGTATTCTCGTGGCCGGCGCTGCGCGCGGAACGCTGCGCTCGGGCGAGAGGCGCCAGGAGATCATGCGACAATTTGTCGAGGCCGAACCCTCACTATGAGCGCGAACAAGCCCCACAGCGACTGCGTAGTCATCGGCGCCGGTCCGGCCGGCCTCAGCGCCGCCAGGTGGTTGCACACCTTCGAGGTGGCGTTTCGCTGGTTCGCCACCGATGGCGAGGTGGGCGGGCTCTTGAACCGCGTCAACAACACCATCGTCAATTATCCGGGCGGCTGCTACGCCTCGGGCACTGAGCTAGGCCGAGCGCTTCACGACGGCCTGCTCGCCTGCGAGGCGTCGCCCCCCGAGGAAGGTACGCTCGAGTCTGCCAAACGCACCGAGCAGCGGTGGCACCTCGAATTCTCCGACCGCCCCGCCCTTGGCGCCGAGACCGTCATCCTGGCCACCGGCACCCAATACCGCCGACTCGGCGTACCCGGCGAGGCCGAGGCCATGGGCACCTGCGTCAGCCAATCGGCGACCGCCGACGGCCAGGCCTTCGCCGGCCAAACCGTCGCGGTGGTCGGCGGCGGCGACGCCGGCTTCGAGAACGCCCTACTGCTCTCCGAGCACGGCTGCCGGGTCTGGATGCTGCTGCGAAACTCCGAGTTCAAGGCGCGCCCTGCCTTCATCGAGCGTGTCCTCCAAGACGAGCGCATCGAGTTCTTCCCCATCCCCACGGCCGTCGAGCGCATCGACCCGCTCGACGAGGGCTGCCTGCTACACCTCGACGTCGACGGCCGTCGCGACCTGCTCGAGGTCGCTTGCCTCTTCGTGCGCATCGGCGTCGACCCGCTGCTGCCGCATATCGAGCCCTCCCCGCAGACCAGCGAGGGCTTCGTGGTCGTCGACGGCCACCAGCGCACAACGTGTGTGGGCTTATTTGCCGCCGGTGATGTCACCGATTGTCTGCTGCGATCCGTACCGACGGCCGTCGGAAGCGGCGCACGCGCTGCGAAGGCCGTCGCGCTCGCATTGGGCCATCTCTAGGGGCTTTTTGATCGGCAGACTGGTTTCAGCACGCCTGATTTGACGCCAATCTGCCCCCTGTGCTAATTGAGGTCCGCCTAATTTAGTGTTCACTAACTTCGCCACGGCGATTGTCGTGGTTAAACTGGCTTTGGACTGGAATCAGCCACCTTCGACCGCACTCGAGGAAATTCATGTTTGATAGGATATTGGTCGCCAATCGTGGAGAAATCGCTGCGCGCATCATCCGCACCTGCAAGGAGATGGGCATCCATACCATCGCCGTGTATAGCGAGGCCGATGAAGGCGCCCCACACACTGAGTTGGCCGACGAAGCTCATCTGATCGGGCCGGCCCACGTGGCGGAGAGTTATCTCGACATTCAAAAGATCCTCGACGTCGCCCAGGAGACCGGCGCCGAGGCCATCCACCCAGGCTACGGACTGTTGAGCGAGAACACCGAATTTGTCGAGGAGGTCGAGCGCGCCGACATCGTCTTTATCGGGCCGCGCTCGGAGGTCATGCAGTTGATGGGCGACAAGGCCGACGCCCGCGCGTTCGCCGAGAGCGCCGGCGTGCCGGTCGTCCCCGGCTCGGACGGCCCGATCGCCGGCGAGGAAGAAGCGGTCGAATTCGCCAAAGAATTCGGCTATCCGGTCCTCGTCAAAGCTGCGGCAGGAGGCGGCGGCATCGGCATGAAGATCGCCACCAATGAAAAGAAGCTGCGCAAGGCCGTCAAGGCCAGCAAGCGCCGCGCCCAGTCGTCCTTCGGAGACGACACGATCTACATCGAGCGCTACGTCCAGAACCCGCGCCACATCGAGATCCAGGTGCTCGCCGACGATGATGGCAAGTCGCTACACTTCTTCGAGCGCGAATGCAGCGTCCAGCGCCGCCACCAGAAGGTCATCGAAGAGGCGCCCTCTCCGGCCATGGCTCAATTCGACGGCCTTCGCCAGCGCATGACCACCGCCGCCCTCGCCCTGGTCGACCGCGCCGAGTACACCAACGCCGGCACAGTCGAATTCATCGTCGATGCGGACGGCAACTTCTTCTTCATCGAGATGAACACTCGCCTCCAGGTCGAGCACACCATCACCGAGGAGATCACCGGCGTCGACCTGGTCGAGCAGCAGATCCGCATCGCCTTCGGCGAGTCCATCCAGATCGACCAGGACGACCTCAGCATCGACGGTCACGCCATCGAGTGTCGCGTCTACGCCGAAAACCCCGACAAGAGCTTCATGCCCTCCCCGGGCACCATCGGCGACTACTCCGAGCCGGTCGGCCACGGCATCCGGGTCGACTCCGGGGTCAACGCCGACTTCGAGGTCACCCCGTATTACGACCCCATGGTCGCCAAGGTCATCGCCCACGGCGAAGACCGCACCCAGGCGATCAAGCGCATGCGCCACGCGCTCGAAAACTACGTCATCGAGGAGCTCACCACCAATATCGACATGCACCTCGAGGTGCTTCGCGACGAGGAGTTCTTGGCCGGCGACGTCCACACCGGCTGGCTCGAAAGCCGGTGAGGACCTGCGACTCTCGTCCCGCCCGGCCAATGCCGGGCGGCTTTCGACTTGTTTGCGCAGGTCGACTAGTGGTATCGAATTAGCCACTGATTCCGCACCATAAGACGCCGTAGATAGTGTTATTGAAGCCCAACCAATCTGGAGATCCAACATATGGCCGATGTCAAAGCCCACATCACGGGAACAGTCTGGAAGATCGAAGTAGAAGTCGGCGACGAGGTCGAAGAGGACGATGAAGTCGTCATCCTCGAGTCGATGAAGATGGAGATGCCCGTCGAGGCACCGTGCGACGGCATCGTCACCGAAATTCACGCCGAAGAAGGCGACGCGGTCGACGAAGACGAGGTGCTCCTGGTCATCGAAGAGAGCTAAGCTTCTCGACAATATCAGATCAATACAAAAAGCCCGCCCGGCACTCATGCCGGGCGGGCTTTTTTGTTTCAGGCCCGAGAAAAAACAGAGTTCCAAGAAAAAACAGAGGACGAGGTGTCGAAACACCTCGTCCTCAATACGTCCCGTACGGGATTCGAACCCGTGTCGCTGGCGTGAAAGGCCAGTGTCCTGGACCAGGCTAGACGAACGGGACATCCGTTCGCGCTTGCGCGCTTCCCAGCGGGTCTTTAAACGCGGTCCAGTTCACCGCCGGGAGGCGCGATTATGTATAAGTTAGCGGAGATGTCCAGTCGTTTTTTAGTTTTTTTCGGAAGCCGCCGAAAGCGAACGCACTGTCCGCTGAAAAACCTCGCCTCGATGGGCGTAGCTTTCGAACATATCAAAGCTCGAGCAGGCCGGGCTCAAGCTGACCATCCAGCCGGGCATGGCGATCTCGAAGGCACGTTGAACGGCCTCCTCGAGCGTCTCAGCCGCGTAGATATCTGCCTCGGGGTAGCCCGCTGTCAGTAATTCGGTGCCCAACCGCTCGCGAATCTCGCCGATGAGGATCACCGGCGCGCCGCGGTCGCGCAGGTGATCGACGAGGTCTCCCAAATCCAGCCCTTTGTCGACGCCGCCGACGATGGCCACCAGATCTCCGTCGAGGCTGCGCAGCCCGGCCAGCGCCGCGTGGACGTTGGTCGCCTTGGAGTCGTCGTAGAAATACACCTCGTCGACCTCTGCGACGTATTCGAGCCGATGGGGCAACGGCTCGAAATCATCGGCGGCAACCGAGACGTCAAAGAGGTCCACGCCGGCCGCATGAACCAGTCCGGTGGCGCATAGAAAGTTCAGAATATTGTGGTAGCCGGTGACCGGGATGGTCGACACGTCGGTATGCCAGCGCGGGTACTCCTCGCCGTCGAAGCGCGCCCACAGCGCGCCCTCTTCGAGCCACAACGCGTCTGCTTCCTCGCCGACGGCCTCGCGCGACAACCCGTATGCGAGCGCCTTACCCTCGTACTCGTCGTACCAACGCGAGATATAATCATCTTCCCTATTGAACACGCCCAGGGTCTCGGGGCCCGCGTGCGCCATCACCTGTCGCTTGGCGTCGACATACTCGTCATAGGTGGCGAAGTAGTCGAGATGATCGTGGGCGATATTGGTCAGACCGAAGGCCCTCGGCCGGAAGTGGTGGGTGGTCCATAGCTGAAAAGCGCTGACTTCGGCGACGATGTAGCCATCCTCGGAGACCTCGTCGACAAGCGCACACAGCGGGGTGCCCAGATTGCCGCCCACGGCACACTCGACGCCGGCGTGCTCGAGCAGATGGCCGACGAATACGGTCGTCGTGCTCTTTCCGTCGGTGCCAGTGATTGCCAGGATGGGCGCCTTGGCAGCCGCGTATCCCAACTCGATCTCCGAGATGACCGGAAGCCCGCGCCGCTCGAGGTCCTCGAAGATGTCGAGTGTGGGGCGCAGCCCCGGTGAGACCACGACAACCTCGGAATCGCCCACGACATTGAGCCCGCCGACCAATTCGACACCCTCGACCAATTGGTCGGCGACCTCGCCCATCTCATCGAGCGGGCGCGTGTCGCTGGCGAGGACGGTCTTGCCCCGTCGTGCGAGCAGATTCGCGGCCGCGATGCCACTTCTGCCCATCCCAAAGACCGCGAATCTATCAAAATCGAGCCAGCTACTCACTGTCTACCTCTCTATGCACCGACCCAAAACGCCAACCTCAAGCCTCACCATCGGTCGAATCCGCAAACGGGCTGCTCACCTTCGGCTGCTCGGGCCCCGGCCCCGGCTTCTGGGCTCGGCGGGTGACCTCGGCCAAAAACTCGTCGGCCATTCGAAAGAAATCATCGCCGCCAAAGAAGATGACCTTATCGCCCGGCTCCACGCGCTCGAGGAGGTAGCCGTTGATATCGTACTGGTCTTCGATATAGGTGCAGTCGATGTCGTTCTCACGGATGCGATCGACGACGGTGTGGGTGTCGATGCCCGGAATCGGGTCCTCATCGGCCGCGTACATCTTGGTGATGATCACCTCGTCGCTGCCCTGGAAGGCGGCGCCGTACTCATCCTGCAGATATTTAATCAGCGTGTAGCGATAGGGCTTGAACACGCTGAAGATACGCCCCTCGGTCAGATCTTGGGCCGACTGGAGCACCTTGCGCATGCCGGTCGGGTGGCTGATATAGTCCTTGACGATGGTCACCCCACCGCCGGAGGCGATGGTGAAGCGGTTCTCCATGCCGGCATAGGTCTTCAAGCCCTCTCGGATGGCCTCGACCTCGACGCCGATGCGCCGACATACGGCCATCGCCCCCATGGCGTTGACCACATTGTAGCGGCCGGGCAGGTTCAGCTCGAAACGACCCAGGGACTCGTTACGGTGGACCCCCTCGAACTCGATGGGAAGCTGGCCGGGCCCGAGCAACTCGCCGCGAAATTCGGCGCGATGCTCCACGGCATAGCCGGTCGGACGAAGCCCGACTCGCTCGCACAGGTTGCGATTGCCATCGCAATCCAGGTTCACGAAGGCCTCTTTGAGCCGCTCATTCGACTCCATGAAGTCGATCATATTGTCGATGATGTCATCGAGGCCGTCGTAATAGTTGAGGTGGTCGAGCTCGAGGAAGTTGCACACCACGTAGTCGGGCCGGATATTCAGGTGGCTGCCGTCGCTCTCGTCGATCTCGACGACCATCCATTTGCTGTCGCCGGCGTCGCGTGCGTTGGTCGCGAAGTTATTGAGCATCGCGCCGATGACAAAGCCAGGCTCCCAGCCGGCGCACTCCAAGATCCAGGCGATCATCGACGACACGGTACCTTTGCCGTGGGTGCCCGTGACGCCGACGGTGCGGTAATCGGCGATGAGCGCGCCGAGCACCTCGGAGCGGTGGACAACCGGCATGCCGCGCTCCTTGGCCGCTTTGAGCTCGACGTTGTGGTCGGGGATCGCGGTGGACACGACCACGGCCTGAGCGCCCTCGATATTCGACGCCTCGTGGCCGATGACCACTTCCATGCCCTCGTCGACCAGCGCTTCGGTGATCGAGCTCTGGCGCACATCCGAGCCGCGGACGTTAAAACCGCGCTGGTGCAATACCCTCGCCACCCCGGAGACGCCCACGCCCCCAATACCCAACAGATGAATCGGCTTGTCTTTACTAAAATCCAACATCGGTCACCTTGTCGTGGAATCGTTCATGCCGTCTTTCTAGCACAACCGCTGGTCGCTCAAAAGGTAGCCCTATTGCAATCGTCGCAGGCGTTGCGTTAGGCTGGCGCCGGCTATATACGCGCAGCAGAGGGTAGGAGTGCGCCGACACCATATCCTCATCCAAATACACCGCACACAAGTGAAGCTATGAAACAAACAACGCACCACCGCATCGTTGCCGCCGGGCTCGCCCTCGCATTGATGGGCGCCCTCGCCGCCTGCCAGAAGGTCGACCAGCCCAAGACCACCTTGACCCAGAAGCAGTGGCAAGAGGTCGAGACCCACATCCTGGATGAGGCTCCGGAGCCCGAATATCCCATCGGGGCCAACTTCGACGACAAGATCGAGCTCATCGGCTTCGACGTCTCCAAGCCGCTGGCCGCCGGAAAGCCGGCCACGTTCACCTGGTATTGGAAGGCGCTCGACAATATCGACGACAATTGGAAGGCGTTCATCCACTTCGACTCCTCGAAGAAGCCCTTTCGCCAGAACCTCGACCATCATCCGCTCGACGGCCTCTATCAAACCAGCCGCTGGGAGAAGGGCCAGATCATCGAGGACGTCCAGGAGGTCAACCTGAAGGGCGATTACCCGGGCGGCCAAGCCGTCCCATACGTCGGCTTTTATAAGGGCCAGAGCCGCCTGCCCATCAAAAACGAGGTCAAGAAGACCGACGACCGCCGGGTGATCGGCCCGCAATTGACCGTCAAGGGCTCGGACAAGTCCGCCAAAGCCGACGCTCTCCCCAGCCACATCGCCCCCAAATATGACGCCAAGCGTCTGGCCGACCACAAGATCGACGGCAAGCTCGACGAAGAGGTCTACAGCAAGCTCGAGCACATCGAGCTCGACGGCTTCGGCTCGGCCCCCAAGCTAGACACCAAAGTCTACGCCTTCCGTGGCGAGGACCACCTTTATATCGGCGCCAAGCTCGCCGACGAGCACGTCTGGAGTGAGCTCGACAAGCGCGACGCGGACACTTGGACCGAAGAGGTCTTCGAGGTCTATATCGACAATGGCCGCGACGGAAAGGACTACCTCGAGCTTCAAATCAACCCGTTGGGCACCATCTTCGACGCTCACTTCGACGAGCGCCTCGGCCGCGGAGAGGGCAGCCGTGACGAACAGATCGACCGCGCGCGCAAGTGGAATATGGAAGGCTTGGAATCGGCCGTGCACGTCGAAGGCACCGTCAACGACGACTCCGACACCGACGAGTTCTGGAGCATCGAGCTCAAGATTCCCTTCGAAGCCATCCCGGGCGTCGAAGCCGCCCCCAAACCCAACGACAAGTGGGCGGTCAACTTCTATCGCTACGACCGCCCCGACGACAAACGCACGCTGGCCTATGCCTGGTCCAAGCCCAACGGCGGCAGCTTCCATCAGGTCGAGCGCTTCGGCACACTGCGCTTCGTCGACTCGAAAAAGGCCATCAAGCGCCTCGACCCGAAGCAGGTCCAGCGGCTCCGCAAGAACCTCGACATTCAAAAGGTCAAGCCCCGTCAGTTGCGTCGCGCGCAGGACAAACGCGCCGAGTAACCGGCCGGCGGCTCGCACCGCGTTGTAATATGAAGGGGCCTCGGACGCGTTGGACGCGGTACGTATTTAGCGCCCCGAGTTGATTAAGCAGATCAGCTCGGGGCGTTT
>JBKGZI010000122.1:0-13737 GCA_046545675.1 Persicimonas sp.
ACGCCCCACAGGCCACGAATTACTAAGCCAACTCCAGACGCCCGACCCACACGGAGACATTTCGATGGCAGATCAGACCCCGCTCGTTTCGATCATCATGGGTAGCCAGTCCGATTGGCCGACGATGCGCCACGCGGCCGATATCCTCGAAGAGCTCGACATCCCCTTCGAGACCAAGATCATCTCGGCCCACCGCACCCCGGACCGGCTGGTGGAGTTCGCCAAGGGCGCGCGCGAGCGCGGCCTGAAGGTGGTCATCGCCGGCGCCGGCGGAGCGGCCCATCTTCCGGGCATGTGCGCCTCGATGACCACGTTGCCGGTGTTCGGCGTGCCGGTCAAAAGCCGGGTGCTCAACGGCGTCGACAGCCTTTTGTCGATCGTCCAGATGCCCAAAGGCGTCCCCGTGGGTACATTGGCCATTGGACGCTCCGGGGCCATCAACGCCTCGTTGTTGGCGGCGTCGGTCGTCGGCCTCGAAGACGATGCGATCGCCGAGCGCCTCCAGCAATTCCGCGACGCGCAGTCGGCCGGCGTCGGTGAGGCCCCGGTCGACGAAGATTGAGTCGACGAAGATCAGGTCGACGACGCTTAGTCATTGGCAGGGAGTCCATCCATGAGCGACGAACTCACAGAGGCCGCGCGCATCCCCACCGGAAGCACCATCGGCATGCTCGCCGGCGGCCAGCTCGGCCGAATGACCTCGATGGCCGCCGCCCCGCTGGGCTACCGCGTCCACGTCTTCTCTCCCAAAGAAGATAGCCCGACCGCGCAAGTCTGCCACCGCGAGACCGTCGCCGACTTCGATGACCACGAGGCGCTCGAGCGCTTCGCGCGGTCGGTCGACGTGATCACCTACGAGTGGGAAAATATCCCGCCCGAGGCCATCGACTTCGTCCAACAATTCTGCATCGTGCGCCCTTCTGCACACCTGCTTCGGACCACTCAGGACCGCCTGCTCGAGAAGCGCTTCATCAACGACGCGGGCATCGGCACGACCGCGTTTGCCGAGGCCAACACCCTCGACGAGCTTCGCGAAGCGGTCGACGAGGTCGGCACACCATGCGTGATCAAATCGGCACGCTTCGGCTACGACGGCAAGGGCCAGGCGACCATCAAAAGCCCCGAGGACATCGAGGACGCGTGGGAAGATATCGGCGAGCAACGCGCCATCGTCGAGGGGTTTGTGGACTACGTCTGCGAGATGTCGGTGGTCATCGCCCGCTCGCCGAGCGGCCAGATCGCCGTGTACGACCCGGTGCTCAACAACCACGTCGAGCATATCCTGGACACCACCGAGGCGCCCGCGCCGGTCGAGCCGGAGGCCTGCGAGCGCGCCGTCGACATCGCGCGCACCCTGGCGGAGGCCTTCGATCTGGAGGGCGTCCTCGCCGTCGAGCTGTTCTTGACCTCCGCGGGCGACCTGCTGGTCAACGAGGTCGCCCCCAGGCCGCATAACTCGGGCCACTGGACGATCGAGGCCTGCCACACCAGCCAATTCGAGCAATTCGTACGCGCGGTCTGCAACCTGCCGCTGGGCTCGCCGGCTCGCCACTGCGACGCGATCATGCAGAATATCATCGGCCCGGTCGGCGAGCGCTGGCTCGAGGCGATCAGCGAGCCGGAGGCCAACCTGCACCTATACGGCAAAGCCGAGGCCTATCCCGGCCGTAAGATGGGCCACGTCACCCGGCTTCACCCCCTGACCGAGCCGGACTTCTCACTGCTCAGCGATCGTTAACATCCTTACTGGCAGAGTTCTTGCAGCACTGTTGCGTCGTTAACGCTCAACCGTTTTCCCGGTGGAGAACCATGCGACGCATTTCGATATTGATGATGATTCCGCTGCTCGTGCTGGCGGTGAGCTGCGGCTCCAATGAGTCCGGCGATGGAGACGGCTTCGGCCTCGACGACGACGTCGGCTTCGAAGACGCCGGCGGCGCAGACGCCGACGACGATGCCACCCAACAGGGTGCCGAGCTCGGCGAATCCTGCACCGAGGACGGCGATTGCGCCGACGGGCGTTGCATCACCGACGAGCCCTTCGACGGCTATTGTACCACCGAGGACGGCTGTCGGTTCGACACCGAATGCCCCGACGGCACCTCGTGCTACTCGTCTCCGGACGGCGCCATCTGCGCATCCCGCTGCACCGGCGACGACGACTGCCGCGACGGATACGTCTGCGAAGATTCTCCGGCCAGCCCCTACGACGTCTGCGTCCCGTTTGTCGAGCCGACCGGCGTCGACGACGGCGAGGCCTGCGAGGACGACGACCAGTGCCGAGGCGGCACCTGCATCCCCAGCCCCGGCTGGCCCGACGGCTACTGCACCACGCTGGACTGCGAGACACGCGATGATTGCGCTGCAGACGGCAACGACAACCGCTGCCTGACCGGCGGACGCGGCTATAATCTGTGCGTGCGCATGTGCGACACTCAAGATGACTGCCGCGACGGCTATATTTGTCAGGAGGTCGGCGGCGGCAACGCATTCTGCTCGCCGGATCAGAGCGTCCAGCTCGGCCTCGAGGGGCTGGATGACTACCCCTACGACATCACCTGCGGGCTGGCCAACCAGAACGGCAGCATCTCCATCGACTACGAGATCGCCGACGACACCGTCTCGTATATGATCACCCCGCTGGCTCGCGACGGCAATCGCATCTCGCCGACTCAGATCTCCTTACCCGACGGGACCATCTCGTTTACCGGCGAGAACGACTTCCAGCAGGTGCCCTCCCAGCTCTTCGGCTTCATCAATCCGATCCTCACTCCGGTCATCGACAACTTCGTCGACCAGTTGCAGGCCGGCCAGCACACCCTCGAGCTAGACACTCAGACCGAGGACCTGTGCTATTATCTGCTCGAGGAAGATACCGTCGGCACGACCATCGACTTCAACATCTATCTGGCGGGCGTGCCCGGTCTGGACGCGGCCGCGGCTGCCGACGACCCCAATATGGAGCAGGTGCTGGCAAAATTCGACGAGATGTACGCTCAGTCGGGGATCGAGATCGACCAGGTCAACTTCCACGACATCACCGGTGACGATGCTGAAGCCTATCAGATCATCCGAAGTGAGACTGATCTCCAGCGGCTCGTCTCGCTATCGGAGCGCCCCGAGGGCGACTACGACGCGGCGCTCAGCGCCAATATCTTCTTTGTGCAGAGCATGGAGCTCGGCGGCATGGGCGGCGGAGGCGGGGCCATCGGGGTCTCGCAGGGGCTGCCCGGCGCGGCCGGACTGCACGGCACGCCGTCTTCGGGGGTGGTCTTCACCTCCGAATATATGGGCCAAGACGTCCAGACGCGAAGCGGCGAGACCGTCGACGGCAACGACTTCACCGGGATCGTCCTGGCCCACGAGGTCGGCCATTATCTGGGGCTATTCCACACCACCGAGCAATTCGAACAGGGCTTCGACCCCATCGACGACACCCCCGAATGCACCAGTGGTTTCCCGGAAGACTGCCCCGATCTGGACAACCTGATGTTCCCGTTGGCCGATATCACGCACACCGAGATCACCGACGGCCAGAGCTTTACGATCAAGTCCAACCCGCTGACCAAGGATTGAGCCCATGAAGCGTATCTCGAAGATGCAAAGCGTACCGAAAATGCTCGCTCTGGCGCTCACCTGCGTGCTGGCCTGTGCGGCCCTGGCCTCGACGGCTTCGGCCCAGCAGTCGCCGGCCAGCGGCGACACGACCGACCAGACGACCGACCCCGACTCCGACAGCCCGGTGCCGTTCCCCTTCGACGGCAATGAGGCCGAATACGAGCGCGCCACGACGCTGTTGTCGGGCTTCCACGGGATCCCCGCCAAAGAGGTCTTCGAGCAGAAGCTCGACAACCCCGAGCAGATCTTGTTGGGCATCGCGCTGAACGAGGACACCTCCGCGGTCTATCGCAAGCAGGCCCTCGCCGCCCTCGCCTACTGGCCGGGCGACACGGTCTTCAGCCTGTACGGGCGCCTCCTCAAAGACACGCAGACCGAGGACACCCTCCGCCACCGGGTCATGCTGCTGATGGCCGAGCATTTTGAAGACCGCGCCCTGGAGAAGCTGCGGCCGTTTTTGTCCGACGACGACCTGCAACTGCGACTCAGCGCCATCGAGGCGATCCGACGGCTGCCCTCCGACGACGCGGTCGAGGCGCTGCGCGAAGCGCTCAAAACCGAGACCAACACGGTCGCCCAAAAGCGTCTCGAGCAATATACGCAGACGCTGCGCTGAGCCGCGCGCTCATCTCGGATTGATTCGGATGAGCGCTTTCCATTTATGCCTCGTGTCTAGGATTGCCGGTGACTCACGTACCGATGCGGTCCTTTTCACCGTGAGGCATGCATGACAACTCTACCGCGCCCAAAAAGCTCCCTCGCTCTGCGCCCGCGCGTGGTCATCCTCGGCGCGGGGTTCGGCGGGTTGTACACCGCCCGCCAGCTCAGGCGGGCTCCGGTCGACGTGTTCATCGTCGACCGCAACAACTACCACCTCTTCCAGCCGCTGCTCTACCAGGTAGCCACCGCCGGCCTCGACCCCAGCGACATCTCGATGCCCATCCGGGGCATCCTGGGCAAATGGGACAATATCCGCGTCGTGATGGCCGAAGTCGAGTCAGTCGATCGGGACAACAAGCGCGTCATCCTCGACCGCGGTGTGCTCGCCTATGATTACCTGGTGGTCGCGACTGGCGCTCAGACGCGCTACTTCGGCCCGCCCGAATGGGAGCAAAACTCCACGCCGCTCAAGACCGTCGAGGACGCCCTCAATCTGAGGCGCCAGATCCTGAGCGCCTTCGAGGTCGCCGAGCAATCCGACGACCCCGAGGAGATGCGCGAGTGGCTGACCTTCGTGATCATCGGCGCCGGTCCCACCGGCGTGGAGATGGCCGGGGCGATCCGCGAGATCGCCGCCGAGGTCATGCGCCAGGATTTTCGGACCATCGATCCCTCCGACAGCCACGTGATCCTCATCGACGCGCTGCCCCACATCCTGTCGAGCTACCCCGAAGAGCTGTCCGAGAAGGCCCAAAAAGAACTCGAGGACCGCGATATCGAGGTGCTCGTAGACTCACCGGTCGACGACATCGGCCCCTACTCGGTCACCGTGGGCGACCGCAAGATCCCCACTCATACGGTCATCTGGGCGGCCGGCGTCGAGCCCAGCCCTATCTTGAAATCACTGGAAAGCGAGCTCGACGACCAGGGCAAGGCCATCGTCGACGAGGATCTGACGCTGCCCGGCTCGGACTGTGAATTCGTCATCGGCGACGCCGCTCATTTTGCCCACGGCACCGACGAAGCGCTGCCGGCGCTGGCGCCGGTCGCCATCCAGCAGGGAAAATGTGTCGGAAAGAATATCAACAGCCGCATCAAAAAAGACGCGGCCTATGAGGTCTTCGACTATCTGGACAAGGGCCAGATGTCGACGATCGGACGCGCGGCGGCGGTCGTCGAATTCGGAAAGATTCGAGCGGTGGGATTTTTCGCCTGGCTCATCTGGCTCTTCATCCACCTGATCTATCTGGTCGGCTTCAAGAACAAGGTGGTCGTGCTCATCGAGTGGACCTACTCCTACCTGGCCTTCAAGCGCGGCTCGCGCATCATCATCGGGACCGACGAGCAAGTGCGCCCCGAGGAGTTGGACTTTTCGCCCGAACAAGCCGCGCAGCGCGAGCCGTCCGACTCCGAACAGGTCAGCGCGGCCCAGTGAAAAACCGACGAATTGACCGCCGAACCCGACCTGGTAGCGCTCAGCCCCCTTGCGAAACTAGCTTAGGTGTGCTTTAAGCGCCGTCCAACTCGAAAAAGGGGCTTCATTGGCACGTGAGCTCATTCTGGGCTAGACTCAGCTTGTGCTTATCAATGTAGTAACTTGTCATATCACCTCGCCAGGAAGACCGCGATGGGTGAGCAGAACGTCAACGAGCAGGTCAGTGAAGAAGAGCGGCGCAACTTCATGCGCCAATTATTGCGCGATGTGCGCGCCCTGGAGCATATGCTCGATGAGGGGCTCTTCGAGACGGGGATTCGACGGATCGGCGCCGAGCAGGAGATGTTCCTGGTCGACAACCAGTTTCGACCGGCGACCAAGTCCCTCGAGGTCCTCGAGGAGCTACAAGACGAGCGGTTCACCACCGAACTCGGCCTATTCAACATCGAGTTCAACGCCCTGCCGACCCAATTTGGCGGCAAATGCCTCAGTGAGTTGGAGGACCAGTTGACCAAGGCGGTCGGCGAGGCACGACGGGCGGCCCATAAGGTCGAGGCCGACATCGCGCTGGTCGGCATCTTGCCGACGATGAAGAAGTCCGACCTGGGCCTGGACAATATGACCCCCAAGCCGCGCTACAGAGCGCTCAACGACTCGATGAGCGCGCTTCGCGGCAAAGCCTACGACATCCACATCAAGGGGATCGACGAGTTCATCGTCCAGCACGACAACGTCATGCTGGAGGCATGCAATACCAGCTTCCAGGTCCACTTCCAGGTCGCGCCCGAGGAATTCGCCCAACTGTATAATATCGCTCAGGCCGTCGCCGGGCCGGTGTTGTCGGTGGCCACCAACTCGCCGATGCTCTTTGGCAAGCGGCTGTGGAAGGAGACGCGCATCGCGCTGTTCCAGCAGTCGGTCGACACGCGCTCCTCGGGCACCCACATGCGCGATCTGCAGCCTCGGGTCAGCTTCGGCAATAAGTGGATCGAGGAGAGCGCCCTCGAGATCTACCGCGACGACATCTCGCGCTTCCGGCTGCTATTCTCCGGCGGCGAGTCCGAAGATCCCTTCGAGGCCATCGAGGACGGTCGCGCTCCGCTGCTGTCGGCGCTGCGTCTGCACACCGGCACCGTCTATCGCTGGAACCGCGCCTGCTACGGCATCTCCGATGGCAAGCCGCACCTGCGCATCGAAAACCGCGTGCTCCCCTCGGGCCCCACGCCCGCCGACGAGGTCGCCAACGCCGCGTTTTGGTTCGGCCTGATGAGCGGCCTGCTGAGCAAATACGACGACATCACCGAGCATATGGAGTTCGTCGAGGCCAAGAATAACTTCTTCTCGGCTGCCCGTTATGGGCTGGCCGGCTCGATGACCTGGATCGACGGCGAGCGAGAGCACACCCCCAAGCTCATCCTGGAGACCTTACTCCCCCTGGCCGAGACCGGCCTGCGCCGAAGCGGCGTCGACGCCGACGACATCGAGCGTTATCTGGGGATCATCGACAAACGCGTGCGCACCGAGCAGACCGGCGCCGATTGGATGCTCAACTCCTTCAATACGATGGAGCAGACCCATAGCCTGGCCGAGAGGCTCACCGCGCTGACCCAGAACCTGGTCGAGCACGAGCGTGACCTGACGCTCGGCCACGAGTGGCCCCTGGCCTGCACCCCGGAAGAGGCGGCCTGGGAGGATCATTACGAATATGTCGGCCAATATATGACGACCGACCTCTTTACGGTCAACGAAGACGAGATCGTCGACATGGTCGCCGCGGTCATGGAGTGGCAACATGTGCGCCATGTGCCCGTCGAGGACAACGATCACCGCCTGGTTGGCCTGGTCACCCGCCGCGCATTTTTGCGCATTCTGGCGGAGGGCAAGACCGCCGAGAAGACCTCCATTCCGGTGCGCGATATCATGACCACCGATCTGGTCACCGTCACCCCGGAGACGACCACCCTCGAGGCGATGGCGTTGATGCGCGAGCATAAAATATCGTCGCTGCCGGTGGTCGACGGAACGCAATTGGTGGGCCTGGTCACCGAGCGCGACTTCATGGATATCGCCCGCGATCTGCTCGAAGAGCAACTCGCCGCACGCTCCGTGGAGCGAGAGGAAGAAGCCGCGCGCAACGGAGGGAGTGGAGTCGAGAAGGGAAATGGACGCGCCAGAGAAGATGGCGCCGACGACCAAGACGAACCCGCCTCCCGGCCGCCGCTTTAAACCAAGACAAACGCACCATAACCGGTCACCGGCCCGCCGGCCGCTTCCTCCACTTCGACCGCGTCCGCCGAGGTGCTCCGGGCGAGCCTTTGGGCGCTCAGGCCCCGCTCGGCGGCTGCGCGCAATAGCCCGCGGATCGCGCTCCGACCGTGGCTATGCTCGCGTCCGATAGGCTCGGGATCGAGCGCCTCGATCGCTTTGCACAGCTCTTCGTCGAGCTCGTCGGCCCGTAGCGCAGGTGTGTCGTGGCTCATATTGGCGCTGACCACCACCAGCGTGGTCGTCTCGCCCAGATAGGGCTCGAGAAGACCGGCGAGTTCTTCGTCGCTCACATCCCCCACCAAAAGCGGAACGACCGCGAAGTCATCGAGGACGGCCTTCAAAAAGGGAAGCTGCACCTCCAGGCTCCCCTCCGGCTCGAAGGCCGGCTCGATGGCGCGCACTTTCTGGGCGCCGAGCAACGCCTCGACGTGCTCGGTGTCGATGACCACCGGCCCGAGCGGGGTCTCGAAGCCCTCTAAGCGCGTCACCGCGACGCCGCGAAACGGCACCAGCCGAGACGAACCCACCAGCACGACGCGCTCGATGGGCCCACCGGCATCGCGCACCTCCCGATACCCCGCGCCCATCGTCTCTCCTGCGAACTCGTACTCGGCCTGCGGGACGATCAGCGCACGCGGCTTGGCCCCGGCCATCGGCGACTCGGGCACCGGCGGCTGGGACGCATTCTGCGCGAGATATGCCGCAATCTGCGCCTCGAGTGCGTCGGCGTCCGCCGGATAGAGCATCCCGGCGAAGCGCATCGGACGAAGGTTGAGACGGCGTCCTTTGAATAATTTATCTAAAAAACCCATGAAACCTGCTCGCTGTATCGCTCGCGCTACCGCTTGCGGGCCAACGTCAATCCATCTCCGATGGTCACCAAGCTGATGTCGACGCGCTCGTCGGCCGCCAACTGGGCGTTGAACTCGCGAAGCGCGACCGTGTCGTCGTCGGTGACCGATTCGTCGGCGACCTTGCCCGACCACAGGGTATTGTCGACGGCGACGAGCCCGCCCGCGCGGAGCAGCTCCAGACAGCGCTCGAAATAGCCCTGGTAGTTGGTCTTGTCGGCGTCGATATACGCAAAGTCAAAGGCGGCGGCCTCGCCGGCCACGAGCAACGCGTCGAGCGTGTCGAGCGCCGGCTGGATGCGCACCTCGATCTTGTCGGCGACGCCGGCCTGCTCCCAATACGGGCGACCGATTCCGACCCACTCTTCGTTGACGTCGCAGGCGATCAACTCGCCATCGTCCGGCAGGGCCGCGGCGATGCACATCGCGCTATAGCCGGTAAAGGTGCCCACCTCGACGGCGCGCCTGGCCCCCGTCAGCTTGACCAGAAGCTGCAATAGTTGGCCTTGCTCGGGCGCCGTCTGCATCATGGACTCGGCCATCTCAGCGGTCTCGGCTCGCAAGTCAACGAACGGCTGAGCTTCGCGCACCGACACCTGCATGATGTATTTGTGCAGATCGTCGTCGATATTGAGGGTCTTCGGGGACATCGTCGGGCCTGAGTTCGGGAGAGTTGTGAGCGGCCCAATGATTAGCACCCCGGGTGGTGTTTGCAAGGTGGCCGGATGTCTCAGAATTCTGATACCGACCAGACGCCCGTGTCAGCCATCTGGAGCCTCTTTACTCCACGGCGGTCCCCAGACCGCCCGTGCGCCCCGATCCCCCGGCAAACTGACCCTGGCACGCATGCTGCAGGATTCATTTGGCATAGACTGCCAGGAAGTGTGATGATGACTGCAACTAATACTTCAATGAGTACCGGGGATCGACCATGCGATTGAATACCAACAACAGATGGCTGCAAGCTGCGGCGTGCGCGAGCATCCTCGCCGCCGGCGTGCTTACCTATTCGCCCGAGGCCGAAGCCTGCGGCGGCTTCTTCTGTGATAACTCCCAGCCGGTCAATCAGACCGCCGAGCGGATCATCTTCAGCGACAACGCCGACGACACGGTCACCGCGCTGGTCCAGATCATGTACCAGGGCCCCAGCGAGGAATTCGCATGGGTGCTGCCGGTGCCGGGCACTCCCGACGTCGGGGTGTCCTCGGACACCGCTTTCGACCGGCTGCAGCAGGCGACCAACCCCAATTACCGGATGAACACCACCGTCGAGGGCGAATGCGGCACCCGCAGCAATTTCGGCGCCGACGATATGGCGTCCAGTGGCGGCGCTGTAAATAATGCCAGCGCACCCGAGGACCAAGACGATGGCGTCGACGTGGTCGATAGCGGCCGGGTCGGCCCGTATATCCACACCACCATTTCGGTGGATCCGAGCTCCGACGACCCGGCCGACGTGGCCGTGGATTGGCTGGAGCGAAATAGCTACGACGTCAGCGCCCTGGGGGCCGACGTCATTCGTCCTTATCTCGAGGACGGGATGAACCTGATCGCCTTCAAGCTCACCAAGGAAGCCAGCGCCGGCGATATCCGCCCGGTCAAATTGAACTACTCCGCCGAGCTGCCCATGATCCCCATCAAGCTGACCGCCGTGGCGGCCAACGACGATATGGGCGTGATGGTCTGGGTGCTCTCCGAGGAGCGCGCGATCCCGTCGAATTATAAGTCGCTCGAGCCCAACGAGACGCTCATCAACTGGTTCAACCCGGGCAGCAGCTACGAGGACGTCATCAACCAGGCCGCCGACGAGGCCGACGGCCAGGGCTTCGTGACCGAATTGGCCTGGCCGACGACCAGCGCGCTCGACTCCCCCAACCAACAGGGCTCCGGCGCGCGGCTCGACACGGCGGTGTTCACCGAGCAAGACGCCAGCGAATGGGATCAACTCAGCCAGGCGGACTGGAGCGACCACCACGGCCAGCTCGTCGAGTTGTCTCAACGCTTCGCGGCCTGGGATGGATATCTCGAGGTCATCGACAGCCATGTCCCGCTGCCCGCCGGGGTCAGCGCCGAGGAATTCGCCAGTTGCGTCAACTGCTATTCTCAGATCACGGGCGCCTCGCAGCTCGAGGGATTCGACCCGCAGACCTTCGTCGATCAACTCGAAGCTGAGGTCATCGAGCCGGTCCAGGAAACCCAGGCCCTCGTCAACTCGCGCCCGTACGTCACCCGTATGTATACGACGATGTCGGCCGCCGACATGACGCTCGACCCGATCTTCGACTTCAACGACTCGCTGGGCGACCACTCCAACGTGCATGTCGCCGAGCGGGTCATCGAGTGCAGCCCCGAGTTCACCCGCGACGAGGCGCCCTGGCGCGCCGAGTTGCCCGGCGGTTCCACGGTCTTCGGCACGGACAACTCGTGGCCCTTTTCGGTCGATGACGACGAGATGCCGGCCAACCGCACGATCGTTCGCGAGAATACATCCGGCGACGGCGAGGTGGTCGTCGACAACTCCGGCGAGATTGACGGGCTCATCAACCGCCACAACGCCGGTATCACCGATCGGGTCTCCGGGGGTTGCCAGGTCGCCCAACCAGCCGGCGCCACCTTGGCCCGCAACGTCGCTCTGGCGTTGATGTTCGGCGCCTTCGGACTCCTTCTCATGCGCACCAGACGGCGTCAGTAGCCGGCTGCGAAGTCCTCGCCCGGCGCCGGGAGTGCCCACTCCCGGCTGCCGGGCAATTTCATCTTTCCACCTGTTTGACGTCCCCTCAACCAGCTTTCCGAACTTTCCACAGTTCATTCACCACATATTTGGGACAACTTCTACCTAAAGTTGCCCGACGGCTCCGATTGCGGCATACTGGTTGTTGCAACCAAATTTGCAATACAAACCAGACGAGTTTCAGTCACACCTGTGACGTGTGCTCGTAATGCGATGGAGATGCCCCATGTGTGCACGAGTTTCTCGACTGTCGGCGATATTCATCCTCATCATGGCCGTCGCCTCCTTTGGCGCCCTCGGTTGCAGCGATGAGGATTCGAGCGGTGAACAGCCCAACGAATCTGCCAACAACGGCACCACCGACTCCGGCTCGGATACCGATCCGGGCGACGGCGGGGCCCAGGACGCCGACACCACTTCTCCCGACGGGAGCACCGACCCCGACGGGAGCACCGACCCCGACGGCAGCACCGACCCTGACGGGAGCACCGACCCCGACGGGAGCACCGACCCCGACGGTGGAGACTGCGAGCTCAACGGTAGCGCGTGCACCGACGGCAGCGAGTGCTGCTCGGACATCTGCAACGCCAACGGCATCTGCTCGGTCACTGTGGGCACCTGCGATCCGGCCGGCGAAGCATGCGTCAGCGGCTCGACGTGCTGCTCGGGAAGTTGCAGCGACGACGGTGAGTGCCTGTCTGGTGCGGGTGGATGTACGCTCGAGGGAGACTCCTGCGATAGCGCCTCGGAGTGCTGCTCCCTGAGCTGCACCGGCGGCACCTGCGACTCGGGCTCGGTATGCGCATCGAGCGGTGAGGACTGCTCGGCCGATTCGGATTGCTGCAGCGACAGCTGCGACGGCGATACCTGCCAGGCCGGCCCCAGTTGCCTGAACGCAGGCGAATTGTGCAGCGACGGCGGCGACTGCTGCTCGCTTGCCTGCCAGCCCTTCGGCGACGACGGCGAACAGCGCTGCATCACCGGCGGCCTGTGCAAGCAGACCGGTGAGGTCTGCGGCGACGACACCGATTGCTGCAACGGCATCTGCGATAGCGGCTACTGCGCCGATCTCGAGGGAGAGTCCGTCATCAATAGCGACGGCGAGAATACAGTTTCTCACGGTTGTAATATGGTCGGCGAGGCCTGTCAGGATGCAAATGACTGCTGCTCGTACTCGTGCTTCGACAACGGCTCGGGCTTCAAGAGCTGCCAGTACCTGGGCGGCTGCCGCCCCACCGGCGAACTCTGCACCTCCGATAGTCAGTGTTGCAGCAACGCCGGCGGCTGTGACAGCGGCCCCGGTAACGCGCCCGCCGAATGTGCTCGTTTTGAGAACTTCCCGCAGGCCGGCCGCTGCGAGTTGATCAACGGTCCCAAACCCGCCGGTGAAGTCTGTGACGACCGGTTTGAGGGCACCCACGACTGCTGTGCAGACGACTGTCAGGCCACGACCCTGGGCATCGAGCGCTGCTACGGCGCGGACTTCGACGAGTGCCTGCCCGAGGGCGATGATTGCTCGTTTAGCGACCAATGCTGCTCTGGGTTGTGCGCACCGGACTCCAACGGAGATCTGAAGTGTACCGGCTCGAGCTGCAACGACCGCGGCGAATCCTGCACCACCGACGGCGAGTGCTGCAACGGAAATTGCAACTCTGAGGGCGTATGCGGTGACGAGGTCTGCGTCTCCGACGGCAATTCGTGCGCCGACGACGACGAATGCTGCTCGGCATATTGCGACCCGACCACCGACGAGTGCGCGAGCTGCAAGTCGAATACGGCCAGTTGCACCAGCGACGGCGAGTGCTGCTCGAGCTTCTGTGACCCCGACACCGACACCTGTGCCGACCAGCCGGTCTGCCTCGAGGACGGTGAATCCTGCACCCGCAGCAGCGAGTGCTGCTCGGATGTATGCAATAGCAACGACGTCTGTGGTTCCGCATGCGTGTCCAACGGCTCGAGCTGTACCGCCGACAACGACTGCTGCTCGAATTACTGCGACCCGGGCACCCTCGAATGCGCTGACGGCGGCGATAGTTGCAACAGCTCCGGAGACGTCTGCACCGACACCGCAGATTGCTGCTCGGGCCTCGAATGCAGCTTCGGCTACTGCGTGATCCCCGACTAACGCGCTCCGCCCTCTCGGGCTCGAGTGTGGGGGCGGAGCGCGTGCTCCG
>JBKGZI010000123.1:0-13690 GCA_046545675.1 Persicimonas sp.
CCACTCTTTTGATCGAGGTGATTCGATGCGACGTGCTTTTCTTGTGCTGATCTCTATATGTGTTGTCTCTCTCCTCATTCCCGTCACCGCCGCTGCCCAGGGCTACGACGACGACGGCTATCGAGACCGCGACCGCCGCTACGACCGCGACGACCGCCGCCGCCGCGACACACGCCGCGACGATCGCCGCCGCGACGACTACCGAGACCGCGATCGCGACCGTCGCGACCGCCGCGGCGACGACCGCCGCTACGACGACCGCTATGATCGAGGCCCCGCGCCGATGTCGCGCTTCGGCGAGCAACATAAAATCATGGTCGGGCCCTTATTTGGCCTGGGTGGGGAGTTTGAGGGGGAACTCGAAAATAAGGTGACGGGTGGAACTGCGGAGATGGATGAGGATATGCTGTCGACTCTGGGGGGATTCCTGCACTTCGAGGCGCCTCTCCACCGTCATTTCGTCCTCGGTGGACGCGCCGCTATGGGCGCGTTCACTGCCGAAACTCAAGATGATAACGACTGGTCGCGTGATCTGCTCTTCAATTTCAACGCAGTGCCGAAACTTCGTTATCCCTTTAACGCCCCGGGTGAGGTTTACGTTGGAGTTCCCGTGGGAATGTCGCTAATCATGCCGAGCGACGACTGGGAGGACGAAATTGGTGTTGACGCCGAGATGGGTATCAACTGGAATATGTCGGTCGTCGGTGGATTCAACTACCTCATGTTTGGAGAGTTCGGCCTCTTCGGCGAAGCCGGGTGGATGCTCCAGAACGTGGGCTGGGACGGCGACGATCCGGCGGGCGACAAGGTCGAGCTTGACGCTTCATTCAGCCAATTCGGCATCAACTTCGGTGTCGTTGTCCCGCTCTAAGAAATCCGCCGACACTCGAGACGCACAAAGACGCAAAGACGCCGCCGGACTCCCCTCCGGCGGCGTCTTCGCCTTTCCTTCCGTCCCCCAAGCCTTCCGTCCCCCTGGACCCCTGCCGTAAAGCAGTTCCTGGACCCCTGGACCCCTGGACCCCTGGACCCCTGCCCCGTCAAAACGGATACTTCTCCACCTCGACGACGGCCGCAGCGAGCTCGCGCTCCAGGCTGATCTCGTCGACGCGCGGGTTGAACACCAGCTTCTCCATCGCCTCGAGGTGGGTGGTCAGCTTGTCGGCGTCGTTGGCGGCCAGGTGGCTGAGCAGTCGCTCGGCGAGCCTGCGGATCTCGGCGAACGAGTCGCTGGCCTGCAGGCGCGTGGCCGCGCGGTGGAGCTTGGCGGCCTCCAGGCCGTCTCGCTCGATGAGCTGCAGTGTGCGGGTGACCGTGGAGTCCATCGCGTACAGATGGATGATCATATCGGCCAGGTCGAGCAAGATCTCCTGCTGCTCGCGCAGGTCGGCCATATGCTTTTGAATCGCCTGGTTGGCCGTATAGACGACCAGTTGCTTGGCCTGCTTGGTCATAAACCGCTCGAAGCTCAACTGGGCGTCGGCCTCTTTGCCCGGAGGCGTGGGCATCTCCGGCTCGCTCAGAGCCGCCTCGACCTGCTGGATCATCTCGAAGAGGTTCAACTGGCCCTTCATCGTGCGCTTGAGGATCATGCCCGGGATGAGCATGCGGTTGATCTCGTTGGTGCCCTCGTAGATGCTGGCGATGCGCACGTCGCGGTACAGCCGCTCGACCTCGTATTCGGCCGAATACCCATAGCCGCCGTGGATCTGGACGGCCTCGTCGGCCACGAATTGGGAGACCTCCGAGCCGTACACCTTCATAATCGAGTCTTCGACGGCGAACTCCTCGATGGCCTTCATCGCCTGGCGCTGATAATCGGCCGCCCCGGAGTCGAGCTTCTCGAGCTTGGCGTCCATATACCCGGCGACCCGGTAGCACATCGACTCGAGCGCATAGCTGCGCGAGGCCATCCGGGCCAGCTTGGAGCGAATCGCCCCGAAGTCCGAGATCGGCTGGCCGAATTGCTCGCGCTCGTTGGCGTATTTCGCCGCCAGCCCCAGCGCGCGCTTGGAGCCGCCCAGCGAGCCCACGCCCAGCTTGAAGCGCCCGATATTCAGGATATTAAAGGCGATCTTATGGCCCTTGCCGACCTCGCCGAGCACGTTGGCCTTGGGGACTTTGACGTCCTCGAGGATCACCTGCCGAGTCGACGAGCCGTGCTGGCCCATCTTCTTCTCCTCGGGTCCCAGCGAGACGCCCTCCCGGTCGGCCTCGACCAGCAGCGCGGTGAATTTGTCGCCGTCGACCTGGCAGAACACCGTAAAGAGGTCGGCAAATCCGGCGTTGGTGATCCACATCTTGGTGCCGTTGACGATATAATGCTCACCGTCGTCGGCCTCGATCGCCTTGGTCTTGGCCGCCAGAGCGTCCGACCCGCTGCCCGCCTCGGTCAGCGCGTAGGCGGCGATCGCCTCGCCTGATCCGAGCTTGGGCAGCCAATGCTGCTTTTGCTCCTCGGTGCCAAAATACAGCGTCGGCAGCATCCCGATGGTCACCTGCGCGCCGTAGGTCGCCGCAAAGGCGGCGTATTGGCTGATGATCTCGGTGATGATCATGCTCGTCGACTTGTCGACCTGCAGCCCGCCGTACTCCTCGGGGATGTCGGCCATCAGAATGCCGACCTCGGCGGCCTTCTTGAGGATCTCGACCATCTTGTCGAAGTCCTTATGCTCGAGGTCCTCGACGTGCGGGAAGACCTCCTTTTCCATGAAGTCCGTGGCGGTCTTCGCAAAGAGAATCTGCTCTTCGGTGAACTTCTCCGGGGTCTGTACCTCCTCGAATCCGACCGCGTTGATCAGAAACGAGCAGCCCTGGGGGCCCTGCTTGAGTTTGTCTTCGGACATCGTGGGTTGCTCCTGGTTCTGCTGATGAATGACCATTCAGTCAGTTCGACTATAGCATAAACATCGTCGCTGGGAAGATCCAACTATCTCGGTCGTCCCCGGAGCCGCCGAACCGCCCCAAGAACGCCGCGAGCCCGACCAAATTGGCCGGGCTCGTGGCTGGCTGGATTCAGCCAGCCTCATACCCACCGGTGATCACCGGTGAGCGCGGGTGCGTCACCCATCTCAGTTGCAGTACACGTTGATGGTATATGAGTTGAACGTACCGTCGTCGAACGAGGGCGACTCATCCTCGATATAAAGCTCCCAGTCGCCGTCACCGGCGTCTCCGACGAAGTCGGCGAGACTGCCGGGGCCTTCGGCCGTCAACGTCTCCGGATAATTTCCGACGATGTCGTCGGCGCTACCTCCGCCACCATTGTGCAGAGTGACGGTCGTATCGTCGGGGCTGGTAAGCTCGAGGAGGAGATCACCACGCCAAGTATGGGTGATATCGACGTCCACCGTGACTGCCCACACCGGCTCGGTGCAACCCGAGACGCTCGCTACCCTCGTAGCCGAGGGGGTAGATTCATCGAGCGGCGAGTTGGTGTCGTTGGTCACGGACACGGTCGGTGTTCCCAACTGGCAGGTCGACGTGCAGCCGTCGCCATCGTCGGTATTGCCGTCATCGCACATCTCGGTGGGTTCCACGACGCCATTTCCGCACTCCACCTCGTGGACGCCCAGCGAGTAGCTATTGTAGCCCTCATCTGTGAATCCGCTGGCCTTGATGTAGAAGGTTCCCGCCGAGACCGCGATCCGCTCGTCGACCTCGCCCAAGGGGTCTCCTGCGCCGTCGAGAATGTCGACGGTCAAATCCAAGCCCGGATCGCCCAATTCATGGCCGATGGCTTCGAGAGTGACGGCTACGTCGGTATCGCTGCCAACATCGATAGCATACCAATCTTCGTCGTCGGCGCTGGTGATCGTGCCGCCGATGCTAAGACTCCCACTGAGCGTGATCTGCTGGGCGTCGGCGTCGGTATCATTGCTGCCTTCGTCGAGGGCGGTGGGGCTGAAATTCGGCTCGCTGATGGCCATGGTATAATCCATGGCAATGTCGTCCGCGCCGCACCAGCCGCTGGCCTCGATGTAGTAGGTGCCCGGCTCGAGGACGCCACCGACCAAGGTCGTCGTGCCGTCCTCGTACGAGAAGACGTTGCCGTCAGCATCCATCACGCTGAGCTCGAAACAGTCGTCGCTGGCGTCGGCTTCGACCAAGTACAGCCCCGTGTCGGAGACGGTGAACTCGAAGAAGTCCGGGTCGTCGCCCATCGAATGCGTCTGACCAATGACGGGGTTGTCGACGTTGTGGACGAGCGTGGCATCGGCGAGCTCATCGTTGGGTTCGACATCGCCGGTCACTGGACTGAAGAGGTAGTCGAGGTCGACGCCCGTGGCAGTCTTCCAGTCAACCAACAGCAACAGGGTGCCGCTGTCGGGTACCTCTATCTGCGCAGAGTCTGCGTCCAACGACACCTCGCGCTCGAAGTCGGTCGTGCTCGACCAGACCTGCAGGAGGCCTTCGGCATCGGCTCCGACTTCTTCGAAGACGACGGTGACGGTGTCGCCGGCGCTATAGCCCTTGACGCTGAACAGATTGTCCGAGAGGGCGCCGAAGCTGGCGCTGATCGGGTCGTTGACCAGGTCGACGTCGGCAGCCGCAGGCGCGTCGATTTTCTCGAGCGAGCCCACATACCCCCAGTCATCACCGCCGTAGGGACCCAGGTCGCCCTCCGATTGCATCACCAGGGAGGGGAGCACGGTCACCGAGTAGGTGCCGTCGTAGGGAAGCGCGAGTTCACGGGCCGGGTCGGCGGCGAGGCCGACGGCGCTGTAGCGCACGTAGTCGTTGGGGCCCTCGACTATGAAGGCCGGAGCGGGCAGGCCGTTGGATTGCACCGCCAGGGTGAACCAATCGCCGGCGTCGGCGTCGAATTCGAAGACGTCGACGTCCTGGTTGAGGTCGCCCTCGCCGTCGATGTCGCTGGGCTCATCGATGGTGCCCGTAAATACAGTCGTCTCACCGACCGGCTTGACGCTGAGCTCCTCGGCGGTGCCGCCCAGGGCCGGGTCGTTATTCTCGCTCTCTTCGACGTCGGCATTCGCCGCAAGCTCGTCAATCGGACGCACGCACACGCCGTTGAGGTCTACGTCGCCGTCCTGACAGGTGACGTCGGCGGTGCATCGGCCGGCGTCCGCATCGAAGGAGGTGCCTTCATCGCAGACTTCTTCAGCGGGGATACATTGTCCCGAAGCGGCGTCGAAAGCCGTCCCGGCGTCGCAGACGTCCGCGTTCGGCACGCAGGTCTCCCCGTCTTTCTCGGTGCCCTCACCACAGGTGATCTCGGAATTGGCCACGCACTGCTCTTGGCCGGCGTCCCATGTGGTGCCTTCGTCACAAAATTCCGGCTCGGGCACACAGGTTCCATCCTCGAGGTACGTGCCGTCGGCGCAGCCGCTCTCGGCGAGCACGCACGCCCCGTCGACCAGCTCGGTTCCCGCACCGCATACATCCTCGGTGACCAATTCATCGTCGGCCACACATTTATCTCCGTCTTCGGTGGTCCCGTCGCCGCATTCGACGCCGCCACAACCGCTGAACCAGGTCAACGCGAGCGCTAGCGCGCCCAGCAAAGCTCCCAATCGCACAAGCTTCATCCAGATCTCCGTCGCAAAATTGACTCTATGGAGGGGGAATATAGCGCGACGATCGTCGATATGCAATATGATGAATGGATATCCCACAGGGCGGGCAGGGGCGGCAAAGGCGGTCACGCGGCGAGGGCTTAGCTTTCTTCGTAGACAAACGAGCGCAAATGCTCCTGGAGCTCTTCGAGCTTGGCTCCCTCCCACTCCGGCCGGAGTTGGTAGCAATACGCAGATCCCTTCTTGCCGTCTTCTTGGCGCTCGATGACCTGCCAGTCCTCGAAGAGCCGCACGGCGTTCTTGAAGGTCGGCTTGGACAGCGTCTCATAATAGAGGATGCGCCCGCGTAGGTAGTCGCTGCGCGCGCGCTTGAGCGCCTTTTTGACCAGGTCGTCACGCTCCCAGACGCCCTCCATCTCTCCCAGAAGCTCCGCGGCGATCACGTAGGCCTCCAGGAAGCTGAGCACTAATCGGCGAAAGAAGGACAGCTCGCGCGGGAAGGGCTCCCCCACGCGGACCGAGCGCTGCTGGTCGGCCGGTGAACCCTCCGTGGCCACCCAGCCGGCCTGCTCGAAGTAGTCGAGCGTGCCCAAAAAGACGTTTTCGAACTCGGCGCGCTCCTCGTAGATCCACTCGAATTTGAACAGCCGGCTCAAAAAGAGCGTCTCCTCCTGGAGCGCGCCGAGCTCGACCTGCCGGTCGCGGAAGCTGCGCACCGCCGTGGCCAGGAGCGCCTCGGGCACGAAGTAATGGACGATATTATTGCGATAATAGGCCAGCTCCAGGCGCGACTCCTCGGGCACGCTATAGAAGACCTCGTCTTCGGTGCGCTCGATATCGACCTGGTCGTTGGCTTCGAAGAGACCGATGGCCTCGTCGAGCACCGTCGAGACCGCGTCTCCCATCAGCGTCTCGACGCGCACCGGCGCGGCCGTCTCGCTCGACGCCGGCTGCGACGAGGAGGCGGCGTCGGCTTCGGAGCGCTCCTCGAGCACCGGCTTGGCCTGTCCTTGTCCCAGCGTGTCGATCGCCTCCTTATTATCCTCGAGCCCCTCGCGCAGCGTCCTGGACAGCCTGGCTGCCTCGAATCGGTGGGTCAAAAAGTTCAGCAAAAAGCCGACTTCGTCCAAGAAGCGGCGCCGATCCGTGCCGCGCATCGGGTTGTTCAGCAGCACCGTGGCCGCCAGCGCCGACGGCGTGACCGTCGACACGTGGTTGATATCGTAGATGATCCGGTGAGCCAGACGCACCGTGAGCACGTCGAGCTCTCGCTCTTGGGGGTGCAGCCTGTCGATGTCGTATTTTTGAAGATAGCCTCCCAGATCGATGGGATCGCCAAATTCGATATACAGCCGGCCGTATTTGCTGGTCAGAAACTTCGGCGTCTTCAACAACTGGCCGAGGCTCTCCTTTTCCTTCTCGGCGCCCAGCACCTCCTGGCGATACGATCTCTCCTCGATGATCTTCTCGTAGCCGATCGAGATCGGCACGACCTTCACCGAATCGATGCGCCCGGAGGTATACGCCCGGATGATCATATCGAGCATGCCGTATTTGGGCTTGATGAGCTTGCCGGTGCGGCTGCGGGTGCCCTCGATGAAGAATTCGATCGGGTAACCCTCCTCCATCTGCCGGATGAGGTACTCGCGGAACACCACCGGATACAGTTGCTCGCCGCGGAAGCTGCGCCGGATGAAGAACGCGCCGGCGCGCCGAAAGATCGGCCCCAGCGGCCAGAACGACAGGTTGACCCCGGCGGCGATCAGCGGCGGAATCATCCCGTAATTATACAGGATATAGCTGAGCACCAGATAATCGATGTGGCTCTTGTGGCTGGGCACCAGCACCACGCTGCTGCCGCGCGCCGCCTCGCGCACCCGCTCGAGCCCCTCCTCGTCGACCTCGAAGCCGTCATAGATGCGGTACCACACGAAGCTGAGCACCGACGACAACACCTTCATCGTCAGCAGGCTGGGCAGGGCGGCGATCTCGTCGAATTGCTTTTTGACCCGCTCGCGGATGGTGTCTTCGTCGACGTCCTCTTCGACGGCGATCTCGCGGACCGTCTCGGTCAACGCCGGCCGGTTGACCAACTCGCGGTATAAGGTGTCGGTCGACTCCCCGGTGGGCCCGAGCACGACGTTTCGCTCCTGCTCGAAATATTCGCTCAGCCGCCCGCGCAGCAGCTCTGAGGCGTCGGCGCTTCCGGCGTTGGGGTATTCGCGCAAGAACTCGTCGAGGTTCAGCGTCGTCGAGATCTGGACCATCGGCTGGCCCAGGCGCAAAAAGCTCTGCCAGAAGGTCTGGAAGAAGCCGACCACCTTGCGGAAGAATCCGGGCCGCTGGGCCGTGCCGAAGATATCGTCCAAAAACCCCGCTCGTTTCGGCTCGGGGCGCTTCTCCCAGATGAGAAGCATCGGCAGCACATAGATAGGTGCGTCGTGCTGCTTTTGGGCGCGGATGAGTCGGGTGAGGTATTTTTGGCTGAACTCGAGGTTTTGCTCGACGTCCTTTCGCGGCTTCTCCAAAAAGAGGAACACCGCCTCGTCGCTCTTGACCAGCGCCTGGACCAGCTCCTCGGGCTTGTCGGCGGGCGTCCTGCGGAAAAGGCTCTTCAGCCACGCCAGCGGGCCGCGCACCCACACCGTGTTGACCCCGTTGGCGTACTGGGCCAGCGGCAGGTCGTTTTTGAGAAAGGCGTAATTAAAATACAGATAATCCAGGAAGCTGCGCGACTGCATCACGTAAACAGGCGTTCCGCGCTTGTCGGCGTCGCGAATATTGTCGGTATTTCGCTGGCCGAAGGCCACGTGTGCAAACAGAATCGAGCCGATGGTACGCAACAGCCAGCCCATCGTGCGCAACATCGCCGATTTATGCGGCTTGTCGCGCAACTGCTCGGCCAGCTCGTGGTGGCGCTGGTCGACCACAGCCGTATCGGTGAGTTCGACCTCGGACTCCTCGTCGAGCCTGGGCAGGCCTTCGGGCAGCATCGAGGCGGACTCCTCCGACTCCGCGGCGCCGTGATGCGGCGCACCGTCCTCAAGATTTTCGAGATCTCCGTCAGCAGTCAACGCGGATGTCCTCGTGGTGCGCAATACCACTTCTCGACTCGCTGCGGTTATAGTCGCTCGCCGGGTGATCGACAACTGCGCCGAAGCAGCTCATTGTGTGTGGGGCGAGTGGGCGGATGCTAACCACTTACTTTCTAGACCTCGTCCGACTGTCTATGTTACTTCTGTACTTGGTGCAGCATGAACGCGCGTTGCCAACCGGCTCGCGCTTCGTACAATGGCTGCTGAGATATTCACGTACTTGATTAACTCTTGATGGAGCCCGCGTTATGACCGATCAGCCCGCTTCAATGGCTGACAGGCGGTTTCTGCAACCTCTTGCACTTCTTATTGCCGGCTTGCTCGTCTTCGGACTGAGCACGTCGCAGGCCTTTGCCCAAGATAGCATGGATTTCGGCGTCGACGAGGTCGAAGACGACGAAGACGACGCAGATGAGGCCGGCGACGACGACGGCACGATGAGCTTTGGCGCAGACGAGGTCGATGAGGAGGAGGAGGGAGACGCCGGTGACGACGACTCCTACTCGCTGGCCGTGCTCGTCTTGCCGTCGGATCACATCGACCGCAATCAACGCATCGAGCTGCAGGACAAGATGCGCGAGGCCGTCGGCCTCGACCCCAATTACGACGCCCAGGACGGCGCCGAGATACTCAACGGCCTCGAGGAGATGGGCGTCAACGAATGCGTCACCGAGACGCTCTGTCTGGCCGGCGTCGGCCAGGACGTCGGCGTCGACCGCGTCTTGTTGGGCACCATCAAACAAGACGGCGGCTCGCTGACCCTCAACGTCGACCTCTTCGACGTCGAGGAAAAGCTATTCGTCAAATATACCACCAAGCGCAACTTGTCCGGCTATAGCGCCGTCGAAGGCGCCGTCGAGCCGGCCATGAGGGATATCTTCGATATCCGCGTCGACCGCGACGGCCCCAACTACGGAGAAGAGACCGACGGCGGCACCGTCCAGACCGTGCTCGCCTACTCCACCGCCGCCCTCGCCGTGGGCAGCCTGGCCACGGGGATCTATTTCGGCATGGACGCCAGCAGCCAAGAGGACGACATCCTGGCCAATAAGGACGAGGACGGCCAATTCACCATCAGCCAGGTCGAGGCCGAGCGCATGCGCCGTGACGCCGACTCGTCGGCGCTGACCGCCAACGTGCTCTACGGCACCGCCGCGGGCATGGCGATCATCAGCGGCGTCCTCTTTTATGTGGAGGGCGGCTCCGACGTCGCCGAGCCCACCGAGCGCCGCCGGCGCTCCTCGCTCTTCGACGCCATCGAGCTTCGCCCGAGCGTCGGCGCAGGCAAAGTCGGCTTCGGAGCCTCCATCGATTTTTAAATGAGTTATAGGTTCTCTACACTTGGTTCACGTCACAATCAGCGCGAACGCGCCCGAATGACCGAGAACCAAGAACCAAGAACCAAGAACCAATAAACGAGAATCCCATGCGCACCAAATATACACTGCCGCTTTGCATCGCCACCTTTTTCGCCGCCGCCGGCCTCTGGGCCGGCTGCACCGTCGGCTTCGAAACCAACGGGGAGCATATCTTCCCCTGCGAGTCCGACGATGACTGCATCGACGGCTTTATCTGCGATGAGGACGAGGACGTCTGCCGGGAAGAAGGCGACGTGACACCCGATGAAGCGCCCCCCTGTGACGACAGCGAAGACGGCATCGATCAGGACGGTGACGGCTACGGTACGGGCACGGATCGTACGAACTGTGAACACACCGAGAAAGACTGCGACGATACGGACCCGAGCGTCTATCCCGGTGCGCCTGAACTATGTGATAACAAGATCAACGATTGTGCCGATCGCGCCGAAGCCAATAACGCGGCCGATGAGGAGGATGACTTTAGTTGCGAGTCGGATAGCGATTGCGGTGATGACGCACCCGGCGGCCGAGACATGGCTTATCTGTGCGAGGGAGGCGTCTGCACCATGCGCCCGTGGAATCGCGGTGACGCTCCCTGCTCCGAGATCTACGTCACCTGCGACTCTGCCACTCAGAGCTTTACCTACGAGGTGGACGGAACGACCTACGACCTTGACGAGGGCGATGGGCCGGCAGACGACTGCTGATATGGGAGCAGGTTGGGCAAAAAAAAGCCCGCGCCGCCTCGAGAAGGCGGCGCGGGCTTTTTATCTCTGCGCGTCGACGCGCCTTCCTGGTCGGGTCTACAGGTTCGCCAGCGCCTCTTTGATGCGCTCGACGCCCGTCTCGATGAGCTCGTCGCTGGTCGCATAGGACAGCCGTAGACAACCCGGCTGGCCAAACGCCGAGCCGGGCACCAGCGCGACCTCGGCCTCGTCGAGCAGGTAGCCGGCCAGCTCCAGGTCGTCGTCGAAGTGGCGGGCGATCCAGGTCGAGAAATCCGGGAACACATAAAACGCGCCGGCCGGCGTGGCGCACTCGACACCCTCGATGGCCTCGAGCGCCCCGACGATCAGGTCGCGGCGGCGCTTGAAGGTCGCGCGCATCTCGTCGATGACCGAATCGTCGAGCTGCAGGGCCGCCAGCGCGCCGTATTGGGCGAACGCGGTGGCGTTGGAGGTCGACTGGCTCTGCAGCTTGCCCATCGCCGAGATGATCTCGGACGGCCCGACCGCGTAGCCCAACCGCCAGCCGGTCATCGCGTAGGTCTTGCTGAACCCGTTGAAGGTCACCGTGCGATCGGCCAACTCGGGCACCGTCGCCACCAGGTCCGGGGCGATCTCTCCCTCATAGTACAAACGGTCATAGATGGCGTCGAAGAACACCACCACGTCCTCGCGCTCGACGAGCACCTCGCCCAGGGCGCGAAGCTCGTCTTCGGTATAGCAGGCGCCGGTCGGGTTCGACGGCGAGCACAAAATAACCCCCCGTACGTCGGGGTCCTCGAGCTGCTCGCGGAGCTGCTCGGGGGTGAGCTTGAACTCCGCCTCCAACCCCGTCTCGACGGCCACCGGCGTCGCCCCGGTCAGCGTGACCTGCGCCGGATAACTCACCCAATAGGGCGCCGGGATGACCACCTTGTCGCCCTCCTGGAAGAGCACCTGCGTGGCATTATACAGCGCGTGCTTGCCGCCCACGGTCACCACGACCTCGTCGGCCTCCACCTCGCGGCCGCGACGTTTATAGTCGGCCGCGATCGCCGCGCGCAGCGCCGGCACGCCCGGGGCCGGCGTATATCGGGTCTTGCCCTCGTCGAGCGCCAGCTTGGCCGCCTCCCGAATCGGCTCCGGCGTATCGAAGTCCGGCTCGCCGGCGCTAAAGCTGATGACGTCGATCCCGTCGGCCACCATCTGTTTGGCGCGCGCGCTGATCGCCAACGTCGGCGACGGCTCGATGCGATTGATCCTGTCAGAAAGCTTCGTCACGTTCAGGCTCCTGTGTCCTTATCAGCAAATTTCTCAATCAATTTTTGCTCGACGTGCTCGGGCACCACGCCTTCGACCTTGCCCCCGAAGCTCGCCACTTCTTTGACCAGGCTCGAGCTGACGTAAAAGTCGCTCTCCTCGGTCATCATGAACACCGTATCGATGCTGTCATCGAGCTTTCGGTTCATATTGGCCATCTGCAGCTCGTATTCGAAGTCGCTGACCGCCCGCAGCCCACGCAAGATCACCTGGACATTGCGGCTGGCCGCGTAGTCGACCAGAAGTCCCTCGAAGGTGTCGATCTCGACCCTCTCGTCACCGAACTCTCGGCGAATGAACTCGGTGCGCTCCTCGATGGTGAACAACGGCTCCTTGCGGATATTGATGGCGATCGCGACCACGATCTTGTCGAAGATGCGCAGCCCACGCTCGATGATGCTCACGTGCCCGTTGGTCAACGGATCGAAACTACCTGGATAGATCGCCACTCGAGCCATAATTCTTCTCAAAAGATTCTTGTCGTTGTCACGCTACGGCCATGCTTCTAGACGATGACGCCCCGGTTCCGCAACCACCAACCCCTTTGCCCCCGGACCCCTGGACCCCTCGACCCTTGCCGCCCCGCAGTTAAGCCTCTCCTGGACCCCTGGACCCCTGGACCCCTGAACCCCTGTACCTAAAGAAAGCAACGCGCGCGCGCCCGTACATTCTTGTGTCCTCGAGTTCGAAGCCCTCCACCTCCGGCATCTCCTCGTCCTGATCTTGCTCGAGCACCACCAGCGCCTGGTCGGGCACGCAATCGGCCCCGACCATCGCCTCGAGCGCCGGCTTCGCTTTATTCTGCTGATAGGGGGGATCGAGGAACCACAGGTGGGCCTCTTCATCGATCATCGAGATCTGGTGCTCGAAGGCCCCGTGCAGCACGATCCCGCGCTGGCGAGCGTCGATGCGCTCGAGATTCTCTTCGACGATGCCGACGGCCTCCTGGCTGTGGTCGATAAAATAGCAGACCTCGGCGCCCCGGCTCAGCGCTTCACAACCCATCGCCCCGGTGCCCGCAAAGCCGTCGACGACCACCGCGCCTCGAATATTGCCCAAAATCGAGAAGATCGCCTCACGTACGCGATCGGGCGTCGGGCGAATGGATCGGTCCTCGGGAGACTCTAATGACCGGCCTCCGGCACTTCCAGCGATGATGCGCATGGCACTTCCTCTGATGGCTTGCGGACTCAAATAGATCGCCGTCACAATATCGTTAGTTTTCTCTTGACCTCAAGCCCGACATCAGTAAACTCCCGCTTCCGCGTTGCGAGACCTGAGATTTTGTCGGTCCCGCAACTCGGCGCGAGGCATCTGAATTTCTTTGAAATCCCCCGGTCGATATCGCCAATTTTTGGCGCGATTCGAAAGGGCGCAAGGCGCTGATAATTAGCACTTGCATTAAGCGTTTCTTTGGAATACAACCTCGCTCCCGCTAGTTAAGTGGCGGGAACGAAAAGAGGACTCGAGACGCTGTTTTCCAGCGCTTCGATTTTCTGAAGTTCTTTGAAATATCCCTCCACGCCCGCCAGTTAAATGGCAGGCACCGAGAGGGATTCGAGCCGCCGATTCGGTCGCTCGGAAAGAAACAAAGAAACCTCTTGACAGGCAGAAGGGTAGCACATACATTCTGCCGCCCGTTGACGAAAAGCCTCTCACGAGAGGCGGCGAGT
>JBKGZI010000124.1:0-13684 GCA_046545675.1 Persicimonas sp.
CCCTCCCCGCTTTTGCAGTAAAAAAGTGGGGAGGATCAAGGTGGGGCGTCCTTTTGGGTGTGATCATCGTCGGTAGGTTGACAACACGCCCTCCCCGCTTTTGCAGTAAAAAAGTGGGGAGGATCAAGGTGGGGCGTCCTTTTCTACTACTGTCGCAGCACTGCCAATTCTGGTACTTTCTGAACAAATCATCCGAAAATTGTGCTTCGCCGATCTGGACTTCAAAAATGAGCATCCGACGACTTTGGCCGCTGTGGATTGTGTGTCTGGCTATTTTTATGGGCGCCTGCGGGACCGATGCGCCGACCAACGAGCCGCCGACGATCACCGTCGATGTGGGCACCGAGGCCGATTATGTGGTCGGCGAGGATTCGGTGCGAATCCAGGTGACCGCCCATGATCCCGACGGGGACCCGCTGTCTTTTTCTGTGGTCAATAAGCCCGAGCGCGCCGAGCTGCAGACGTTTGCGTCGTCGGCTTTATTTTTGTGGGACCCGATCTCCAGCGACGTCACCGGTGAGATCCCGCTCGAGCTGATCTTCGTCGCCGAGGACTCCGAGGGGGCGCAGGCCGAGACCAAAGTCCTGGTGACCATCCGTCCCGGCAACGGCCTGCCGCGATTTTCGACCCCGACCAGCAAGATCTACGACCCGAGCAGCGACCGGCCGCTCGAATTCGAAGTCGAGGTTCGCGACGACGACTCCAGCCAGGTCCAGCTTTCGATGCCCCAGGAGACCGCCCCAGAGGGCGCGAGCTTTGCGCAGATTGGCGAGAAGATCGGGGAGTTTAGCTGGACTCCGAACGACGAGCAGCGCAGCAAGCGCGTGCACGCGGTCACCTTCATCGCCGATGACGGAGATAACGAGCCGGTCACCCATAAAGTCAGCATTATCTTCAAGCGTGACACCGACGGAGGCGGCGGCGATCCCGATCCGACGCAGACCTGCGAGGACGAGCCGATCACCCACACCCCGATCGGCGCCCAGCGCATCCTCGACGACTACCGCATCGACGCGGAGTTCAGCGCCAGCGCGGCCGCCAAATACGACAACGCGTACCTCTTCTGGGCGACCGGTGATGTGATGAATGATCCGGACGTCGAGTACGAGTCCACCGAGATGAAGATCGACGGCAGCGATCTGCGAGCGGTCATCCCGAATTTGCTGCTCGACATCGGCCAATCCGAGGTCGTCTACTACGCGATCTGCGCCTCGGATGAAGACGCCGCCGATGACGATGAATCCGGCTTTATCTGCGTGCCCTCGGACTTTGACTATTCTTTTGTGGCCTATTCGCCCGACGAGTCGAGCTGCTTCGACGACTCGAGCGCCGGGGACGGCTTCTCGAACGCGGCAGGCATCTCGGAGACGAGTTGGGAGGAGTTTCGCACCTGTGAGGGCGCCGACGACTTCCACCAGGTGCGTGTAGGCGCCGGCGAGACCGTCGAACTCTACGCCCTGTACTCGCTGGGCCAGCCGCTCGACATCAAGCTGTATGATCAGGCCCACGAGGAGCAACCTGATGCGCTCGCGCTCTCGTCGTGCTACGGCATCGCGTACGCCGCCATCGAGGGCCCCGACTCCGGCGAGGAGACCTGGTACCTGGAGGTCAGCGGCGACGACACCCCATATCTGCTCACCGCCTTTGGCAGCGGGGGCGGCGGCGGAGAGTGCGGCGACGAGCACCTCGAGCCCAACGACACCGCCGACGACGCGGTGCTCGTCTACGAGGACTACGAGCAATTCGACGGCATGTCCATCTGCGACGAAGACGACGTCGACATCTACGGCTTCGAGCTGCTCGAGGGCGATCTGGTCAGCGCCGAGCTCTATTTTACCCACGCCGACGGTGACCTCGACGCCTCGCTGTACGCGCCGTCACAAGAGCCGTCGGTGGACAGCTATGGTGTCGACGAAGCCTGGTCGACCGACGACGACGAATCGCTGACCCATATCGCCGAAGAGTCCGGGATCTATCACCTGCTGGTGGCCACCTCCGACACCCCGAATACCTACGATCTGGTGATTGAAACACTATGCGGAGACGACGACGAATTCGGCTCGAATAACCACGACCAGGCCAGCGCGGCGCCGATCTCGGCCACCGATTACACCGGCCTGAAGCTATGCGCCGATAGCCCCGACTGGTACGAGCGCACCGGCTCCGCCGGTGGGCTGGTGCTCGGCGAGTTGGAGGTGGTGCAGGGAGCGCAGATCGGCGATGTGCAATTGGAGATCTACGACGACGGCGGCAACCTTCTGGAGAGCGCCACCGAGAGCAACGGCGCGCTCGAATTCGCCTTCGAGCCGAGCTCGGATGGGCAGTATTTCTATAAGGTCAGCTCCTCGAAGGCCATGCTCTACGATCTGACGCTCTTGGAGTGATCGCCTGCGTGTTCATCGCAGCCAAGTTGTTCAGGCAAGACAGCCGCATAGCGGCGTGGTGGCGGCCTTGACCGGCGCGCCGCACTCGGTGCACAGCGTGGTGTCGGTCTCCGCGAGCCGGGTGTCCACGGCCACGCGTCTGTCGAAGACGAAGAGCTCGCCTTCCCAGTCCCGGTCGGCGTCTTCGATGCGCTCGAAGTAATTGAGCACGCCGCCGTCGAGCTGATAGATCTCGTCGATCCCGCGCTCGAGCATCCAGCTGGTCGCCTTCTCGCACCGGATCCCTCCGGTGCAAAACATCACCACTTTTTGGTCGCGAAGCTCCCCTTCGTGCTGCTCGACGAAGCTCGGAAATTCGTGAAACGCGTCTGTGTCGGGGTTGATCGCCCCGGCAAACGTGCCCAGCCGATACTCGTAGTCATTGCGCGTGTCCACGACCACCATCGGCTCGCCGCTTCGCAGCCAATCGCGGAAGGTCTCCGGGGCGAGGTGCTCGGCGGTGAGCCCACAGGCGTCGACGGGGCCCGCCCGCATGGTCACGATCTCGGGCTTGATCTTGACGTCCAGCCGCCCAAACGGCACCTCGCTCGACGCCGAGCGCTTGATCGGCACATCGGCCAGCTCGTCGAGCCCGGCGGCGGCCTGCACAAAACCCTCGGCCGCCTCGGCCTCACCGGCCAGCATCGCGTTGACGCCCTCTTCGGCCACGATGATCGTGCCCTTGAGGCCGAGCTCTATGCACAGCGTCTCTAGCTGCTCTCGCAGCTCGTCGGGTCGCTCGATGGGCGTGAACCTGTAGAAGGCGAGGTTTGTGGCAGTTGGTTGTTGGTTCTTGGTTGTTGGTTCTTGGTGCTGCATGAGTTGGGCACTCCGGAATATTCGCATTCTCTCGCAGCTCTTGGACAAAAAAGATCCGAGGGTGTCGAGAGCGGACCGAGCCTGGGCGAGATGATTTTGTCGTCTTCGCAGCCGTCAAACGTAGGCGATGCCAGCGGCATCGTCGAGGCTTGACGGCAAAGAAGATGGCAAAATCAGCCGCCGAGGCGACGGGAGCTCACGACACCCTCGGATCAAAAACGAAGCCCGGAGACGTATGTGAGTCCATGCGAGCGCTAGCTGGACTACGGTGTGGGGGGATTAACGCTCCACCGTCTCCGGGCTTCAATATAAAAACATAAGTCGCATGCACGACATTCCTACGATATCGGTTGTCACAGCAGATCCTGCGCGGCGATCTCATCGTTTGCGCCATGGCCTGCAGTGGTGCTAGATACTGTCGTGTTGACAAATCGAACCACGAGCACAGGCCTCAAATATGTCTGCAGACAGTACAAGCGATCTTCGACGGGTTAAAATTCACGACACCCTCTCGGGCGAAAAGCACGAACTCGAGCCCATCGAGCCGGGCAAAATCGGCATGTATGTCTGCGGGGTCACCGTCTACGACCTGACCCATATCGGCCATGCGCGCGTCTTCGTGGTCTTCGACGTCGTCCAGCGGTTTTTGCGCTACTTGGGCTACGACGTCAACTACGTGCGAAATCACACCGACGTCGACGACAAGATCATCGAGCGGGCCAACGAGGTCGGCGAGGACCCGCTGGCGCTGGCCCAGCGGTTTATCGACGAGCTCGACCGCGATATGGGCGCACTGGGCGTCGACCATGCCGACCAGGAGCCCAAGGTCTCCACCCATATCGAGCCGATCATCGAGATGGTCCAGACGCTGGTCGACAACGGCCACGCCTACGAGGCCGACGGTGATGTGTACTACCGCATCGAGAGCTTCGACGACTATGGCAAGCTGTCCCACCGCAAGCTCGAGGATATGCAGGCCGGCCGTTCCGGCCGCGTCGAGCAGAGCGAGAAAAAAGAGCATCCCTTCGACTTCGCGCTGTGGAAAAAGTCCAAGCCCGACGAGCCCAGCTGGGAGTCGCCCTGGGGCCGGGGCCGGCCGGGCTGGCATATCGAGTGCTCGGTGATGAGCACGCATTATCTGGGCGCGACCTTCGATATCCACGGCGGCGGCCGCGATCTGGTCTTCCCGCACCACGAAAACGAGATCGCCCAATCCGAAGGGGCCACCGGCCAAGAATTCGCCCGCAACTGGATGCACGTGGGCATGGTCAACGTCGCCGAGGAGACCGACGAGGGCGAGAAGGTCGAGCGCAAGATGTCCAAATCGCTCGGAAACTTCTGGACGACCCGCGACGTCCTGCAGGGATTCTTCCCGGAGGCGATTCGCTACTTCTTCCACACCACCCACTATCGAAAGCCGATCACCTACTCGCTGGACAACCTGCACGCGGCCAGCGATCGCATCGAGTATTTTTATACGACGATGAAGCGCATCGACGAGGCGCTCGAGCGGGCCGGCTACTCGGTGGACAACCCGCCGCCCGAGGCCGACTGGACCGCCGGAAGTGCCGAGGTGCTCGAGGGTTTCTGGGAGACCTTCGAATCGGCGCTGGCCGACGACTTCAACACCCCCAAGGCCATCGCGGTGCTCGGCGAGATCGCCAAGATCGGAAACGAGCTGACCGAGTCGCCCAAAAAGCCCGGCGCCGAGGATGCCTGGACGATGTACGGGGTCAGCGCCCGCATGCACGACGCCGGCGCCGTGCTCGGCGTGCTCCAGCACGAGCCCAAAGAGGCGCTCGCCGAGCTTCGCGACCTCAAGGCACGCGCGCTGGACATCGACGCCGACGAGATCGACCAGAAGATCGCCGAGCGCGAGCAGGCACGCGCCGACAAGGATTGGGCGCGCGCCGACGCCATCCGCGACGAGCTCGCCGAGCTCGACATCGAGATCATGGACAGCGCCGAAGGCTCGACCTGGCGAATAAAGTAACGGCAGAAAGTGAGAAAGTGAGAGAGTCAGAAAGTCAGCTACTGCAACTGCCCGCGCGCCGTTCTCACTCTCTCACTCTCTTACTATCTAACTCTCTGCCGTATGCGTGCTTAGTTTCTACTATGGAGCGAGGCACCGAGCCCGGTGGACGCCTGGCGAGTTGTAGCCAGTCTAAGTGTTCGCAAAATAAGGGGAAAGCTCGTTGCTTCAAAGTCGTCTCCGGCGTCGGATTTCGACGTCCGTAAACCGGGGCTTCGCGAGGGTAGGCTCTCGCGCTCACCAGACTTTGCCCGCACCGAGGACCTTTAAGGTGGGCAGCTGCACACGGCTGGCATAATGATACCGCACAACCCGACCGAGCACGTCGACAACATGCCTGGGGTGGGTGATCTGATCGGGGGACGCTATCGCCTCGAATCGGTCATCGGCCGCGGGGCTCTGGGCACGGTGATGCGCGCCCAGCACATCACGATGGGACGAGACGTGGCGGTCAAGCTGTTGCGCCCGGATATCTCGAGCCACACCACGATCCGTCACCGGCTCATCCAGCGCGTCCACCAGGCCCAGCAACTCAGCCATCCCAACAATTGCCGGCTCTTCGACTTCGGCCAGTCGGCCGGCTCGCTTTATATCGTCATGGAACTTCTCCAGGGGGCCACCCTGGACACGATCATCGACCGCGGCGCGCCCTATCCGGTGGGCTGGGTGGTCGACATCGGGCTGCAAATCCTCGACGGGCTCGGCGAGGCGCACGACGAGAATTTCGTCCATCGCAACCTCAAGCCCTCCAATATCTTCTTGCTGCCCAGGCGCCGCGGCGGCCAACAAGTCAAGCTCCTCGACTACGGGTTGGCCAGCAGCCTGGATTCGCTGCCCGGCGACGACGACGATCGCGAGGCGGAGATCTGCGGCACGGCCGCCTACCTCTCCCCCGAGACGCTCGTCAAGCAGCAGTCCGGCAAGGCCAGTGACGTCTACGCGGTCGGCCTCATCCTCATCGAGATGCTCACCGGCCGGCAGGTCTTCACCGGCGATTCGCTCGCCCAGATCCTCTACAAGCAGATTCATACCTCCGTGAGGCTGCCGGCCAAATTGGCCTGGACCTCCCTGGGCAAGGTGCTGTTGAAATCGGTCAGCAAGCACCCCGACAATCGCTTCCGCGACGCTGACGCCTTCTACGAGGCCCTCGAAAACGCCTCGCAGTCGACGGCGTCGTATTTCCGGCTCGATTCGCAGGATCTCGAGCCCGAAGACGAGCCGATGCCCCCAGAACTTCTGGCGCGGATGATGCGCAACCAGCGAAGCCGGCGCGACTCCGATCGTGACGATGACGAGGATTCTGATGAATCCGAGCCCCAGGCCGTCGGAAGGCTGGTGGAATCCCACCCCCCCATCGAATACTCACCGAGCGACGCCTCCGGCGAGGTGCCCGGCGACTCCGAGTGGAGCTTTCCGCTGACCCCGCCGCCGCTGCCGGTGCCCGGCTCGGCCAATGGCTTCGCCAGGAAGCGTCAGCTCGGGCGCGGCCTCGCCGAATATTCTTCGAGCCTAGACGATGCCAACACCGACGTCTCGAGCGCCGAGGACTCGTCGGCCAACCCGGCGTTCCCACGTCCGAGCAGCCGGCGCGCTGCCGGCGAGCGAAAAGACGACGGTGATCTCTCCTTTGCCACGCGCGCTTCTTTTGGCTCCGGCGGGTTGCGCAACGACAGCGACGCCGCTGAGACCGGTGTCGGCAGCCGGCGGCTGTTGTCCTTCCTCTCCCAGGTGGGTTTCACCGCGCAGCGCGTTCCTCCACGACTCGTCTTCTTGTTGGCAGCCCTCTTCGTGTCCGCCGCGGCGATGAGCGTCTTCATGATGCTCAGCGGCTGACTGGCTCCTCTACTCAGGTCAGCCTCGCGCACCCACCTTTCACAATAAATTCCTATAGTTGTCATTTGCACTCCCGCTGTTCGCCCACTATCAATAGGGTACTTACGTCTGGAGGCGAGCGAGCGGTATTGCGTTCGCCACTGCATGGTAGTGATGAATTTCTGCTCATACATGGACCGTCGCATGGCTCGCTCACGCCCATTGATCGCCGCGCTTATCGCCCTCACCGCCATCTTTATCGGGTCGGCCTGCTCGTCTGATGACGGCGGCCAGATCTCCTGTGACGCCGACGAGCTCTACGATCATGTCGCCAAGACTTGCGTAGAGCGTCCGGTCAGCGAGCCCGATGATGCGGGTGCCGACGGACAATCTGATGGCGCCGACGGCGACGCACAGACCTCAGATCGAGGCGACGCCGACGCCGACGCCGATGGCGGCTCCGACGGGGGCGATGGCTCGCTCGAAGACGCCGCCGACGCCGAAGCAGACATCGATCTCGAAGAGTGCGACAAAGATAACGACGGGGCGCTCGCCGAGTCCTGTGGCGGTTATGACTGCGATGATAACGACCCGCTGCGCTCGCCGAACCACAGCGAGATTTGCGACGAGATCGACAATAACTGCTCCGGTGAGGTCAACGACAACATCGACTGCTCCTTCTACGCCCACTCCTACAACACGCTCTACGAGGTCGATCCCTTCGCCAAGACGGCCACCGAAGTCCAGACCGGCCTGCCCAGCCTGCAGGATATCGACACCCATCCCGACGGCACCCTCTTCGGAATCACCCGCGACGGATTATATCGCTTCGACGAATGGGCCGATGACTGGGTCCATCAGGGCGACTTCGGCATTCCCATCGAGGACCCCAACGGCCTGGCCATCGACTCCGACGGCACCGCCTTCATCACCGCGGGTGACACGATTTATAGCGCGGATCTCCACACCGGCGCCGCACAGACCGTCGGTTCGACCGGCAGTTTCTATTCGAGTGGTGATTGCGTGGTCAACAAGCGCGACACCCTGTTTATGACCTCCAAGGAGGACGGCCAGCCCGACGAGCTCGTGCAGGTCTCCCGGCAGACCGGTGAGGGCGAAGCGGTGGGGCCGACCGGCTTTACCAATATCTTCGCGTTGACCGCCGCCTGGGGCAAGCTATATGGGCTGACTGCTGACGGAGAGCTCGTTTTCATCGACCAGCAGACCGGCGAGGCTAGCTTGATCCACGAATTCTCGGATATGACCTTCTGGGGTGCGGCCAGCACGCCCAACCGCTAAACGCCAAGTGGCGCGTTTCCTTGGGAGAACTGCGCCTGAGTGGGCAGCGTCACCGAGAAGGTCGTGCCCTCACCGCTCTTGGTGTCCAACGAGATCTGGCCGCCGATCGCCTGGACGATCTCGTGGCAGATCGCCAGGCCGATTCCCGTGCCCTGGTCGACCGGCTTAGTGGTAAAGAACGGGTCGAAGACACGCTTTCGGATCGACTCGGGGATGCCCGAGCCGGTGTCGCGGATATCGACGATGACATAATTCTCGGTGTCCACGCAGGTCGTTATCTCGACCAAATTCTCGTCCCCATGATCTCCGGAGAGCGCCTGCGCGGCGTTGAGAAGCAGGTTGACAAAGACCTGATTGAGGCGAGCCTCATTGGCCAAGACACGTGGCGTGTCACCGTAATTCTTGACCAGCTGACCGCCCTTGTGCTCGATGGTCTTTTCGACCATCTGAGCGGCCAGATCGAGCATGCGGTGCACGTTGACCGGCTCGACGCTGTCGTCGAGGCCCCCGTGAGAAAAGTTGGTTAGATCCCGCACGGTGCGCTCGACCCGCTCGGCGCCACGTTTGGCGCGTCGGATCGCCTCGCGCAGCTCGTCGAACTCGGCTTTTTCTGGCTTGTCGAGCTCCCACAACGTCACTTCGAGGTTGCTGATGATAAATGACAGGGGGTTATTGATCTCGTGTGCCACGCCGGCGGCCATCGTGCCCAGGCTGGCCAGGCGGTCGGCGCGGTATAGCTGCTCCTGCATCTGCTTTTGGCGGGTGACGTCGCGAATCGTCAGCAAGAGGTGTTGGCTGTTGTCGACCCGGTAGCCCGAGGCGCGTACCTCGACATGGCAGGTCTGCTCGTCGTCGTCGTGCTCGAGTTCGAGCTCACCGTGGTAGGTGTCGCCCGCAGAAATGACCTCGACGATCACCTCGAAGTCGGTGCGAAGCGGCAAGATTTCGGAGACATCACACCTCGATAGAGTGCCGCGGTCGAGCCGAAACAGCTCCTCGGCGGCCCGGTTGGCGCCGTTGATTTTGCCATCGCTGGCCACAACCAGCAGCGCGTCGGTGGATGCCTCGAACACCCCGCGATACTGCTCCTCGCGCTCGTGCAGCGCTTCTTCGATGCGCTTTCGGGTGAAAAAACCCGGCAGGCGAAAGTCGCTGACGTGCTCGGCGAGCTTCGGCTTATGTCTCAGATGGTTCTGGATGCGCTCGTCGATGTGGTCGGGATGAGCCATCACGAACCGGCAACTGTCGTCGCCGCGGGCGCGGCACATAATCTCGGCAGAGGCCAGGTTGACGTCGACGCTCTCGGAGACCCAGCCCGACGAATATCCTGCGCTCATCGTGCACACCGGCAGCTCGGCGTCGTCCTTGGCCTCGAGCCAAGCATCTGCCTCGAAGGAGTGCATGTGGTCGTACACCATGTAGGTTTGGGTGTCGCCGATCTCGAGCTGTCCTTCGAGTATGTCGACCGACGCCCAACCGACGCGCGCAAAGTAGGCCGGTCCGGTGGAGAGCTTCTCGAAGGGGTCGTCCAGATCGAATCGCTGGTGAAACGCGCGCGCGTCGGCGCGACCCAGGGAATGCGCCACATCGAAGAGCAGCCCGTGGGCGATGGCGAACGCCTTCTCCTCGCCCTCGTCACGGTACAGCCGACGTACCACCTCGAAGAACTCGACCGACATGGAGGCCGCTCGCACCAGCAGGTAGCGCTCACCGCCGACTTTGACACGGCCCGCCTCCGGGTCGAATTGCGTGTCAGAGAAGTAGCAACTGACCAACTCTCGAGCTTTTTCGATCGCTGGCTGAAGCCGCTGTGGTATGGTCGGTGACGAACTCATGGTGCTCCGGCTGGAGAAGTTGAGCAAATGCGACGGTATCCCCACAACTCATTGATACATCTTGAGAACAGACGCTAACATACTTGAACGCATCGCTCATCTTAATCAACGCCTGCACCTTCGTTTTCCTTCCGAAGGAGCCGTAGGGGCTCGGGAGGCAGTCGGAATGGTCGCCGCCCGCGGACAGTTTGCGTACCGCGACGTTTGCGCTACGCTACGCCCCGAACTAAACGCCTGTTCAGTCTGGCTGGCTTTCAGCGCCTCAGCGACTCAGCGACTCAGCGACTCAGCGCCTCAGCGCCTCAGCGCCACCTGGACCCCTGGACCCCCGGACCCCTGAACCCCTGCTCCCCAATGCCCGACGAATTCAAATTAGTCTCCGAATACTCCCCCAAGGGCGACCAACCGAACGCGATCGCCGAGCTCACCGAGGGCCTGGTCGAGGGCCAGAAGCATCAGACGCTGCTGGGGGCGACTGGCACCGGCAAGACCTTTACGGTGGCCAACGTCATCGACAAGGTCCAACGGCCCACGCTGGTGATGGCTCCCAACAAGACCCTCGCCGCCCAACTCTACAACGAGTTCAAGGAACTCTTTCCGTATAACGCCGTCGAGTATTTCGTCTCCTACTACGATTATTATCAGCCGGAGGCCTATATCGCATCGACGGACACCTTCATCGAGAAGGACTCGTCCATCAACGACGCCATCGATCGCATGCGCCACTCGGCGACCAGGAGCCTCTTCGATCGCAACGACGTGATCATCGTGGCCTCGGTCTCGTGCATCTACGGTCTAGGCTCGAGCGAGGCCTATTACGGGATGCTCCTCTTCCTCGAAGAGGGCCAGGAGGCGCGCAGAAAAGACGTGCTCGCCAAGCTCATCGAGATCCAATACGAGCGCAACGACTACGACTTCTTCCGCGGTAAGTTTCGGGTGCGCGGTGATGTCGTCGAGATCTTCCCCCCCTACGAGGAAGAAGAGGCCATCCGCATCGAATTCTTCGGCGACGAGATCGAGGCGATCTACAGGATCGATCCCTTTCGTGGAAAACGCCTCGAGCGGCTCGACAAGATCGCCATCTATCCCAATAGTCACTACGTGATCCCGCCGGACCGTAAGAAGACGGCCATCGACTCGATCAAAGACGAGCTCAAAGATCACCTCGAGGTGCTCATCGGCCAGGGCAAGCTCTTGGAGGCGCAGCGCATCGAGCAGCGCACCCAATTCGACATCGAGATGCTCATCACCATGGGCTTTTGCAACGGCATCGAGAACTACTCCAGGCATATGTCCGGCAGGCGCGCCGGCCAGCCACCGCCGACACTGATCGACTACTTCCCGGAGAATTTCCTGCTCGTCGCCGACGAGTCGCACGTGACCATCCCGCAGATCGGTGGCATGTACCGCGGCGACCACTCCCGAAAGGTGAACCTCATCGAGCACGGCTTCCGGCTGCCCAGCGCACTGGACAACCGCCCGCTCAAATTCGAGGAGTGGGAGGACAAGATCAACCAGGCGATCTACGTCTCGGCGACCCCGGGCGACTACGAGATCGAGAAGGTCCAGGGCGTGGTCACCGAGCAGATCATTCGCCCCACCGGCCTCATCGATCCGGAGGTCGAGGTCCGCCCGGCGCTCGAGCAGGTCGACGACGTCTACGGCGAGATTCGCCAGCGCGTCGACGCCAACGAGCGGGTGCTGGTGACCACCCTCACCAAGCGCATGTCCGAGGACCTGACCGAATACCTGCGTGAGCTGGGCATTCAGGTGCGTTATCTGCACAGCGATATCGACACCATCGAGCGCATGAATATCATCCGCGACCTGCGAAAAGGCGAATTCGACGTGCTCGTGGGCATCAACCTTTTGCGCGAGGGCCTCGACATCCCCGAGGTCAGCCTGGTGGCGATCTTGGACGCCGACAAAGAAGGCTTTTTGCGCAGCACCCGCAGCCTCATCCAGACCAGCGGCCGGGCGGCCAGAAATGTCAACGGAAAGGTGATCATGTATGCCGACAAGATGACCAACAGCATGGAAGAGGCCATCGACGAGACCAACCGACGCCGTGAAAAGCAGCTTGCCTACAACGAAGAGCACGGCATCACTCCACAGACAATTCGCAAAAAGATCAGCGACCTCGAGCAGCACGTCCCCGGCGAGCACGCCAGCGTGGCCGCCGGCACCGACACCGCCGACGAGGCCACCGAATATGACAACGTCGAGGACATCAACTCCAAGGAGCGCCTCGAGTCGCTCATCGAGGAGACGCGCGAGAAGATGAAGGCCGCCGCCGCCGACCTGCGCTTCGAGGACGCCGCCGACCTGCGCGACAAGGTGCGCAAATACGAGAGCCGGCTCCTGGGCGTCGACGTGGCCTGATTGATTTATCGGTGCCAGTCCATCCTGGCCTGGTGTTCGAGCTGCCGTATCGCTTGTGACCGTGCGTTCGAGGGACTATCTTTATCGTCATAGACAAGCCCACCGCCCCAAAACCAGCCAACGACGCCGCGGTGCCATCCACCGACGGCGTCGATCGTACGCTGATACGCTGGATGCTCTCGCTGACGCCCGAAGAGCGACTGCGCGCCGTCCAAGACCACGCCAACGCTGTCAGACGAGTCCGCGATGGCCAATCGTCCGAGTGATTTTACCGAAATTCTGCGGGTCCTGTGCGAGGGGGACACCGCTCCCTACAGCATCGATGGCTCTGAGGTGCGCGTTCTGGATATGCGACGCTACCTCGAGTTCAAGGAGAAGTCCGAGCGGCCCAAAGATCTGGCGATGGTGCCGGTGTTGCGCGCGACGCTCGAGGAGCGCGAGTCTCCGGACGATTGACCGTGATGGGGATCACTCCGACCCACTACCACACTCCAGGCATACCTCGGCGCTCCACCGGTCCTATTTCGACCAGCGGCGAGTAAGTGGAAACCCCGGTTTTGTAAGCCACCCGGCCAGCTCACCCCTGTACTAGCGAGCGGCTGACCCGACGCCCCTTCTCGGGGACGCCGCTGCGGCAAATTGTCATCGGTGTATGCTCGTATTTTGCGCTAAATCTCGACCGCAGCGCAGCCCGCGTCACACACACCGGGCATGTTGGGGCGCCCGGCGAAGACCTCGGGCTCGGATTCAAATACGTCTTCGCCTGACCACCCACTTTTGCGGACCGGGAACCGGTTCCGCCGCAGACCTCGCCCACCGGCTCGGCCACCAAGGTAGTGAGTCGGCACATTCGCACCACGCCGACTCACCCGCCCTGAGAGGGACACCGAGCGAGTGCCTAGGATCGCTCGCCCCTCTCATAATAGTTATCGACAAATTTGGGTGAATCGTTGCGTACTTTTTTATGGATCGGCCCGTAAAGGCCATCAAGGCGGGGTTTGTCAGGGTCCGCCCTGCACGCTCACTATCTAAGTACAAGCGCGTAAGTCTTGTGGATAACGAGAAGCTCGAGACACTCGATG
>JBKGZI010000125.1:0-13672 GCA_046545675.1 Persicimonas sp.
AGGAGAGAATGTGCTGATCACCCCGGAAGGGGCGGTCAAGTTGACCGACTTTGGCGTCGCGCGCGCCGAAGTCGGTCGTGTGAGCAGCCGGGTGACCGACTCACGCGACCTGGTCGGCACCATGGTATATATGGCTCCCGAGCAGTTGGTCAGCCCGCGCACCGTCGACCACCGCGCCGATCTGTACGCCGTCGGGGTCACCCTCTACGAGATGCTCACCGGCGAGGTCCCCTTCGATGGCGAAGAAGGTTATCCGCTGATGAAGCGCATCGAAATGGATACGCCACCGGATCCGCGCCGATTTCGCCAGGGCCTTCCCGACTGTTTGGCCGAGATCATTTTATATGCGTTGAACAAAGATCCCGACGCGCGCTATTTTTCGGCCGGCGAGATGGTCGCCGCCCTCGGCCGCTGCCGGCGCCAGTTCAGCGCCGATCGGGCGGCGGCCCCGGTCGGCGACGAATCGGCAGAAGAGGCGGTCGTCCGCGGCCACAAGACCTGGGCGTACGAGCCCTCCGAGCCGCGCCCGCTGCCCGAGCCGCGCTCTTTCGGCGCGCTCGAGGATCTGTCTCAGAGCCTGGTGCCCGGCCAGATCATGGTGCGCCGGGCGGGGCTGAAGATCGGGCGCAACCCCGATCGCTGCGATTTGAGCGTACCCGACGACGAGGTCGCCGAGGAGCATGTGTTGTTGCTGCCCTTGGAGACCGGCGAGGTGCTCTTGGTCGACTTGCTCACAGAGCAGGGCACCAAGCTCAACGGCGAGGTCGTCGAGCGTGCGGCGTTGCAGTCCGGAGACGTCTTCGAGTTGGCCAGCCGTTGGAAATTCCGCTTCGAGCGCTAAATTTATGACTGCATCGGCACCAGACCCACTGTGGATTTCTCCCATGACTCTCAGCCCCAGTACGATCAGGAGGCGACGTTGACTGACCAGGACTCTCCCAAACGGCTCGCTGTACTCGCCAGTGGAGGACCCGCGCCGGGGATCAATTCGGTGATCAGCGCGGTGACCATCGAGGCACTCAACCAGGGCTGGGAAGTCTATGGGGTGCGCGACGGCTACCGCGGCTTGGTCGACGACGAACTCGACGAATTAGCGTTGCGCGAGGTGGCCTGGATTCATTTTCGCGGCGGCGCCGTGCTGGGCATGTCGCGCACCAACCCCGCCCAGGGCGATAATATGGAGCGCATCGTCGAGACGCTCTACGGCCGTGAGATTGACTACTTGGTGACCATCGGCGGCGACGACACCGCCTTCGGCGCCAGCGTCATCGCCGAGAAGATGGGCGGCCAACTGCGTTGCGCCCACGTGCCGAAGACCATCGACAACGACCTGCCGCTGCCCCCCGGGGTGCCGACCTTCGGCTATACCACCGCCCGGCAAGTGGGGGTCGGCATGGTCAAGAACCTCATCGAGGACGCTCAGACCACCGGCCGCTGGTATAACGTGGTCACCATGGGTCGGCAGGCCGGCCACCTCGCTCTGGGAATCGGAAAGGCCGCCGGTGCCCACATCACCTTGATCCCCGAGGAGTTCGAGCCCGGCCAGGCCAGCATGAACCGGTTCGCCTCGCTGATCGAAGGGGCTGTGATCAAGGGCCGCGCTCACGGCAGAGGATGGGGCGTCGCCGTGATGGCCGAGGGGCTCATCGAGATCCTCAAGGCCTCCGAGCTCGAGAAGTTTCCCGACGCCGGCCGCGACGCCTTCGGCCATATCCGGTTGGCCAATATCAACCTCGGCTCGGTGCTCAACGATCTGCTCGGCCAGCGGCTTGGGGCGCGCGGCATTGACACCAAATTCCGCGACATCAAGCTCGGCTACGAGCTGCGCTGCGCCGATCCGGTGCCTTTCGACATCGAATATACCCGAGATCTCGGCTATGCCGCGGTGCACTTTTTGGCCGAAGGGGGCAGCAATGCCATGGTCGTGCTCGAGGACAACCGGCGCCGATTCGTGCCCTTCGAGCAGATGCGCGATCCCGACACCGGCCGCACCAAGGTGCGCAACGTCGACGTCAGCTCGGAGAGCTACCTGGTGGCCCGGCGCTATATGCAGAGGCTGACCCCCAAGGACTTCGACGACCGCGCCGATGTCGAGAGGCTGGCTGCGGCCGCCAACACCACCCCCAGTGAATTCGTCGAGGAATTCGGCCCGCTGGTCTCCGAGGATCCGGAGGGCTTCGCCTGGGAAGACGAGGTGCGCGACGAGCTGCTCGATGAAGCCGGAGATTGAGTCGGCGGCGAGCCGTTGCCGTATCTAACTTTCTGACTCTCTGACTTTCTCACTTTCTCGACCTTAATTAGATCCGAACGCACAGACGTTCGTTAGTAGTCATAGATGGCAGGGCGCCGCTACTCGAGGCTGTGGTTGTGGGAATGGTTTCCGCACACTATACTAGGCCTGCTCGCGCGCCCATTCGGAGCACGCTAACTGTTCTGGCCCGCGCTTCAGAAGTCTTCTGAGCGAGGCCATAACCGCAGGAGATTCAAACGTGGCAAAAAATAAAAAAGGTGACGACTGGGCCAGTGACGACGATGCCAATGATTTGTTGGCTGGCATTCTCAGCGAGACCGAAGACGAGGCGGCAGCCGAGCAAGAGCGCATCGAGGCCGAGATCAAGGCCAAGGAAGAAGAGGAGCTGCGCCAAAAGCAAGAGGAAGAGGCGCGTCGACGCGCCGATGCCCAGGCGCGGATCACCGCCGAGATGGACCGGCTCGACGAGCTCGACAAGCGCCGCGCCGAGCGTGCCGAGGCGCTGCGCATCGAGGAGCTCAAGGAGAAGGGCGAGTGGGAAGAGCCCGAGCCCGAAGTAGATCCCGAAGAGGTCCGTCGGCGCCAAGAGCAGCAGCGCCTAGAGGCGGCGAGGCAGGCTCAGCAGCACGCGCCCGCCCCTCGAGCGGCAGCGGCCGCGCAGGCTCAGCAACAAGTCGAGCCCGAACAGAACTCCTCGAAGGCCGGCCTGATCTTGGGGCTTGTCCTGGTCCTCGTGCTCGGCGGCGGCGGAGCTGCTTATGCGCTGACCATGGGCACCTACAAAGTCGACAGCAAGGTCTATAATAAGGCCGTCTATCAACCCAAAGAGCCCGAGGCCAAGCTCGTCGACATGGGCTTTACGCCGCTTCCCGACGAAGAGGAAGCCAAGGAAGAGAAGAAAAAGCCCCAGCGCAAAGTCCGCACGAGGCCCGCCGCGCCGCCCAAGAAATCGACCGCGTCGAAGCCCAAGCCCAAGAAGAAGAAAAAGAAGGGTCCGAAGCTCGACCTCGAGATGGATGACGACACCGATCCCTTCGGGAGTAGCTTCTAAGACTACAGGCCACATCTAATCAGCACCGAGAGCCCGGCGTTTTTGCGCCGGGCTCTTGCATATGAGCCTTCCCGTCGTACATTTTTCCAGTGTGCGTATGGGTGCCCCCTCGTCCGGCGATGCAACCGATGGCCAGCTTCCAACTCCAGAGTTCACAAGGCTTGCCCGCTCCCCAGGTGCTCGGCGAGGAGCACCACGAGCAACTGCTCGATTTCTTGTCGGCCGACGTGGCCGCGAATCTCTTTCAATTATGTTGGTTGGAGAATAACGGGGTGCGCTCGCAGGGGCGTCCCGAGCTGTACCATTTTGCAGGGATCGTCGATCCGACGGGGCGGTTGCTGGCAGCGTCTCTGGTGATCGCCGACAGGCTCTTGCTCGTGGACGCGCTCGACGACGAACACGCCGCCTCGTTGGCTCGCTGGTACCGCCGGCGCGAGCTCGTCCTGGAGCATATCGTCTCGGCGCACGCCGCCGTGCGACCTTTTTGGTGCGCCTATCGCGGCACGCGCGACGATCTCGAGGTGATCGCGCGCCTCAATCGCGATCAGGAGTTGTACGTGCTCGAGCGCGACCGTTGGTACGACCATCTCTACGCCGACGGGCGCCCGCGCTACGAGCGCACCGGCGTCGAGCGCGCCCACATCGAACAGCTCGAGCCCATCTTCTTGGCCAGCGCTCGCATGCACCTCGAAGAGACCCTCGAAGATCCGTTGCAGGCCCACCCGGAGGCGTTTCGCCGCCACGTGCGCCATCGCATCCTGGCCGAGCGCAGCTTTGGCTGGTTCGACGAGCACCGCCGGTTGATCTTCAAGGCCGATCTTTCGGCCTCCTCGAGCTTCGGTACCCAGATCTCAGGGGTATATACGCCGCCGCGATTTAGGGGGCAGGGGATTGCCACGCGCGCCTTATTTGACATCTGTGAAGACTTGTTCGAGTCTGGCCTCCCGCGGATTACGCTTTATGTAAACGCGGAAAACGAGGCCGCTCGCCGCGTCTATCGCAAGGTGGGCTTCCAATTCCACGCGGATTACCAGACCGTCTTTGTCGAATCATTCCCCCAGCCTTAAACCCGCCGCCGCAAAAGCGGCCGCCGATCCCCTCGAGGAGTCGGAGGCCGGTGAAGTGGAGTCCACCGTCTTATTCGGACTTCCGTGGCTGACCACCAGCCGGTTGAGTCGCCTGGTCAAGTTTGGTCTGGTCGGCGTCTCCGGGGTGGTCGTCAACCTGGCGGTCTTCGAATTCTTCTTTCGTTTTGTCGACATGCCGGGCGCGCTGGCCAAGATGCAATTTACGCTGGCCAATGCCCTGGGCATTCTGGTGAGCATCTTTACGAATTTTCTGCTCAATGACGCGTGGACCTGGGGAGATCGCATCAAGGGGAACCGGCGCGACTGGTTCGGTCGGTTGAGCAAATATTATGTGAGCGCATCGGTCGCCGCCGGCGTGCAGTTATTCGTCGCATCGGCGACCAATACATTTGTCTTCGAGCAGTTGCCGCTCGAGCTGGGCGCCGACTCTTGGCTGATGCCCCAGTGGGCGGCGGAGCGGTTGGGGACGATCGACGTCGGTCCGACGCTGGCGGTGCTCACGGGCATCGCCTTCGGCATGGCCATCAATTTTCTGGCAAGTCATCTTTGGGCGTTTCGCGACGCCGAGGTCGAAGAATGAAGTGGTCTGTTCAGGCACATGCAGGGCGGGGGGGCCGCCTTCTTGTGCTCCTCGTAGCCGTCGCAACGCTGGCCGTCGCATGCTCGACACCGACTCAGAACAGCGACGGGGGTGAGGGCGAGGGCGACGAGGTCATCGGCAAGCCGCCGTCGGCCGAAGAGGACCCGTTCTTCGTCACCGGTGAGTCCGGCTCCGCTGAGCCGGTCGCGCCCAGCGGCCGCATCGACGAGGACGACAAGGACGACAAGGACGACGAGGCTGAAGCGACTAACGAGGCCGACGAAGATCAGGCCGACGAACTCGCCAGCCGCGAACCCGACGACAGCACCGATCGCCCGGATCGATCCGAGACGGCGCAGCCTGACCAGCAACAGTGTTTTTCGTGTGTGCGGATTTGCCCGGCCGAGGGAGACTGCGACCGCGCCAAAGATGACGTCATCTGCGGCTGGGGCGTGCACGACGACCAAGCCCAGGCCAGCCGCTTGGCCGAGGCCGAGTGCGACGCCGCCCTCGATATGGCCCGCCAGATGCCCGTATGGAGCGACATCGCCGGCCAATGCCCGGCCGCCACCTGCCGGTGACGGCAGAGAGTGAGAGAGTGAGAAAATAAGAGAGTAAGATAATCAAAAACGGCCGACCGAGCATATTCGGCCGGCCGTTCGCCGTTGCAGTTTCTTAGTTTCTCACTCTCTGACTTTCTAACTTTCTGCAGTATCAGACCATCAAGAGCACGGGGTTTTCGAGCAGGCGCTGCACGTGGGTGAGGAACTCTGCGCCGACGGCACCGTCGACGGCGCGGTGGTCGCAGGACAGCGTCACCTTCATGCGGGTGCCCACGCCCAGCTCGCCGTCGTCTTGGACCACCGGGACCTTTTTGACCGCTCCGCAGGCCAAGATGCCGGCCTGAGGCGGGTTGATGATCGCGGTGAAGTGCTCGATGCCGAACATCCCCAGGTTGCTGACCGTGAAGGTGCCCCCGGTATATTCTTCGGGCTGGAGCTTCTTGTCGCGGGCGCGGCCGGCGAGCTGGCGGACGTCCTCCGAGATCTGGCGAAGCCCTTTGATGTCGGCGTTTCGCACGGTGGGTGTGATCAGGCCCTCGTCGATGGCGACGGCCACGCCGACGTGGACGTCTTCGAATTGGAGCAGGTGGTCGCCTTGGAAGGCGACGTTCATCGCCGGGAACTCGCGAAGAGCGACGGCGCAGGCTTTGACGATCAAGTCGTTGACCGACACCTTAGCGTCGATCTCGGCGGCCTTCAGTTGGGCGTTGATCTCTTTGCGCTGCGCCATGGCCTTGGCCATGTCGATGTCCATGGTCAGCATGAAGTGCGGCGTCGACTGCCACACATCACCGAGCCGGCGCGCGATGGTCTTTCGCATCTGGCTGAGCGGGAGCTTTTCGGCTCGGAGATCCGGCGCCTCGGCAGGGGCGGGCGCAGCAGCAGGTGCAGCCGTCGGCGCCTCCGGGCGCTCTTCGAGCGCGGCTTCGATATCACGCTTGATGATCCGTCCACCCGGCCCGGAGCCGGAGATTCGTGCGATCTCGAGCCCTTCTTCCTCGGCCATGCGTCGGGCCAGCGGGCTGGACTTGATGCGTCCCGAGGGCTGTTCGCCAGCTGCGACTTCACCGCCGACGAGCTTGCGGGCGGGCGCTTCTTCTTGCTCGGTGACCTCGGCCTCCTCGGCCTCTTCGACCTCGGGAGCCTCGGCGCCGGCTTCGTCGGCCGCCGCCTCGCCGCCCTCGAGATCATCGAGCACGCCGGAGATGTCCTCGCCTTCCTCGCCGATGATCGCAATCGGAGCGCCCACAGGCACGGCATCGCCGGCCGAGACCAGTTGTTTCAAGAGGACGCCCTCGAAGAACGACTCCATCTCCATGGTCGCCTTGTCGGTCTCGACTTCGGCCAAGATCTCGCCTTCGTCGATCTCTTCGCCCTCATTTTTGACCCATTCGGCGAGGGTGCCCTCGTCCATGGTCGGGCTGAGCGCCAGCATCGTGACTACTTCGGCCATTGAGTGCCTCTTTGGTTATCTATTTATCTTAAACATCCATCTAATAATTGAGGCTCATCGAGCCACATACGCCGCTTTTTTGACAGCCTCGATGATCTGCTCGGTGCCGGGCAGGGAAGCGTCTTCCAGATTATAGGCATACGGCATCGGCACGTCGCGCTGGTGGACGCGGCCCACCGGTGCGTCGAGCCAGTCGAAGAGATCGCGCGCGATCCACTCGGAGATCGCGCCGCCGACCGAGACCCACGGCCAGCTCTCTTCGACGATGACCGCGCGGTTGGTCTTCTGGACCGACTCGCGGATGATCTCCTTGTCGAAGGGGCGCAGGCTGCGCAGATCGACCACCTCGACGTCGATCCCCTGCTCGGCGAGCTTCTCGGCGGCCTGCAGGCTGATGTGGACCATGCGGCTCCAGGTGATGATCGTGCAGTCGGCGCCTTCGCGCTTGATATCACCCTTGCCGAGCGGAATCGTATACTCGTCTTCGGGTACTTCACCTTCGAGGCCGTACAGAATCTCGCCCTCGATGAAGATGACCGGGTCCGGGTCGCGGATGGCGGTCTTGAGCATGCCTTTGGCGTCGTGCGGCGTCGCGGGCATCATCACCTTGAGGCCGGGGATGTGGGCGTATTGCGCCTCGAGCGACTGGGAGTGCTGCGCGCCCAGGGCGCCGCCTGCGCCGCCTGCGCCGCGGATGACCACCGGGCAGCTGAGCTGACCGTTGGACATATAACGCATCTTGGCGGCGGTATTGATGACCTGGTCGAGCGCCAAGATGGCGAAGTTAAAGGTCATCATCTCGACGATGGGTTTGAGCCCGGCCATCGCCGCGCCGATCCCCAGGCCGGTAAAGCCGAGCTCGGCGATGGGGGTGTCGATGACGCGCTTGGGCCCGAATTGGTCGAGCATGCCCTGACTGACTTTATACGCGCCGTTGTATTCGGCGACTTCTTCGCCGAGCAGGAACACGTCTTCGTCGCGCTCCATCTCCTCGACCATCGCTTCGTTGAGAGCTTCTCGGTAGGCAATTTGCCGCATGGGAAAAACCTTTGTTCTGTTTTTATCCGGGCATGATCAATCGATTTGGTCGGGCCACTCGACGTAGACGTCCTTTTCGAGCGCGTCGAGCGGCGGGAAGTCGGCCTCGTCGGCCAATTTGACCGCTTGCTTGGCGCGCGCCTTGTTATTGGCGTCGATCTCTTTGAGCTCTTCTTCGGTGCGCAGCCCGTTGTCGACCAGCCAGCGGGTGAAGCGCTGGATGGGATCCTTTCGCTGCTCGCGTTGGAGCTCTTCTTTGGTGCGATAGGTGGCCGGGTCGCTCATCGAGTGGCCCCGATAGCGATAGGTGCGCAGCTCGACGAGGGTGGGACGCTGCTCTTCGCGCGCACGTTTTACCGCCTCGTCGATGGCGTCGTAGACCTTGAAGACGTCTTGGGCGTCCTTGACGGTCACGCCCTTCATGTTGAAGCCGTCCGCCTTGCTGGCCAGGTCGGTCTTTGCGCTGATGCGCTCGACGGCCGTGCCCATACCGTAGCGGTTGTTCTCGATGATATAGACGATCGGCAGATCCCACAGCGACGCGAGGTTCAGCGATTCATGGAAGGCGCCCTGAGGGACGGTGCCGTCGCCCATAAAGCACAGACACACGGCGTCTTCGTCGCGGTATTTGGCCGCGAACGCCACGCCGGTGGCGGTCGGAATCTGGCCGCCGACGATGCCCCATCCGCCGTAGAAATTCTTGTCGACGTCGAAGAGGTGCATCGAGCCGCCCTTGCCGCCCGAGACACCCGTCTCCTTGGCGAAGAGCTCGGCCATGACGGCGTCGGGATCGAGCCCGCGGGCCAGCGCTTGGCCGTGCTCGCGGTAGGCGGCCACGACGTAGTCGCGCTCTTCAAGGGGGCTGATCGAGCCTACACCGACGGCTTCTTGGCCGATATAGAGGTGGCAAAACCCCTTGATCTTACCCATCTGATAGGCGCGGCCGGCCTGCTCTTCGAAGCGACGGATAAGCACCATCATCTCGTAGAATTCGACGAGCTTCTCCTCGCCGAGCTCAGCGAGCAGTCGCTCGCCGATCTCGGTGTCGAGGACGGGAATCTCGGCCTCCGTTTGCGCCTGCTCCTGCCGTTCGGCTTCCTGTTCGGCAGCCGTCTCGGGTTGCTCGTCTTTTTCTGGTGCTTTCTTGGCCATCGTCGACACCCTGCGTCTGGAACAGCTATGGAATGCGATTGTGGGGCGCGGTCAGCCGCGATCCACCGCCGGCGGTCGTTGTCTCGTGGCGCCTTCGGCGCACCGAATCCAATAGTGGCACTGCGGGGGCTCGTCAAGTTGTAAGCATGTTGTTTGGACCGGGTTTTGCGAGTCCTGGTCCGCCGCGCAGACACCGATTCCGTTCTGGGCCGCTGTGAGATATGATGGCCGCAGCGAAGAGGAGCCGTTTTCGAGGCGACGATGTCCGATAGCAAATCCCAGGCGAGCATGGATGGAGACGACCACCTGGCCTTCGAACGCGAGTGGGCCGATGCCCGCCGCGCCGCAGGCATGGATCCCGAGCGGGCGGGCGGGCGGGGCTCGAAGGTGCCCGACGAGCCGCTGGCGGAAGTCTCGCCGCTGACGCTGCTATATACCGGCTTTTTGCTCGGACCGCCGACGACCTTCGCCGTCACGCTCCTCCTGGTGGGCCGCAAGTTGCGCCTTCGCACGCTCATCTTTGTTCTCGGGGTCTGCGGGGCAGCGTGGTGTGTCATTCAGGCGGCGACCTTTGGTCTGGCCGGCGATTGGACGGTGGTCGAATTGCAGATGCTGCGAACCGGGGCTAATTTCACCGGTGGATTGTTGTTGATCTGGTTCTTGCGCGTACACACCGAGGCGCCCTTCGGCCATGATCGCCAAACGCTGATCAACACCGCCGTGCTCGGCGCTCTGTTGGTGGTCGGCTACGTCCTCCTGCCTGACACGGCGCTGATGTGGTTGGGCCGCTGACCCCCGACGCGGGCATATCTTTCGCAAATGAGCGTCTCTTGTAGTAGGTTGTAGGCAAACGTAAGAGATGGGCTTTCATCAGTTGTCCATAGTCGCTACAATCGTTGTCTCTCCGGGGGCCGAGAGGCAAAGTGAATTCGGACTTGCGGTGCCAACGGGCCACGGCTCGTTTGGGGCGAGAGGTGCAGGTGCTTAAACTGAAAATTCCACGCAGCTACCTGATAAGTTGGGAGTCGCAGATGAATCGGATCGTGTCGAAGATTATCGCGTTGGTGTTCCTATGTGCGCTCGCTGCATGCGGGACCGACGAGCTCAATGGCTCAGGCGACGATTGTGCGCCCGGAGAGCAGCGTAGCTCGGGCTCTGGGGAGTGCGTCTCCTCGAATAATGGGGAGGACGGCGACGACGACGGAGGAGGCGCGGGCAATAATAACCCCGACGCCGGTGACGTCTCCGACGGCGGGGGCTCGACCTCTAATCCTTGGGACGATGACGACGGGGACGGCGTGCCCAACCGGCTCGACAACTGCCCCAACGACGACAACCCGGAGCAGCGCGATGACGACGGTGATGGCGTGGGTAACCCCTGCGACAATTGCCCGGATGTCGCCAACGCCGACCAAGATCCGTCCGCCTGCGAGGGCGGCCCGGCCTACGACGCGACCAAAGACCATGACGGCGACGGTGTCGCGACTGTCGACGATAATTGCCCGGAGGTGCCCAACCCCGATCAGACCGACACCGACGGCGATCAACTGGGCGATGCCTGCGACAATTGCCCCGAGGTCGCCAATTACGACCAGACCGACTCGACCGGTGACGGCGTCGGCGACGCTTGCAGCGAGACGCCGGTGGGTGACATCTGCGACGAGTTGGAGAGCGACTTCACCGAGGTCGATCCCAATATTTATATCGTCCTCGATAAATCCGGATCGATGGGGCTGACCGACGGAGAGAGTCAGACCCGGATGGAGCGCGCTAAAGACGGCCTGGATCTGATCGCCAGCCAATTGGCCGACGATGTCCGCTTCGGCATCCTCTCGTATCCCGACGGGGGGTCGACCTCGTGCACCAGCCCCGGCCAGGAGGTGCTCGCGATCGGCTCGCACGACGAGGCGACCATTAGTGGTTCCTATGCGGGCATTACTGACAATGGCAGCACGCCCACCGGTGGTGCGCTCCACCAGGTGCGTGTCAGCGGCCTGGCCGGTGATTCCGACGATGATCTCAACGATGTTCGCCCCAAGGTCGTGGTGCTGATCACCGACGGTGCGCCCAACGATAGCTGTAGCCCGACTTCACAGGATTATGCGGTCGATCAGGCCGCGGAGCTAAATTCGGACGGTATTCCGGTCTACGTGGTCGGCTTCGCGTTAAATACCAGCAATCTGCAGGAGATGGCGCAAGCCGGGGGCACCAGCACCAATTACACCGCCGACAACGCCTCCCAGCTCGCCAATGTCCTCAGCGGCATCTCGGACTCGGTGATTTCCTGCTCCTATGCGCTCGACCCGCCGGCCGACGCAGACACCTCCAAGCTTTGGGTCGAGATCAATGGCGCCCCGGTCGATGAGGGCGCCAACCACGGGTATACCTACGACAGCAGCTCACAGACGCTGACGCTGCACGGCGACTCCTGCGATACGCTGCGCAACGCCGATCCCAACGCGGGCAGTCCGCTCAAGATTACGCTGGGCTGCGCCACCGAGTGCGACGAGGTCAGCGAGGAGATCTGTGATTATAAGGATAACAACTGCGACGGCCGCATCGACGAGGGCTGTGAGACGTGCACCCCGGAGGTCTGTGACGGCCAAGACAACGACTGCGACGGTGAGGTCGACGAGGGCTGTGCCGAGTGCGTATTCGAGGACGGTGACTGCACCGAGGACAGCGAGTGTTGTGACGGCAACTGCCGCGACAACATCTGCCAGCCGCCGTGTCGTCCCCTGAACACGGTATGCACCGAGGACTCTGAGTGCTGCTCGGGTGATTGCGGCCTCGCCGGGGTCTGCACCGGCGGTTGATCGCCGAGGGCCGGCGGCTCCTCGAGTCGCCGGCCGCTTGGTCACCGACAGCCTGTCGCGTCGCGTGGATGGGCAAAGCCGAGACGGGCAAGAACGCAAAAGAGCCGGGCGTCTTCGAAGACGCCCGGCTCTTTTATTTTTCAGTGCGCTGACAAGCGCGTCGACCTAGTGGCGACGACGCTTGCGGCGCTTGCGGCGACGCTCTTCTTTGCGCCGACGGCGCTCGGCCTCACGCATCTTGCGACGCTTGGCCACGCTCGGCTTCTCGTAGAAGCGACGACGCTTCAACTCACGGCTGATGCCTTCGCGGCCAATCTCGCGCTTGAGTCGGTTCAGCGCGCGATTGATATTATTATCTCTGACTTCGACCTCAATCGGTCCTAACTCGTCTCTCGCCATGGGGGCTCCTCGTAAGCTCTATGTACAGATGTTGGTTGGAATGTATCGTCTTCTATAGAAGGTATCGCCGCGCCAGGTTATTTCGGGCGCGACGAAGCGCTTCTCAATTCAACATAAACGTCCCCGTGCCACAAATCAGTGCAACATACGGTGCACGAGCGGCTCGACTTCTCCGTGGCCGGAAAGCGCCTCGGGGCTGAAGACCATCCAGAAATATTTGAAGGCCTCGGTGTCGTCGGCTTCCAGCGCCGCGATCAGGTCGACCTCGTAGTAGGTCTCCATCAGGCCCACCGTATCGCGGTGGAACAGCCGCCAGGTGCGGCCGTTGGTCAGGATTCCCCACTCGACGCCGGTGGCGCGAATGAACCGGTCGATCTCGAAGGCCGGGTTCATCACACCTTCTTCTTCCTGAATCTCGTCGAGCGAGGCATCCCACGCCAAGCCGCGCATGATCGCAGAGGCGTGGACGAAGAATTCGCGCTCACCGCGATAGGGAAGTGCGTTCTGGAAAGCCTGGGCAGTATCGAAGAGCGTGAAGTCCGGGCGCGGCTCCTCGGCCTCGGTGGCCTCGGGCGTCATCTCCGCGACGCTATAGCAAAAGCCCAGCGCACGCAGCACGTAGCTGACCCAAAAATACCGAGTCTCCATTTCCTCGAGACCCTCTTCGATCTGAGTCTCGCGCTTCTCGAGAAGCTCTTCGAGCCTGCGCCGAGAATCCTCGATCTCCTGGGAGTCCCACTCCTGATACTCATTAATCTGTTCGAACCGCTCTTCATCGAACAGCTCTCCCACGTTGCGATAGACCTTGTCTGCCATACCTTCTCCGTTGATGACCAATGCCGGACATTGGCCTGTTTATATGTCGATCCGCGTTCAATCTCGGTAACAGTCAAATCGGCGCGTCACTATATGGTACCAGCTTTGGTTGTCAAGGTGGCGTTGTGAGTGGTTTATAGAGCCTCGGATGGCGCGGACGTTTGGCTTGTTGGAGATGTGTGAGCGGCGACCCTCTCTGGGGGTGCGCCTCGGCAAAAGGCGCCGAGGCTTACCCCCAGGTACGGTTTGGTTTCGTGGCCTTACGACCGTGCGGGCGGTTCGTTTTGGTTTCGTGGCCCGGCGATCATTCGGGCGGTACGGTTTGGGTGTATGGCTATGCGATCACACGGGCGGTTCGTCTTTTCCGCGATCAGCCCACGATGTGGTTTCATCCGGGATCCAAACCGTACCTGTGGGTAAGCCGCCTCCGGACGCGCCCTTGGCGCGGTCGGAGGGGCGCACCCA
>JBKGZI010000126.1:0-13631 GCA_046545675.1 Persicimonas sp.
TTGCGATCACAGGTTCCTATAGCCAGCACCGTGCGATAACGGTAGCCACATCCATGATATAGCGCAAAATATAAGCTAAACACGCCCCCGGGCAATTGTGAACGATGTTCAGGAACCAAATCGCGACGTCATCTACTTTCTCGAGCCGCTCGTCGAGCTCGTCGAAGGGTATTTCGACGCCCACGTCGAGGGCCTCGAGCGGCTCCCCGAAGGCGCCGCGCTGCTGGTGGGAAACCACAGCGGCGGGGTGATGACCCCGGATAGCTTCATCTTCTTGCGCCACCTACTGCGCCACACGAACTTCGACGAAACGCCGGTCACCCTGGGCCACGACCTGCTCTTCGATATACCGATCCTGCGCCGGATTCTATGCGGCAGCGGCGTGGTGCCCGCCTCGCGTGAGAACGCCGTGGCCGCCCTGCGAGACGGCCACAAAGTGCTGGTCTATCCCGGCGGCGACTGGGAGGTCCACCGCCCCAGCTCGATGCGTGACCAGATCGACTTCGGCGGTCGCAAGGGCTTCGTAAAGATCGCGCTCGAGGCCGACGTGCCCGTCGTACCGGTGGTCTCCGCCGGCGGCCACGACGGCTGGTACGTGATCACCCGCGGCGAGCGCATCGCGCACACGTTGCGTCTGGACAAGCTGCTGCGGCTCAAGGTCTTCCCGATCGCGCTGGCGGCCCCGATGGGCCTGCTGGTCGGGCCGATCTCGGTGCACATCCCGCTACCCTCGCGCATCCTGGTCGAAGTGCTCGAACCGCTGCGCCTGCAGGGCAACCCCGAACGCCGCGCCGACCTCGAGGCCGGCTACCAACAGGTCACCGGCCGCATGCAGACCACGCTCGATCGGCTAGCGGCACGTCTGCCCGGCCGCAATTGAGCAACGGTGCCAGGGCAGCCTGCCCTGCCTCCAGACCTGGCAGGTCTGGCACCGGGGTCGGCGCGCTTCATGGCAGCTTGGCGATATCCTCGGTCATCTCCCAATAATCGAACGCCTCGGCGCAGCCCTCGCCGCCGGGCTCGACCACGGCGGCCTCCAGGGTCAGCCCCTCGGGCCAATTGCGCATCGCCTTGCGACCGCTATGCGTCTGCTCGGCTTGGCCTGCCGGCAAGCAGGTGCGCAGCAGACCGACGACCTCGCCATCGGCGCTGGCGGGGGCGTAGATATTGACCGGCTGGGACGGCTGTTGTGTGGCTTCGATACGTAGCGTGCCGCCGTCGGCGGCCTCGACGCTCAGCTCGGGCGCCGAGTCGACGACGTCCTCGCGGATCAGCGGCCCGACGACCTCGCGGTGGTAGTCGGCGAAGCGGGCCAATTGGCTGGCGTAGGTGCTCTGGCCGCCGCCGAGCAGCTCCGGGCCTGCCGAACTCTCCTCGAGCACGCGCTGCTCGATGTCGACGGCGCGCCTGATGTGGTCGGCGCGCTCTTCACCGGTTGACTTCATCGCCAGCCGGTAGCGCACCGTGGCCAGCGTATCGCGCACATCGAGTCGGTCGGGGTTCGCCTCGACAACGTCTTCGGTGGCGTCGAGCACCCTCTCGAGGCGCTCGCGGCTCGCATCCGGCTCCGTGGCGGTCGTCCACGCGATATAATTGACCTGATCGGGTGAGGCATCTCCCTCGAGCGCCTCGTCGAGCATCGCGCCGAAGACGGCCTGTCGATCGTCGGGGTTCGGATTGGTAGCGTAGATCGCAGCCTGGGCGAGCCCGGCGACGAAGACTGCCGAGATGAGCACCGTGATCAATTTGACCAACTTCGACGGCTTCTGGTCTGGCTTGGGCCGATCCTGGGGAATCAGCAGCACGTAGGCGACGATCCCGCCGGCCAGGAAGCCGGTCAGGTGAGCCGCATAGTCGATGATCGGCACGACGACGGGCAAGCCGGCGTTGAGGGCAATGATGATCACCCACCAGCGTACCGACTGGCGAAACGGTGGCGTCAGGTGATGCCAAAACTTCAGATTTAGCGCCAAAAAGGCACCAAAGAGCCCGAAGATCGCCGTCGACGATCCCACCGAGAGCACACCCGGCCCGAGCAAATACGAGCCGATCGACCCGCCGATGGCGCCCGCCAGATAGATGAGCAGGAGTCGCCACGAACCCATCAGCTTCTCGACCATCGCGCCTAAAAACAGCAATGCGATGCCGTTTAGAATGATGTGCACCCAGCCCTGGTGCAGGAAATTCGCCGAGATCAGCCTGAACCACTGGCCCTGATCGATGAGCGCCGGGGCGTTGGCCCCGAGGTCGAGCAGGCCGAGCTGGGTGTCCATCGCGCCGGTCCACAGCTCGATGAAGAAGTAGGCCGCCAAGCTCCCCAGGATGGCCTTGGTCAGCGTCGCCGGCTTGGATTGGGCGATGCGGGCGAGCTTCTGGCGCTCGTGCATCCCATCGAAGATCTCGTCGGAGTTGGGCAACTCCCGGATGCGACGAAGCAGCTCGTCGCGCAGCAGGGTGGCCCCGTGGTCGCGCCGAAATTGGTCGACCGAATAGCTCAGCGTCTGCCCGCCGGTATCGACGATCACCGACTGAGCCGGGCCGCGGCTGACGGCCATGATGCCCTCGATCTGGTCGTAGGCGACCTGGTGGGTACTCTTCGAATTCGGCGAGGAGGGCAGGACGATGTGGTCGTCGGCGAAGACAATCGCCTGGGGCTGGCGGGGCAAATCCCACCAACGCCACGCCAGATACAACCCAAAGAGCACCGGCGGGGCGATGACCATCAAGAGCATGCGCCAAGAGGCGTCCGGCGCCTGTAGCACCGCCAAGATGGTGTCCGAGAACCAAAACGCCCCCAGCGCCAGCATCGCCGCCACGGTGACCAGCCCCCGGGTCCAAAGCGACGGCTCGACCATCTCGAGTCGGTCGACGCGCGCGGGCGGCCCCTGGGGCGGCCACATCGGGCCCCCTGCGCCGGGGCCGCCACGACCGGGCCCGCCTAGACCGGGGCCTCTCGGGCCGATCGCGTCCGCAGGAAGCACCTCATCGGGTGCCAGCGGCTCGGAGGCGCCCTCGCCGGCCTGGGGACTCTCCTGGGAATCGGAGGTCGAAGCGGTCTCGGGCTTTTCGCCATGATCATCATTCATACAGCGTCTTCCTTGCTGGAAAATTCGTGTCCGCTGCGAAGCTAAGCGCGAGTCGGGCAGCGTTAATAACACGGCGGACGATTCAGCGCATGATGCCAACCCGAGCTGCCACCATTGACGGCTCGCACTCGGGTGGCCAGCTTCCAAAGACGAACCGAGTATCTCCACGGGAGGCATCATGGCCATCAAGCCGACATCGACATTTTGGGCGGCGGCCGCCGGCGCCCTGCTGCTCATCGGCGCGCCCGGCTGCGACGAACATCCTCGCCCCGGCCTCGAAGAGCGACAAGACGAGCCCCCCCAGGTCGAGCCGGTGGCCGATGAGCCGGGCACCCCGGCCCAAGCCGGCGAGGAGGGCGCCGAGCTGTCCGAATACACCGGCCCGCTCATGGAGCAGTGTATCGAGGTGGTCGGCCGCGTGATGCACTGCACCTCCGAGGCTGACTTTAACGAACTCTTGGTCGGCAACGGCACCGAAGCCGTGCCGGGCTGGACGAGGGAGGAATTGCAGAAAAAGGCCAAGTTTTGGCTCGAGCCCGGCGCTCAGCGCCAGACCTGTGAGCAGCTCGTCACCGCCGACCAGCTCAACCCCTTCAAAGTGCGCGACAAGCTCGAGAAGATGGCCGAGTCCGCCAACGAGCAATGTGTGGATTTCGGCGAGTTATTGCTCGAAATGAGAGCACTGGAGGCGCTGGCAAACGTGCAGATTTAAGCCTCTAATCGCGGGGCAACTGCTCTTCCATGCGCTGCTGCTCGATCTGCTCGCCGGGCTCGACGTCGTCGCCGGCGATCTCCTGGACCCCGGCCGAGTACAACACCACCAGCACCGGAATGGCGATCACGCCGCTGGCTATCAGCAAGAGGATCAAGATCAGCTTCAAGGTCTTCGACTGACTGCTCTCCTCCTCGGGGCGCTGGGCGAAGTCCGATTCGTCGATGCGGGGCTGTCGGCCGTCGGGGTGAGTGTCCGTGGAAGTGGTCATCGCTTCTCCTGCATCGGCTGAATACGCATCTTCGAAGATGCGTTTCGAATATGCGTCATGACTGCGAAAGCGCGTCGCCATCCGCACCTGGCCGCGGATAACCACCCGCCCGTGCAAATTAATCGCTCCACCACACCCGTCAATTAAGCAGCAAATTCAGCCACTTACACACCCCTCGCCCGAGAACTCAAAAAAAAGGCCGGCGCCCACTATATCATGGGGCGCCGGCCTTGTGTCGACAGATCGCCCGTCAGCGTCTTCGGCGGCGGCTGCCGCTATCGGTGTCGCTGTCGGTGTCGCCGTCGTCCTCGTCGCTGCTCGGGCTCCTGCGGCGCGACGGAGCGCTCTCTGATGCGTCGAGCCCGCTCATCATCTGCTGGTAGCGCTGTTGGCCGGTCTCACTGGGCACATTGTCCATGCGCGCGATGATCCGGCGCGCCTCCGCGATGCGGTTTTCCGGATTGGGGTGGCTGGACATAAACTCCGGCATCCGCGCACCCGACTGAGCCTGCATCGTCTCGAAGAACGATATAAACCCCTGCGGATCGTAGCCGGCGCGGGCCATATACGCGAGCCCGTAGCGGTCGGCCTCCGACTCGTGCGAGCGGCTATATTTGAGCAGATACCCCTGCGCGGCGACGCTGCCGGCGAGCTGGCTGATCACGCCCGGGTTGTTGCCCAGCGCCGCGCTGAGCAGGGCCTGCAGACCATAGCTGGCCACAAGCCGCTGCGCGATATGGCGCTGGCTGACGTGGGCGACCTCGTGGGAGAGCACGCCCATCAATTCGGCCTCGTTTTCCATGGCCTCCAAGAGCCCGGTATAGACGTAAATCTCGCCGCCGGGCATCGCAAAGGCGTTGAGGTCATCGCCCTTGATGACCGTGAAGTTATAGTTGATCTGTTTGGGCTTATTGCCGGCCGCGCGCACCGCCTTGGTGCCCAACTCGTCAATATAATTTTGAATGGCGTCGTTGTCGTAGACCTCGACTTCTTTGAGCACGTCTCGGCGAAGCTCTTGGCCTAGCTTCTCCTCGTCGGCGGGAGGCAGCAACACGTCGGCGGCCGCCCCGGTGGCCCTCTCGCCGGGACCGGTCGCGCAGCCGCTGGTCACAGCGAGCGCGCCCAACATCATCAGCGCCGCACTCGAAATGACGAGAGCGCGCCTCAGTGAGCGGATAAACGTAGGCGACTTAATCATTCTGGCTCCGTTTTATTACTGAGCAGTTCCGGTTGGAAGTTTAACTCGTCGATCGGGGAGTCAACATGGGGGTTGACGGGTCTTTGACGGGATCGACCATCGACATATTCAACAAAAAACCAAGATATATCATACCCTTGACGCCCAATAGTTGGCATTGATTTGCGCGTCATTGCGCACATCTTTGAAGAGGGCGGATGCCCCTTAAGCTCACTCCCTTCGACTTATAAGGAGGCCGCCGTGGCGCTCGAATACGCCCGTTACGACAAGATTAGCGACCTCGAGTATCGAAATTTGGTCGAACTCTATCACCATAGCATCGACCGATACGCAGAGCACCGTCTATTTGGAGTCAAACGCGACGGCGTCTACGAGTGGATGAGCTACGCCGACTTCGGTGACCAGGTGGAGAGATGCCGCGCCGGGCTCGCCTCCCTGGGAGTCGAGGCCGGCGACACCGTCGCCATCATCAGCGACAACCGCCCCGAATGGGCGATCAGTGCCTACGGGACCTATACGCTGGGGGCTCGCTTCTGCCCGATGTACGAATCCCAGTCCGAGAAGGATTGGAAATACATCATCGACGACAGCGACGCCAAAGTGGTCATGGTGGCCAATGAGGAGATCGGCGCGAAGCTGCGCACGATGCGCCAGGCCGGAGGCTTCGAGGTCTCCCGCATTCTGCACTTCGACGGGCCCGCCGACCACAGCCTTCGCGAGCTGCTGGACAGCACCCAGCCGGGCGTCGCAGCGGTCGAGCCGGACAAAGATGACATCTGCGGGCTCATCTACACCTCGGGGACCACCGGTGAGCCCAAGGGCGTGCTGCTGAGCCACCACAATATCGCCTCGAACGTCGAGGCCATCCACAGCTTCGGGCTGCTGCGCGACGACGACATCAGCCTGTCGTTTTTGCCCTGGGCGCACTCCTTCGGCCAGACCGCCGAGATGCACGGCATGTTCGCCGCCGGCGCCTCGATGGCGCTGGTCGAGAATATCTCGACGATCAGCCAGAACCTCCAGGAGATCCGCCCCACCCTGCTGTTTAGCGTGCCGCGCATCTTCAACAAGATCTACGAGGGAGTCCGCGCCAAGATCGAAGAAGAGGGCGGCCTCAAAAAGAAGCTCTTCGAAAATGCGCTCGACAACTCCAATCGGCTGCGCCGAGAGCGCCAACAAAACGCCCACGCCTCGACGACCGCCAAGCTGCTGGACAAATTCTACGACCGGATCGTCTTCAGCAAGGTGCGCGAGCGCTTCGGCGGCCGGCTCCGGTACGCCATCAGCGGCGGCGCCAAGCTCAACGCCGAGGTCGCCCACTTCATCGACAATATGCATATCGACGTTTTGGAGGGCTACGGACTCACCGAGACCTCGCCGTTGGTGGCGGTCAATATCCCCGGCCAGCGAAAGATCGGCAGCGTGGGCAAGCCCATCCGCGACGTCGAGGTGCGCATCGAGCCGGTCGCGTCGTCAGACCGATATGACAGCGCAGGATATACCCACGGCGAGGTCTACGTGCGCGGGCCGAATATCATGAAGGGTTATTATAAAAAGCCCGACAAGACCGCCGAGGCCATCGACGACGACGGCTGGTTTCACACAGGCGATCTGGGCTACCTGGACGACGACGGCTTCCTGTGGATCGAGGGCCGCGCCAAGGAGGAATATAAGCTCGCCAACGGCAAATACGTCGCCCCCGGCCCGCTCGAAGAGCAGATCAAGCTCGGCCCCCATATCGACGAGGTCATGATCGAGGGCCACGACCGGCCCTTCAACATCGCGGTCGTCAACGTCGACCACGAGGCGCTTGTGCGCTGGGCGAAAGAGCGCGACATCGACACCGACAACCTGCTCGAGCGCCGTCGCGTTCGCGAGCTCATCGAGGACGAGGTCGCCGCTCGCAGCGCCGACTTCAAGACCTACGAGAGACCGCGCGAGCTGGTGATCGTCGACGACGAGTGGACCCCCGAAAACGGCACGCTCACCCCTACCTTGAAGCTCAAGCGCCGGGTCATCTACGAGCGATACCGCGACCAGATCGAAGCGGCCTACTCGACCGCACCCGAGTGATGGTGACAATCGCACCGTGGCTGGGCTAAACCTATATGCATGAATCGTCGGACTCCCAACCTCCTCGCATATCTCTCACTGCTCATTGGCGCGGGCATCCTGCAGACAGTGGCCGGCGGGATCTTGGGACAATGGGTCGAGGGCTGGACATGGGATGGAGCGCTCAGCATCTTTCAATCGGTCGTCTATCCCGTGCCGGCGCTGGTCGTCTTTTTTGCGCTGGCCGCTTCGGCGCGCGCAATCAAGCGCCGGAATCTGTCGGCGACCGCGGCCGTGGCCATCGCGGCTAGCACGGCGCTGCCGCTGTTCATCCTGAGCGCGTACGCCGCATTCCGGCTCGCCGGAATCGACACGATCTTCTTTTCGGTGTGGGGCGCAGCCATCGCCCTTTATGTGGCGATTCGAATGGGCGTGCCCAGACTGTCGCGCCCACAGGCGGCTCTGGCGCTGGTGCCGGGCTGGTTGGTGGCGCTTCCCGTTCTGGTGATCATGGAGCGCCGCTACGAATTATTGGCCTCGATGTCCGACGAGTTCCTCGACCCCAACGCGCAGTTGCTGTGCATCCTCGCGGCGCTCACGCTCCTCGCCGGGGCCGCACTGGCGCCGTGGTTTGCGCCGGTCGACGAGGAGCCGAAGAGCCGATCGCCACAAACCGGATGGACAGCGACCATCGGCGGCTGTCTTCTGGTGGCGTGGGCCGCCCTGCTCTGGGCCAACCGCGTCGTCCTCCTGCCGCGCCTCTATCCGGAGGTCCACGGAGCGCTGGCGTTCTTCGAGTTGGTCTTGCTCGTCGGCGCCCTCGGCTGGCTGTCTCGCAGGCGTCTGAGCACCGTCGACCTCGGCTCCAAACGAGCCGTGTCGGTCGCGGCGATCCCGGTCGTGCTCGTCGCCCTCAGCGCGATATCGCTCCTCTACGCCCGCCCCGACGCCGTGGTGCCGCGCCGAGTCGACACGACGGCTCATTTCTTTGCGCAACCGTGGGCGTGGGCATTCGACCGCGACGGCGACGGCTATCTGTCGTATCGGCTCGGAGGGATCGATTGCGACGACGGCGACGCCGACGTCGGCCCGCTGGGGCGCGAGATCGCCGGCGACGGCGTCGACCAGAACTGCAGCGGCGAAGATCTCGGCACGGAGCGTGCCCGAGTCGCCGACGACCAGCCTCCTATCCACCAGTCCGGACCCGAGGTGGATTTGGCGATCGTGGTGTCCATCGACATGCTCCGGCCCGACTTCATGGGCGTGTACGGCGCAGACGAACAGACGACACCTTTTTTGAGCCGGACGGTCCTGAGCCAGACGGCCGCCGAATGGACCCGCTTCGACAGGGCCTATACCTCCGGGGGCATCACCACCCTCGCGCTGCCCAGCCTGCTCAGCGGTCGCATCCCGCTGGCCGTGGACTTCGAGCCCGTCCTGCGCACGACCGACCTGCGCTATGTCTTCCCCGACGAGCGCGACGACCACACCGTCAACCGCGTCTTCGCCTCCCCTCGCAGCGACCGCCACCCGACCGTCGGCGAGGTCTTTCAACGCGCCGATCGAAGGACCTACGGCATCGTCGACGACGGGCCCGCGGCGGTTTTCCAGAAGGGATTCGGCTTCGAGAAGGGCTTCGACAGCTTCGATTACCCCAACGCGCCCGAGGGCCCGGGCGAAGATGGCTGGGGGGCACGACAGGTCACCGACGCCGCCAGGCAAGCGGCGTCTCGCGCGCCCGAGGGCAGCCTGATGTGGCTGCATTATTACGACCCACACTCGGCCACCGAGCGATATTGCGACGCCTTCGGCATCACGCCTGGCCTGGGCTGCTACCGCGACGCCATCCGCCACGTCGACGCCATGCTCGCCGACCTCGTCGAGCACCTGCGCCAGATCGGGCGCTGGGAGCGCACGTTGATGATCATAACCTCCGACCACGGCGAAGCCCTCGGCGAGCACGGGCTTCGCCACCACGGCCTGGACTCCTACGAGGAGTTCGTGCGCATCCCGCTGCTGCTCAAAGCCCCGGGCGGCGACCTCCCCGAAACCAGCGACGCGCCCGTCTCGCTCATTGACGTCGCCCCGACCCTGGTCGCCGCGTCCGGCCTCGCCCCGCCGGCGACCTTCCAGGGCGACGATTTACGCCTGCTCGCCCGCGGCGAGGCCCGGCGTTACCCTGTGCTGTCGCAGATGCTCATCACCGGCGTCGACGGCCGGCCCGCACGCCAGCAGACGCTGCTGGTGGACGGAGATACCCGGTATATGTACGACCGAATCACCCACCGAAGTTGGCTCTTTGATCTGGCGGAGGACCCCGACCAGCGGCGACCCCTCGATACGAGTGCCGAGGAGCGGCGCGATTTGCTGAATTTGCTGGATCTGCTCGAGAGGCGGACGGCCTATTCGCGAGATACGAAGTTTCCGTGACGCCATATAGGACTGACGTCCTCTGGGCGTCAGAAAAAAGCTCTTTTCTCTATGACGCCCGGAGTGCGTCAGTCCATTGAGCTAACTTCTAGCTCAGCCCCAACAGCCCGGGCAGCACCACATCGATGCCCTCCTGGGCGTCGGCGGGCGTCTGGCCAAACGAGATCACGTCCAGCTTGCCTCTCTCTCGGAGCGGCCCGCAATTATAGAAGACAAAGCGACCCTCGCCGGTCTCCGGGTCGTATAATTCGTCGCCGGCCGCCTCGAGGATGTGGGTGAGCTTGGCGCCGACGAGCTCCGGGTGGACGAAGTCCTGGGCGACATACGGCGGGCGCGGCCCGTCGATGAGCCGGTCGACCAGGTGCATGGGCGTGCTGGTGCCGCCCCAGCGCCCGTTGCACTCGGTCACGTAGATGGCCGGCTCGTCGTCGGATTCTCCGACCACGATGAAGTCGAACGAACAGCGACCCACGTAGCCGAGCTCCTGGAAGGCGGTCGCGATGAGGAAGGAGGCCCTGGCGAGCCGGCGGTTGACCGGCTCGGGCAGCGTGGAGGGTCGGCTTCCGACGAAGACGCGCTCGGGGCCGCTCAAGATCTGCTGGTAGACGCCGTCGAGGCGCACCTCGCCGATGTCGGCCGGCGGGATCCACATCTGGGTCGACGGCGACTCCTCGGTCTCGGCCCACTGCACGGCGAGCACGGCTTCGCCCTCGACCCACTCGGTGCGCTCGAGGAATTGACGGACCTGCCGGTCGATCTCGAGCGGCTCGGCGCGCCGGATCATCGCGCTCTCGAAGACGATATTGCCCATCGCCGAGGCGCATCGGGTGCGTTTGAGGCCGACGAGCTCGTGGCGCTCGGCCATCTGGCGAAGGCGCTCGACCATCGCCTGAGGCGTGGTCTCGGGGTGGGTCTCGACGTTCCAGTCGCTGCCGCCGACCCGGTCGACGATATCGGCCAACGCCCCCTTGTCGTTGGCGATCCACAACGCCGGCGGCGGCGGGCCGACGACCTGGGCGTCGACGCCGCGATCGGTGAGCTTTCGCGCGAGCTCCCAGACCGGCTCGATGGACATATACGGGTGGATGACCAGCCCGGGCTCGTCGTCGGCCTGCTCATTGGCCCAGTCGACGAGCCAGTCGAGGTTTTGATCGTGGGCGCAGGCCTCGGCGATCTTCATCGGCCCGGCCACCGGCTTGGGCCGGAAGAGCTCGGGCTCACCGAGGCCGAGTTTCATCCGGCAATACTCCTCGTAGCCCTCGTTGGGAGCGGTGACCGCCGCAAATAAGTCGCCGGTCTCGGCACGAACCCGCGCCCGGTGCTGATACTCCTCGACGCCGGGCACCGCCGAGACGAACGGAATCCCGGTGACATCTTCCAGATGCAACACCGGCCGGCCGTCCCGCTCCCCCGAATGCCGCAGCCCCTCGTAGGGCTCGAGCGCCTCGTCGAGGCCCATCTCCGCGGCCACCTCGCCGGCGACCCGCCGCGCCCGTTCCAACGCCGACTGCTCGACCCACTCGCTCGCCTCGACATTCTTCGCCGTCTGATCGCTCATTCGTACTCCACAACAACTACGTTAAGTGCCGACGGACACCTTAAGGCCGTTTGGCCGACCACGCAAAAGATAGACGCTTTTCCCCCGCGCCCCAGCCAACAGTTCCCCCCCCTACCCCAACGCCACATCCAAGATCATCATGATCGTAAACCCGACCATCAGGGCACTCGTCGCCAGATCGGCGTTGCCGCTGAGCTGGGATTCGGGGATGACCTCCTCGACGACGACGTAGACCATCGCGCCGGCGGCGAAGCTCAGCGCGTAGGGCAGCACCGGCTGCATGGTGATGACGAAGAGAGCGCCGGCCACGCCCGCCAGAGGCTCGACGGCGCCGGAGAGTTGGCCGTACCAGAAGGCTTTGGGCCGCGAGACGCCCTCGCGTCGAAGCGGCAGGGAGACGGCGACGCCCTCGGGGAAGTTCTGCAGGCCGATGCCGATGGCCAGGGCGACCGCGCCGCCGATGGCCGCCTCGGGGGCGCCGATGGCGGCGGCTCCGAAGGCCACGCCCACGGCCAGGCCCTCGGGGATATTATGCAGCGTGATAGCCAGCACCAGCAGGATCGCCCGGCGCCAGGGCGTCTCGATGCCCTCGGCCTCCTCCATGGGCAGGCCCGGGTGCAGGTGCGGCAAAATCTTGTCGACACCCCACAAAAATGCGCCGCCGCCCATAAACCCTATTGCCGCCGGCACCCACGGGATCATCCCCTGGCGCTCGGCCATCTCGAGACCCGGCGCCAGCAGGGACCAATAGCTCGCGGCGAGCATCACGCCGGCGGCAAAGCCGAGCATCGCGTCGAGCGCGCGCTGGTTGACCCCGCGCGCCAGAAACACCGTCGCCGCCCCCAGCGCGGTCACCGCCCACGTAAACGTGGTCGCCATCAGCGCCTGAGTGACCGGGCCATAAGATTCGATAAATTCAAACATCTCGTCATTGCCCTACGCCAAGCGGTGATTGGGGGATGAGCAAAAATACACAAATCACTCACTACAACAACCCACACGCCCCAGAGCACCGACCCCAAATCGTAGTTTGGCCGCTCAAATAGAGCGCGCTTCTGGCCGCCTGGGCGTCGCGATATGAGGACCCCCGCCAACCCACACGCCCCAGAGCACCGAACCCAAATCGTAGTTTGGCCGCTCAAATAGAGCGCGCTTCTGGCCGCCTGGGCGTCGCGATATGAGGACCCCCGCCAACCCACACGCCCCAGAGCACCGAACCCAAATCGTAGTTTGGCCGCTCAAATAGAGCGCGCTTCTGACCGCTTGGGCGTCGCGATATGTAGGCTCTGCAGCGATCGAGCGTTCTCTATTTAGGCGGCCAAACTACGATTTGGGTTAGGGCTATTGTGGCGTGTGGGTTTTCGGTGACTCGGCCTCCGGTTGAGTACCTTTGTCCGACTGATACAGCGCGATCGCAACCGTGCTGCCGACGATCAAGACCGCGCCGACCACGCTCAGCGCGGTCGGGTATTCGCCGAAGAAGACCATCCCCCAGATGAAGGCGAAGACGACCTGAAGATAACTCACCGCGGTCGCCCGACCGGCCGGCTCGAGGTGCAGGCCCTTGGTCATGGCGACCTGCGCGATGTGGGTGACGATGCCGATGCCCACCAATACCAGCAGCTCCCACCACGTGGGGATGATCGCGTCGGGGATAGCGGTCGGCAGCGCGGCGGGCGTGGCGATGAGCGGGAAGTAGAAGACGACCACCATCGGGTGCTCGGTCTTGCGCAGGTTTCGCACGATCACATACGAGATCGCCGCGAAGATCGCCCCGCCCAACGCGACCGTCACGTCGAAGAGCTCGAGGCGAGATTCCCCGCCGAAGATAAACGACGGCTCGGCGATGAGCACCACGCCGACCAGGCTGGCGACCACCCCGATGATATCGACCAGCGTGAGCTTCTCGCTCAAAAAGATCGCCGCCAGGATGGCCGTAAAGACCGGGTTCGTGTACATGATCAGCGTGGCGTCGGCCAACGGCAGATGCGTCACGCCGTAATAAAAGCAGCTCAACGCCAAAAACCCGGTCATCCCGCGCACGACGAGCCATTTTTTGTTATTGCCCCACGGCACCACCCTCATGCGTTTGAGCGCCACGTAGGCGAAGACGAGCACCAAGAGGCTGCGGAAGAAGACGATCTCCTGGCTGGGCAGCCGCTGGCCGGCGACCTTGACCAGCAGCCCCATCACGCTGAAGAAGAACGCGCTGACCGCCATATACCGCAGGCCGGCGGAGAAGAATCTCTTGTGTTGTGAAGTCGTCTCGTCGCTCATCGGGCATACTCGGCAGGTCTCGTCGGTGTTCCTATAACGTAGATGGG